>JAJFHO010000001.1 GCA_021775575.1 Hyphomicrobiales bacterium
ACACTCCAAGTATACGTGGCACATCTGTAGATGATGAATCTTCAAATACAGATGCGCCATAGAATGGCGCTGGTAAACCCTCGGATTCAGTCATTTCAATCGAATCGATGACACCAGGAATCTCAGCCCAAGCCAGACATCCCGGAGTTCCTCTGAATTGAAGATTGACAGTTGAACCAGAAGCAATACTAGTTGACAATAATGGCAGGCGCTGGTTCTTGTAGATTGTAAGAGATTTCACTCTATCTGCTTCTGGCCTGGCAGGGACAACAACTGGTAGCTGAAGCGAACTTCTTTCAGAATCGGTGAACGCCACAATGTCAAAAACAAAATCCCCACCTCTGAGCGGCACATAGGCAAGCCAGCCACCATCCTGATGAGTTGTAGCGGAGAAGCCATTCACTGTAACACTCCACCCCGCTGGAGCTGAACCAATGATAAATGTTGAATCAACAGCGCCAATTCTCTGACCTGCGTGAGGATATGTCACCTGTATTACGGAATCGTTTGTTCTGGCATAAGCCGAACTTGCGAACATCGAAATGACCGTAAAGATGAAGATCGTTGTTATGATCGTGGTAGTGATATAGCGCCGCATTAGAATAACCTCCGCGCGATCAAGTAATCGCGATCGAGGTCAGCGCGATAAACTGTAGAAGTCGGGTCATAGGAATTTATCGCCACTCCACCCTCTCCCAGCGATGCGTGAATGAACGCGCTATCTCCGAGATAGATCACAATATGTCCCTCTGAGAAAACTAGGTCAGCGGGTTGCAAATCAGTGCGAGAGACCTCCTGGCCAATTCCGCGCTGATCACAGCTATCTCGTGGTAGGGTGATTCCATGGAATCCATAGACAAGCTGCGCTAGTGCGCTACAATCCAGCCCAAGAGCTGATCGCCCTCCCCACAAATACGGAACTCCAAGAAACTCACGAGTGGCATTCAGAATAGAATCCGCTAGAACTGTATGTTCAAATGACTTCGATTCAAGCTTCGGAGAGATAGCCACTGATTCAATCCAGAGCGACCCACGTTGTGGGTTTTCTATCTCAGTCAACTCACCTTCAGGATCACTCCGATTCGCCTGATGTGTAGGCTTAACAACTGAGCCGTAAGTCAAAAAGTACGGAGGCGCCTGCTCACCGGATTCGTCATAGACAGCGGTCACAGGATCAGTCACCAGTAACACTTGCTCATTCTCACTAGAATTATCAGCTATCTCAGTCAGCGCGCCGTGAGCCGCCCAGCCTTCATAACCATCAGACTGCTCAACCAACAGGTAGCCAGCGCGCTCTTCAAGAATCGTTACGGTTTCGCCAAACAGCGCTTGGGTTTTGCGCTCGGCGAGATAATGAGGCTCGGAATTGAGATCGGTTAGATTGCGATGGATGACGGCAGTTATCATGAGCTTTTGATAGCTCAGAATCCACTCAACTGCAAGATATTCTTGCGCCAGATTCTCTGAGCGCGGCCAATCAGCTCTCGTTCACTGGAATTGTTATGGATGACGAGATCAGCGGATTCCATATACTGGAGCTGAGTCAGTTGTTTGCTCATCCTCGATTTGGCAGTAGCGCGGCTCATACCTCGCTTTTGAAGCCTGCCTAGGCGCACATCCTTCGTAGCAATCACCGTAATAACTAAATCACAATCATCAATCATATCCCATTGCGGTAAGATCGCCGCATCAAGGATTATTGGTGTGTCGGGAGATTGTCTTAACAGTCCTTTGATTTTGCGCCGCAGTTCAGCGGTGAGCTTTGGTTGGACTATACTATTGAGAATCTCAAGAGCCTCACCTGAATTGTCATTGAAGACTACTTCGCCAAGCGCTTTTGGTTTGAGCTTTTGCGAGCTGGTTTGAATCTTCGGTCCGAATTCTTTTACTAAGCGTTTCAGTACTGCGGGTGAACCAGTCACTTGCTTACCAACAATATCAGCGTCAATCAGCTCTCCACCAAGCCGCTCAAACTGCTCGCAAACTGCGCTTTTGCCAGCTCCGATTTGACCTGTGACTCCAACAAGCATCAGCGTTATCTCCTACTTAGCCTCAAGCCAGTTTGCTCCAACTCCAACATCGACAACCAGCGGAACACTCAACTCTAATGCGCCTTCCATCTCAGTGACTACGATCTCTTTGAGTTCATCAAGCTCATCATTGTGAACATCAAAAACCAGTTCATCGTGAACCTGCAAGATCATCTTTGATTTCATCTCTTTGATGCGATCATAGATTCTAATCATTGCAATCTTGATCAAGTCCGCCGCCGCTCCTTGAATCGGAGTGTTGGTCGCCACACGCTCAGCAAATTGGCGCACCTGAAAGTTGCTACTATTAATATCAGGTATACTACGGCGTCGGCCAGTTAGCGTCTCCACATAGCCGTGCTCTTGAGCAAACCCGACCGTATTATCAATGAACTTCTTGATTCCAGGATAGCGTGCAAAGTAAGTCTCTATAAACTCCTTAGCCTCGGAGACATCCATATCACTCTGCTGTGACAACCCATATGCGCTAACACCATAGATCACCGCGAAATTCGCAGTCTTAGCTACACGACGTTGCTCATCTGTCACAGAATCAAGTTCAACATTAAACACCTCAGCCGCAGTGCGCGTATGAATATCCTCACCACTGGTGAAAGCCTTGATCAAGCCCTCATCTTCTGAGACATGCGCAAGAATCCGTAGTTCAACCTGTGAGTAATCAGCAGTTAAGAGTTTGTAGTTTTCGTCTCGTGGAATGAACGCTTTGCGAATCTGCGCGCCTTGTTCTGTACGAATCGGAATATTTTGGAGGTTCGGGTCGGTAGAACTCAGCCTGCCAGTCGCGGCTATCGTCTGGTTGAATGTAGTGTGCACTCTACCAGTCTTCTCATTGATCAGCTTGGGAAGCGCATCGACATACGTACTTTTGAGTTTGCTTAACTGACGGTACTGCAGAACCATCTGCGGGACAGAATGAAGTGATGCAAGTTCCTCGAGAACCCGCACATCGGTTGAATAACCTGTCTTCTTGGCGGTCTTCCCCTTGGTGGGTAGCCCGAGATCATCAAAGAGAACCGTCGATAATTGTTGCGGTGAGTTGAGGTTGAATTCTTTGCCAACTTCTTTAAAGATTTCTCTCTGACCAGCATCTATCTCCTTGTCCAACTCGAGGGACATCGCTTCCAAGAAGGCTCTATCAATCATCACACCTTCGCGCTCCATTGCCAAGAGAGATTCAATCAGAGGACACTCAATATCATTGAACAATCTTCCAAGGTTGAGCCGCGCAATTTCTGGTTCGAGAACACCACGTAGGCGATATGTATAATCTGCGTCCTCACAAGCATAGAACACAGCATCATCGACAGGGACCTCGGCAAAAGATTTCTGTTTCTTGCCTGAGCCGATCAGCTCGCTGATAGATTGCATCTGATAACCTAGTCGATCAGATGCCAGAGCATCAAGCGAAAACCTGCGGATTGATGGTTCAATTGTGTATGCAGCAAGCATCGTGTCAAAATCGACTCCGCGCAACATCACACCCACATTGGCAAAAATGTGCATATCATACTTAATATTCTGCCCAGTCTTCTTTACAAAATCAATCTCAAGAACTCGCTTCAATTCAGTTAGCGCAGCATCTCTCGGTAGGTTCTTATCTAACTCTGTATGACTAATCGGAATGTAATAGGACTCACCAGCGCGAGGACACACAGAAACTCCCACCAACTCAGCTGTCAGTTGATTCAGCGATGTTGTCTCAGTGTCAACTGCTATTTCTTTGAGAATAAGCCACTGATCAACAAGCGCTTTAAGCTCATCGATAGTTTTGACCAGTTTGTAGTCAACAGAGCTCTTTTCATTGTCATCGTTACTATTAGCGACATTGCCAGGAATCACTGGAGCGGGAGTCAAATCTTTGAGGTAGCCGTTGAATTCTAGCTCAGTGAAAAGAGCTCGAAGCTTGTCTTGATCTGGGGCGTTAACCTGTAGCGCCTCGAGGTCTAGCTCTGTCGGGGTATCGAGGTCAATCGTCACTAGCTCACGGCTTAGTTTTGCTTTGTCGATGTTATCTGAAACTTTGGCGCGCACACCTTTAGCCTTAATCTCAGCAGTCCGCGCCAATGTCTCATCAAGTGACCCGAATTGTTCCAGCAAGGCGATCGCTGTTTTGGGTCCAACACCTGGTACTCCAGGCACATTGTCAGAACTGTCACCCATGAGAGCGAGAAGATCAATTATTCGCTCAGGGTACACACCCATCTTCTTCATAACTCCCTCGCGGTCCAGTCTCTCTGGACTTTCAGAAGCTTTCTTGCTGTTGTATATCTTTACGTGATCGGTCACCAACTGGCAGAAATCTTTATCGCCGCTGACCAGCCAGACATCAAGTCCAGCCTCTTCACCCTTTCGGGCCAATGCTCCAATAATATCATCCGCCTCATAACCCTCTTGGGCAAACGATGGAATATCAAAAGCGCTCACGACCTCCTGTATCCGAGGCAACTGCGCAACTAATTCATCGGGCATTTTAGCTCGTGTAGACTTGTATTCAGAATACATCTTGTGGCGAAACGTCGGAGCTTTTGTATCAAATATTGCAGCAAGGTAATCAGGCTTCTCCTCGCGCAGAATCCTCATGAGCGAACCCGTGAACCCAAACGAGGCTGACGTATCCTCACCTCGTGAATTGATCAGTGGGTTTCTGATGAATGCAAAGAAACCACGATAGATCAGCGCAGAACCATCTATCAAATAAAGAGTCTTTCGTGACGTCTTACCAGAGACCTTGCTTGAGTCACCGCTTGGCTTCTTAGCTCGCGCCTTAGCAGGGACTTTGCCCTTTGCCGTAGCGCTCTTGCTCGGTGCGGCGTCTTTTACGCCATCTCCGAATAACATATCTATTTGTTTATCGCTCATAACTGTTTTCTATATAAGTCGTGATCCCGAATATACTCAATTACTCCACTGCTTGTTAGCCCCTCGATTGACTCACCATCAGATACCTTCTGTCGAATCTCTGTGGAAGAAACCGAGTATGGGGCAAGTGGGATAAATCTCACTCTCTCTCTCCATTTCTCAGGAATCGTAGCGCTTACCCCAGCGCGACCTGCAACAAGCATGGTCACTTTCTCACGAAGCCGATCAACCTGATGCCACTTCTCAAGAATCGCAAGGTTGTCCGAACCTATGATAACACTAAACTCAACACCGGGGAAACACTCCTGCAATTTCTCTATCACATGTATGGTATATCCTGGAGGCGACAATTCATTCTCGATGTCACAGATCCTGAAATGTGAATTCTCTGAAACATGTGCGCCAACCAACGAGGCTCGGTCAGAAAATGAGGTTTTGGGCTGTTCCTTATGCGGCGGAACCGCAGAGACTAGAAAGGCAACACTATCGACATCGCCATGTTCAAGGGCGCTAAGCGCTAAAGCCAAATGCCCATTGTGCGGTGGGTCGAAAATTCCACCAAAGAGAGCCCAGCGACTGCCGGGCTCTGGAGAAAAATCATAGCGGCTCACTAATGAGCCCCTTATTGATTAGACTGAATAGATTCAGTTTTCGTTGAGTCCGTGGAATCCGTGGAATCCGAGGATTCCGATGAGTCCGCTGACTCGATTGGCTGAGCAGGACGATCGTGTTCAACTTTGGCCAACAATTTGCGAGCATGCTTCATCTGGTCACTTCCTGGGTACAGAGCAACAAAACTATTCAGAGCCAGCGCCGCATCATCCCACTTGTGTGATTTATATAACGCTTCGCCCTTGCCCAACAATGAAGGACCAGCATGCTCACTGGTTGGATGCAGATCGATTACACGTTGAAAATAGATCAGAGCAGATTCCCATGCTCTGATTCTCGTATACTGCACTGCGGCTTTGTAATCTTTCGCAGATAGGCGAGTGTTTGCCCCAACCAAAGTCTGACGGGCCTCCGCTACCCACTCTGACTCAGGGAAATCAAGGATGAAACTCTCAATAAGTTTGATAGATCGCACCAGCTCGGTTTGATCTAGACCGTAATGCTTCGGAGCTGAGTGGAAATAGCAGTAACCTATTCGATAGTGGCTCTCTGTTACAAAAGGAGAGCGCGGGTAGCTTCTCACTAGCCGATCAAACTCGACAGCTGCAAGTTGGAATTGCTCGTCATACATGTAGGACAGAGCCAAATAATACTGCGCTGTGTCAACTATGGTTTCACCAGGATAGTTATAGATTACTTTTTGAAACTCTTCAGAGGATTCAAGAAACTTGTTCTTTTCATAAAGTGTCGAGGCCCTCGAATACTGCTCTTCGACAGACAAGACACCTCCCCCACCAGATCCCCCACAAGATGTGAGAGTTAGGCTCACGAAGACTGCGAACATGAGACCAAAGGCTACAGAAAACCGAAACAAGCGTTGCTTCATATGATAAACTTCCTAGGGTTTCGCCATGTAGATAATGCAATTGATATTGTGATTGCGCTACAGATCGATGTCAAATGACCAATAGTCTATGATAACTCGTCATAGCGTTCTTTGAGTTGCTGATACTTGCTAATAACTTTCTTGAGATAGTTGCGCGGCAATGGTCCCTTCTTACGGATATGTCGCCGCAAAGCGGTCTCACCGTGATTATACGCAATCAAGCCTTTATCGACAGATTCAAATTTCAAAATCTGCTTGAATAAATGTAAGGTTCCTATTTTGATATTCGCCTCGAAATCAAACAAAGTCTCGTTGCTAGCCCACTCGACATTACTCTCCTCAGCAAGGTCTCGCCCGACCAGCGGCATAATCTGCATCAAACCTCGCGCGCCTTTCGAGCTAGTTTGGCCGCGCCTGAATGATGATTCAGTAAGTATTAACCCCATCAAGAACAAAGGGTCATAACCATATTTGTCGCACTCATCAAGGATCACATTGGCAAGCTGAACTTTTTCGTCCGGACTGAAGCCAATCTGAAAATCATCGATCACTTTCAGAATCTTGAGCTTCTCTTCCATTTCGCCGATCTGATTCTGCTGATACTT
>JAJFHO010000002.1 GCA_021775575.1 Hyphomicrobiales bacterium
TTCGTTGCTGGAATATCCACCACCCACAGACAACTCGCCGGTCGGCTGCTCCACGACACGCACGGCAACGATGACCCTGTCAGGTGCGCTGCCGGGTTCTGCCCGAATCGTCACCGACTTGAAAAAGCCAAGACCTCGTAACCTTTTACGCGCCGAGTCAACGAGAAGCCGATTATAGGCGTCGCCCTCCGATACTCTGAACTCCCGCCTGATGACCTCATCGAGAGTGCGTGTGTTTCCGGAAATATCGATGCGTTCGATATAAACACGCGGACCCTGTTCGATAACGAAGGTGATGCCGATTATCCTGGCGACCGGATCACGGTCGACGCGCGGACGCACACGAACGAACGCGTATCCGTGAGCCGCTACTTCGATTGTGATGTCTTCCACCGACTCGTCGATTTTAGAAGCGTTGTAGAATTTCCCTGTCTTTGTCTTGGCCTGGGCCAGTGCGGCGGCGGGATCGACCGAGGCCAATGTGGTCTCCACGTCAATTGCGCCAAACCTGTATTGCTCGCCTTCATCGACTGTGAAGGTGATAAAGAAGCCTTTTCCGTCCCGGTCGAGGTCAGCGGTCGCCGATATGATGCGGATGTCGGCATAACCGCTTTTCAGATAATGCTGCCTGAGAAGCTCGCGGTCCAAATTCAGCCGATCCGGATCGTAGATATTTGTCGGCTTCAGGAAGCTCAGAAGGCCTGTCTCGGTAGTTGTTATGACTTCAGTCAATTGCGAATCGGAAAACGCCTCGTTGCCGACGAAGGAAATCGAACGAACGGTTGTCTTCGGACCCTCTTGAATCTCGAATACGACATCGACACGGTTATGGGGCAGATTAATGATTTTTGGCTCGACGCGAGCGGCGAAACGGCCCTGACGCCGATAAACATCGATAATCCTCTGGACGTCGCTTTGCACGCGCGCGCGCGTGTAAACAGCGCGCCCCTTCAGCTGAACCTCGGAAGCCAGGGAATCGTCCTTGGCCTCGAAATTACCCTCAAAGGCAACGCGGTTGACGATAGGATTCTCCACCACCGTCACAATAACCGTTGTCGACCGCCGCCCGATTCTCACATCGGAAAACAGACCGGTCGTGAACAGGGCTTTGAGTGAATCATTGACCTTGACGGGACTGTAACGGTCGCCCGGCGCAAACAGCAGATAAGAGCGAACGGTCTCCGGCTCGACGCGACGGTTCCCCCGCACTTCGATGCTGCGAATAACGACAGCACCCTGCGCCCGCGCATGCGTTGCACCCAGCGCGCTGCCGGCAATTATGATAGCCGGGACAGCGGCGAGCATAAGGAGCGCCGCGAGCAGCCCCCTTGCTACTACGTTACGTAACCGCATTATTATTATTCACCCCTGTAACGCCGGTCCCCCAAAGATACGCTTTACTAGAAAACTCGGTCAGGAGGCCACCGGTTTGTGGCCCTTTTATGTTTAGTTTTTGTCAGCCATTGCAGAGTGTTGCAGAATTCCCACTGTAAAGCGCCAAGCTCGGTCACCCTACAAAATTCTGATGTGAATCAGATCGTTTCGAGTGGCCCAAATCATTAGCATAAGAACCAGTGCGAGGCCAATTCTAAAGCCGATTTCCTGAGCCCTTTCGCTCAAGGGGCGCCCGCGCACCGCTTCAATCCCGTAATAAAGCAAATGGCCGCCGTCCAGCATCGGAATCGGGAAAAGATTGAGGAGCCCGATACTGATGGAAAGCACCGCGGCGAGATTGATAAGCGGCAAAATACCGGCCTTCGCCACGTCGCCGGATACTTTGGCGATTCGTATCGGCCCGCCGAGTTGATCCGCCGATTGATTTCCGGCGACGATATCGTAAAGGTAGCTCATCGTCGTCGCGATAACGAACCATGTGCGTTTCGCGCCAAGCCAGGTCGCGGTCACTGGATTATATCGTTTCCAGATTCCGTCTCCGGAGGCGGTATTGCGGCGGATCCCGAGAAGACCCTTTTCCACGGTTTTCCCCGTGGCATCGGTAACGCGCCTGACTTTCGGGGTCGCCAAAAGAGTAACCCTGGTGTCACCCCTCCGGACGACGATCGTAAGTTCCTTGTTCGCGCTCTGACTGACGATTCTCTGCATTCCGCCAAAAGTTTCAATGTCTTGCTCACCAATCTTGACGACCAGATCTCCCGGCTTGAAACCTGCCTTGTCGGCGGGGCTGCCCGGATCGATTTCATCGACCTGAGCCGGCGCAAAACGTCGCAAACCCAGCATATTCGGGATCGTTTCATTTTGCGGAGTAATTGTAACTTGCAAGTCGGCGCCGTCGCGATTGACGCCCACCGTCAGCTCGCGGTTCGCGTTCGTGCCAACAATGCGCTGGAGCACTTCAAAACTTTCAACCGGCTCGCCGTCGACGCTGCCGATCAAGTCGCCCGGCTTGAACCCGGCGGTGTCGGCGACGCTTCCCTGGATGACATCGATGATCGGCTTTGTGAATCTCTCGCCAACCAGCGTAAACATGCCAGCAAAAATGACCACCGCGAGAATAAAATTGGCGATCGGTCCGGCCGCCACGACGGCACTGCGCTGCCAAAGCGGTTTGTTATGGAAGGATCCGGCGCGTTCCTGCGCGTTAAGGTTGTCCTGACTTTTTTTGTCGGGAACGCTGGCGGCGTTCTCATCGTCGAGAAATTTCACATATCCACCGAGCGGAATCCATGCGAAGCGCCACCTCGTCCCCTTCCGGTCGTTAAAGCCGAAAATCTCCCGTCCAAATCCAATCGAGAAGACCTTGACCGCAACCCCGCACCAGCGGGCGACGAGAAAATGGCCCAGTTCGTGAAAGAACACGACGACCGTGAGCACGAACAGGAAAGGCAGGATCCAGAACAGGTATTTGTCGCTGAAAAGCCCCAATTGCGCGGCGAAATCCATGTGATTCGTCTCCAGTTTTGCCTGCCTCGATTGCGCCGGCGCTTATTTCAATATGAAACGCGGCAACAGCGCCCCTGCAAGTTCACGGCCAATTTTGTCCAAAACGAGGATCTCATCCAGATTGTGCGGATCGCCCTGCTCATGTCCCGCATCGCGCTCCAAGGTAGCCTCAACCAGCTCCGAAATCGACAGAAAGCCAATCTTGCCTTGCAGAAAGGACCGAACCGCGATTTCGTTCGCCGCATTGAGCACAACCGTTGCCCGCGCTCCCGCGTCGAGCGCCTCTCGCGCTATTCTGAGCGCGGGAAAGCGCTTCTCATCCGGGGGCTCGAAGGTGAGTTCTTTCAAATCGGCCAAATTTATGCGCTCCGTCGGGGCCCACATCCTGTCGGGATAGGCAAGCGAATAGGCGATTGGCGTACGCATGTCGGGCATGCTCATCTGCGCCAGAACCGAGCCGTCGGAATATTCAACGAGGCAATGGATGATCGACTGCGGATGAACTACGACGTCCAACTGACCGGCTTCAACGGGAAACAGGTGGAAAGCCTCGATCAATTCCAGTCCCTTGTTCATGAGCGTCGCAGAATCCACGGTCAGCTTTTGCCCCATAGACCAGTTCGGATGTTTCAACGCATCTTCCGGGCGCGCCGCGGCCATCTGTTCGACACTCCAGGTGCGGAACGGGCCGCCGGAGGCGGTGAGCGTAATGCGCTCAACGGCGTCGCACGCCGGTTGGTCAATCGCCTGAAAGGCGGCAGAGTGCTCCGAGTCGACGGGAAGCAAGGTCGCGCCCGATTGCGTCACCGCATCGATAAAAACCTGCCCTGCCGTTACCAGGCACTCCTTGTTGGCAAGCGCAATGCATGCACCCTGGCGCACTGCCGCGAAAGTCGGCCGCAACCCGGCCGCTCCCATAATCGAAGCCATTGTCCACTCGGCGGGACGGCCGGCCGCCTCGACGAGGGCCTCGGGACCGCTCGCGGTTTCAACGGACGTTCCCGACAAACAGGTCTTGAGCTCGTCATAGGCGTCCGGGTCGGCGACGACAGCCAACTCCGCCTTATGGCGCAACGCGAGTTCAGCGAGGCCGCGCGCGTCGGTATTCGCCGTAAGCGCCACAACTTGATATTCTTCCGGGGCCCGCCCGATCAGGTCGAGCGTGTTTCTCCCGATAGAACCGGTCGCGCCCAGCACACTTATCCGGCGCGGCGCCCTTTCAGGCGCACGCCCTGCTATTGCTGCTGCCGTTGTCATCGATCGCTTCCGCCGCCGCTTCCCGTTCAATTGGATGGTTACTAATCAAGACCAGACAAGCAGGGCCCGGCCAGGATAGGCCGGACCTCGGATCAGCGCCAATATGCCTGCGGCGACCGCCGCAAATATCAGGGCGTCCAGTCTGTCCAACAAACCGCCATGTCCAGGGATGATGCCACTCGAATCCTTGATCCCGGCCCGTCGTTTGATCGCGGATTCCGCAAAATCGCCTATCTGGGAGACAATCGCCAGTCCTCCCGCCACCAGGGCAAGCGTATAGGGTTCCGTGCCGCCAAGCCATTTTGCATAGAAAAAACCCAATAATGCGGGACAAAGGGCGCCGCCTACAGCCCCCGACCATGTCTTGCCCGGTGAAACCGAAGGAGCAACTTTCGCGCCTCCTATGCTTTTTCCGAAAACAAAGGCCATTGTATCGGCGCACCAGACAACCAGGAAAATAAACACGATTGCCAATAATCCTGATTCAGTGTCGGAACGGATTGCGACAAGAGCGATGGCGGGCAACCCGATATAGAGAATGCCCAACGCCAATACCGGCCTGCGCAGCATCACCAGGACCGCCAGAGAACCGGTAGCCAGAATGGCCAAACCGGCGAGAAGTTGTCCGGCGCCGGCCAGAATGGCGGCCAAAATCAGAATGCCTGCATGCACGCTCATGTCAAGTCCGAGCGTTCTTTCGCCGGCGATGCCGCCCCATTCCCAAGCAAGCACCAGTATGCATGTGCAGATCAGCAAAACAAACGGCCATAACCCGGCATAGGTCAGCGAGATCGACACGGCCGCAAGAATGATCGCTGACACGATCCGCAGCGCTAGCTCTCCCGATTGCCGATTTGAACTCCCTCCGGCTGCGGCCGGGCGATTTGCTTTTGATTTCAACCGGCTGACCTCGCGTCAACGCCACCGTAACGGCGCTCGCGCGCCTGATAGATCGCTATTGCCTGTTCCAGGGCTGCCCGGTTGAAATCGGGCCAATAAATGTCAAGAAACACGAACTCCGTATAGGCGCACTGCCATAACAGGAAATTGGAGAGCCGGAGTTCGCCACTCGTTCGGATCAGCAGATCGGGATCGGGCATGCCGGCGGTATCGAGATGCTCTTCAAGCCGTTCGGCCGTTATGTCTCTGGGGCCGATATCGCCCTTGACGGCGCGTTCAGCCAGAGCACGCGCCGCGCGGACAATCTCATTGCGGGCACCATAGTTGAACGCAACGGTCAACTGCAGGCCAGTATTGCCGGCGGTCAGCGCGACAGCGTCCTCGATGAGATTGATCACTTCACCTTCAACGCCCGAGCGCTCGCCGATTACCCGAATTCGTACGCGATGCTTGTGCAGATCGGCGAGATCGGTCCTGACAAACCGCTTCAGCAGACTCATAAGATCTCTGATTTCCTGCGCGGGACGTGACCAGTTTTCCGACGAGAAACTGAACAAGGTAATGTGAGCAATTTCGAGTTCTATCGCCGCGCGCACTGTCGCGCGGACTGCTTCGACGCCGACTCGGTGGCCTTCGGAGCGCGGCAGGCCCCGTTCCGCAGCCCAGCGCCCGTTGCCATCCATGATAATGGCTATATGACGCGGGCACGTCGAAGTCGAATTTGGTTGGGCCGCGTTATCACCGGTCATGGTCACGTTTGCTCAAGCTCCACGGGAGGATCAGACCTGCATGATTTCCGCTTCTTTGGCGGACAGCGCTTCGTCGATTTCCTTGATAATGGAATCGGTCAGTTCCTGAACTTCCGCCGCATGTGTGTGCTGCTCATCTTGCCCGATTTCGCTGGCCTTTTCCGCCTTTTTCAACTGGTCCATTCCATCGCGCCTGACATTGCGAACCGCAACACGGGCCTGCTCGGCGTATTTGTGAGCGACTTTCGCGATTTCCTGGCGCCGTTCCTCGTTCAGCTCGGGAATTGGCAGCCGCAGGACTTGCCCTTCAACGACCGGATTCAGGCCGAGGTCGGACTCCCTTATTGCCTTGTCCACGGCCTGCACTTGCCCCTTGTCCCAGACCTGAACAACGATCATGCGCGGTTCGGGCACGTTGATCGTGGCAAGCTGATTGAGGGGCATGGGCGTACCATAAGCATCCACCGAGAGCGGATCGAGAATACTGGCGTTGGCGCGGCCTGTCCGCAGGCTGGAGAATTCCTGCTTCAGAACAGACAGGGCGCCCTCCATCCGCCGCTTGATGTCTTTAAGGTCGAAATCAGCCATCTACCCCTCCTCCTCTGCCTGAAGAGCCAACGAACCAGTCTTAACGCGCAAGACGCTCAACTCGAGCTAATACTTTACGATGAAACCAGCGTACAGCGTCCCTGGCCCTGTAACACTTCCGCAAGATTGCCTTCCGTACCGATCGAGAAAACAATTATGGGAATATCGTTGTCGCGGGCAAGGGCGATAGCGCTCGCGTCCATGACTTTCAGGTCCTGTGCAAGGACATCGGTATAGGACAATGCCTCGTAGCGTGTCGCGGTTTTGTCGATTTTAGGGTCAGAAGAATATACGCCGTCGACTTGCGTGCCTTTGACCAGCGCGTCGCAGTTCATTTCCGCCGCGCGCAGCGCGGCGGCGGTATCGGTGGTAAAGAACGGATTGCCGGTGC
>JAJFHO010000011.1 GCA_021775575.1 Hyphomicrobiales bacterium
GCCACCAGTTTGCGAACAGCGAACTGGCCAGAAATCTGTCTGAAGAGGTTGACTATCTTGGCATTATCCGCCGGGGTGAACATGTGACGGTTCTTTACCGGCAACGGAGCGCCAAAAAGGAAGGCGAATGGCTTGGCAGGCTTGTTCTTGGCTATGAAGGCGGAGAGGTCAGGATTTTCGGTGCATCCATCTTCTGAGCAGTTGGTTTGGATTTGATATGAGTGAAAACATCCAGGACGGCAAGTTTGTCGAACTAACCTACAAAGTGACTGATAAAGAATCGAGGCATGTCCTCACCACGGTCGAGTTCCCGTTGGGCTATATTCACGGATACAATGAAATTCTGGCCCCTTCCATCCACAAGGAGCTCGAGGGCAAGTCAGTCGGCGAGGTGATCGAGGTGCCGATCGATGGCAATCAGATTTATGGCCCCAGAGACGAGTCGTTGGTTTTTACTGATAACATTGAGAACGTTCCCAAGAAGTATCGGCAAGTCGGCACTTCCATCCTCATGGAGAACGACAAGGGCAAAACCCACAGCTTTTTCGTGACGCGGATGGACGACAAGACACTGACTGTCGATGGCAACAATCCGCTTTGCGGGAGAGAGGTCATTTTTACGCTCGAGATACTGACCGTGCGCGACGCAACCGATGAAGAGACAAGAGCAGGCGGGCCCATCGTCGCGGATGCTAATGTCAATGAAGCACTCAAGAGATCTATCTGAGTGGCAACACGAACCGAAATCTCCGTTACACAAGAGGTGACTTATGAGCGAGAAAAAACCCACCCCCAAAGTTCCTGAGGGCAAAACGCGCTTTTTAAAAACGCGTCAGAAAAAGGCTAATGAAAAAGGGTTCGTTGGTTACGACACCATCTGGGAATCGTTCCAGAAGGAAGTCAAATACACGACCCCAAAACGGCCATAGGCGTCGACCCAAAGCGTAGATGAGCCGGATTGCGCGGCTATTGTCCGGACCCGTAAATGGGATTCCATCAGCGGCGGTTGCGTGATTCACGGTATGCGATGGGAGACCGAACGTGATTCGCCACCAATTTTCTGTAATTGCGGCCGGCCTTTGGTCGGCCGCTCGCGTATTAGATCCACACTTTGCTGATAGGCTCGGACGATCATGATTATCGCCCAGATATCCGACACCCATATCGCGCTCGACACGCCCGATGCCAGGCGCCGGATAGAGGATTTCGAGGACACCGTCGCCGATATCAACGCGCTTGATCCGGCGCCGGACGTGGTCGTTCATACCGGTGATATTGTTCAGAACGGAAGGCCGGACGAATACGCTCAGGCTGCAGCCACGCTGGCGAAGTTGCATGCACCGGTATATGTGATGGTCGGCAATAAGGACGACAGGCCTAATTTGCGCGAGGCGTTTTCGGGGTGCGAATATCTTTCGCGCAGGTCCGGGTTTGTCGATTATGCTATTGAAGACTACCCGGTGAGGCTTATTGCGCTGGATACATTGAATCCGGACAGCAAAAAGGGTGATTTTTGCGAGCAGCGATTCAGAAACCTGCACGACCTTATCGGCTCCGATACCTCCAAACCTGTCGCTGTTTTCATGCACCATCCGCCATTTGAAGTCACGGTAGGGCCGGACCTGCGCCACTTCGACGTAGTGGAAACGATGTTGAGGCTGCGCCGGGCCTTGCAGCAATCCGGGCGCGTTGTCGTTGTTTTCAGCGGCCACGTTCACCGGTCTGTGACAGGTTCCGTCGGTAGCATTCCGGGTTGGGTAATGGCGAGTATCGCCACCACGCTTCGCAAGGGCGAGTATCCGGAAAATGTCAGAGCCCGGCCGATCTACCAGATTCACAGGTTTGATCCGCAATGGGGCTTTACGACCGAGTCGCGGGTTGTGATCTCAAGTCCTGAAGAGCCCCACGATGGCGACAGGAGCGGCTGGTCCACCCAAGACGCCCGGCTGTGATCGAGAGAAACTGACCGACATAGAGATTTGCGCCGCCGGAGCGCGAACAATGTATGGCGCTCATGGGATGCGGTGAATTTTTGGCGACGTATTCCGGTCCGTGGTTACCTCCTTTTTTCCGATCCTTAAATGACAATCTGCCGGATCTGGCACGAGCTGCTTTGAATGATGAAGGGAACGGATTTGCCACGGTAACAGTAGCGCAGTCTGCGGCACTTGCTTTGAAACGACATTTCTTCGGTATATAGCCACTGCCGATCTGGATGCAGTTTTGCACGAATTGATGTTCGTAATCCTCTGGAAATTCCAACGTGATTGCGAGCGGCAAAAAGTGATTTTTCTGTAGGTTGACTGACGCGTTTGCACATTTCCAGGCTTCATTATTACCGGAAGGCCCCGCCACATTTTCACAATTCCAGGGTTCGGACACAGATACGAGCTTGACGCCCTGGGCGAAGAGCTCGTTATGCCAATCCGCAAAAAACGAGAGTCCCGGATAGTAGTGCGCCCCTGTTCGTGATCTTGATGGCAAAAAGGATGAGCTCGAACCGGCATCGCCGGACGAGGAACGGCTCACGGGCGGCGACAGCTTCTGTTTCAATTGCCACAAGGGCGTCTCCTGCTGGAATGAATGCTGCCACGACACCGATATCACGCTGACGCCATTCGACTATTCTGCGTTTATCGCGCCGACTGGATATCCCTCCAGCAGATTTCCTGGCGACCTACGCTTATCCGGAAATGTGGAACCGGGCGGAGCTTCCTGTTGCCAAACTATCCATGGTCGACGCGGAAGGCGGCCAGAACCCAAGCGTCTTCATGGATGCGGACAGTGGCTGCACGGTCTATGAGGACCGCCCTGTTTTCTGCCGCTATTACCCGCTTGGCCTGGCGACCGTGAAGATGATGAGCGACACGGAAGCGAATGATTTCTACTTCCTCGTGAAGGAGGCGCACTGCAAGGGCCATGACGAGCCTGACGAGCAGACAGTTGCGGACTTTCGCCGCGGACAGGGCGTGGAGGAATATGACGCAAGAAACCGTGGCTGGATGAACATTCTGATGAAGACGGTGTCCTGGCAAATTCTCGGTGGACCCTATGGCCAGGAAATGGATCCCCGCACCAAGAAGATGTTCTTCATGGCGACCAGAGACTTGGCATAAATCGTTGTTTTTATGATCGAGGTCATATTCGGACTCCCGGATGAGGCCTACTTTGCCGGCCATGATCACGCACAGGCCGTTATCCGGCAAAGCGCGGTTGGACGATGCTGGTGCGCGGGGTTTCGCCCGGCTGGCGCCGCCAATCCCGCTATTCGCGCTCCAGCCGCTGCTGGGGCACATCGTTACGACGATCGCGGGGCGTCACCCGGAGCTGATCGCGCGGCTCGGTGACAATTGCCGGAAGCGCTTCCTGATCGATCCGCATAATTTGCCCTTTTTTCTGTTGCTTCAGCCGGACCCCGACAGGCCGCGGCTGAAAGCCTATGGCCGCGCCCGGGACATCGAGCATGATGTTCATATTTCCGGAACATTTCTGACGTTGCTCAGGATGATCGACGGCCAGAGCGACAGCGACGCCCTGTTTTTCAATCGCGACCTGACCATCACAGGCGATACCGAAGCGGTCGTCGCCTTGCGTAACGCGCTCGACAATATGGATGTCACGCTCGCCGACGATGTCGCGGCTTGCTTTGGCCCGCTGTCGCGACCGGTGCGTGCCGTTATTGATTTGACCTTCAAGTTTGCGAGCCCGAAACCATGACACAATTGTTCAAACCGGAGCTGGTATGTCCGGCCGGGACCCCCGCTGGTCTGCGCACCGCCGTGGATGCGGGCGCCGATGCCGTTTATTGCGGCTTTCAGGGCCCGACCAATGCGCGCAATTTCCCTGGCCTTAACTTCACCGTTGCCGAGATGGCCGGTGCCGTGTCCTACGCCCACGACCATGGCGCCAAAGTCCTGGCGGCAATCAATTCATTTCCCACCGCCGGGCGCACCGAACTCTGGAAGGAAGCCATCGATGAGGCTGTGAGCATCGGCGTTGACGCGGTGATCGTCGCCGATATCGGCATGACGCAATATTTGAGCAAAGCCCACCCCGGCCAGCGCATCCATCTGTCCGTGCAGGCAGGCGCCTCATCGCCAGAGGCGATCAACTTTTATTGCCGAAGATTCGATATCAAGCGCGTGGTGCTGCCGCGCATTCTGACCGTTGCGGAAATCAAGCAAGTGCATGACGAGATCGGTTGTGAAATCGAGGCATTCGTCTTCGGCAATATCGGAATGATGGCAGAAGGACGCTGCGCGCTCACCAACTATGTCACCGGTCAGTCGACCAATATGGATGGCGTGTGTTCGCCGGCGAGTCATGTTCACTATGAAGAAGACGAAGACCGGAATTTGAAGACCAGGCTCGGTGAATTCGCCATTGACTGCATCGCCTGCGGAGAACATGCGGGCTATCCGACGATCTGCAAGGGCCGCTACAATGTCAGCCACAAACAAGAATATTACGCCTTCGAGGAGCCGGTCAGCCTGAACCTCACCCGGTTGTTGCCTGATCTGATGCGGGCCGGGGTAACGGCCCTGAAAATCGAGGGCCGGCAACGCTCGCGGGCCTATGTCAAAGCCGTGGTCTCCGCATTTCGCCAAGCCGTCGATGCCTATTCAGAAGGCGGTGAACCCGATATCAGCAACCTTTTGGCACTGACCGAGGGCAGCCGGGAAACCCAAGGCGCATTCCGCTCAAAAACCTGGAGATAGCCATGACCCCGCAACTCACGCTGGGACCGGTTCTGTACAACTGGGCGCCCGAACACTGGCGCGATTTTTATTTTCAGGTGGCCGATGAAGCGCCGGTGGACACCGTCTTCCTCGGCGAGGTGGTTTGCTCAAAACGTGCAGCCCTGTTTGATCCATATCTGGAGGAGGTCGTTGCACGCCTGGAAAATGCGGGGAAAAAGCTGGTGTTTTCCACGCTTGCCGAAGTGACCAGTACCATCGACCGCCGGCTTGTGGAGCGGGTGGCGGCATCGGACGAGTTCTTCATCGAGGCCAATGATGCATCCGCGCTTTCCTATCTCGATGGCCGCCCGCACGCTATTGGCCCTTATATGAATGTGTACAACGAAGACTCTCTGGATTTCTTTGCCGGCAACGGCGCACGCAGCATCTGCCTTCCGCCGGAAATGCCGGCAAGTGGTATTGCCGCTATGGGCAGACAAGCGGCCGAACTTGGCCTCGACCTGGAAGTTCAGGTTTACGGGCGCATTCCGCTGGCGTTGTCGGCCAGGTGCTATCACGCGCGGGCCCACGACCGCACCAAGGACAGTTGCCAGTTTGTCTGTGACAAGGATCCCGACGGCATGGTGCTGAACACATTGGAGGGCAGGGCGTTTCTCGCCGTCAACGGCATCCAGACGCAGTCCTATACCTGTCTCAACCTTGCCAATGAACTGGATGAGCTTGGTGCATTCGGGATCAGCCGGTTTCGCGTCTCGCCGCAAAGTACCGGAACTGTGGCGGTCACCAAATCCTTCCACGCTCTCTTGAACAAGGAATTGAGCCCGGCGGAGGCAAGTGCAAAGTTGTGCGAAATTGGGCTCGATGTGCCATTCTCAAATGGCTTTTATCATCAGCAGTCCGGATTTGAATGGCACGCGTAGCGCGCGCTTGCGGGCAGATATCGTTTCCCGGTTGAGGGGCGCTAGTTCCGTGCCATCGGGTCGCTGGTTAGGACGGGGTTGCCGTCCTCGTCAAACTCTGTCAGCCCATGCTCGTTCAGGATCTCGCGGGTGCGCGCGTGCCACTCGTTATTGACGGTGAGAATGCCTTCCTTTTCGCCTGCCTGAGCCCATTTCAAAACGGCCAGCGCCTTGCGCTTGCAGTTGGCGACATATTCCAGCAGCACCGGAAAGCTCGGGCCATTCTTGCGCGGCCGCATGTCCTGGACGCCCTTTTCGAGATTGGTCGCGACTTCGGCCTGAAGACAGACCCAATCGGTTAGCTCGTTATCGCGAAGGTCGCGGATTCTCTCCAGCGCGTCGCGCCGCTGGCCGCTCCGCGCAAGCGTCCCGCGGTCCCGGTAGGGCGTGGCGTGAATATATTTGTGGATCAGTTGCCACTTCTCGAATTCGGCTTCCCGGGCGGCGAGTGAATGGCTCGCATCGCCCGTGAAAGAGCGATGGTGAAGGATGGCCTGGCCAACGCGGGCCTTCAGCTCGCGCAGTGCGCCGGGCGCATGTCCGGCGGCACCGACCAACAGCTCTTCCAGCCGTTTTTCCATGCCATCCAGGCAATCATTCTGCGTTTTGTCTTGCGGCCTCGGCGCATGGTCTCGGGGTTTTGCCTGACACTGCCCCATATTAGAAAGCGCCCCGCCGGCTTACACAAGAGCCCGCAACCGCCGTGACCGCGCCTCACGGCGAGGCCCGAATATCCCCGCCGGCATAGCGCGCGGCGTGCCTATTTGCACACGAGCGCGCCGGCTGTGCAGATTGCCGGTGCGAACAGGCCTTCCCAGCATTGCGTATAATCCCTGGCCGTTACGATGTCGGGCCTGAAGAATTCACTTGCCGGAACGCTGTCGCGCAATGAAGGGTTCGGCTTGGCGCGTTTCGCACGAATCTTCACCTGGGAGCGCCGCCAGCCTTGCTGCCGGATCAGATCGACGATCTGCGTCTTGAGACCCGTACGGGAAATTTTCTGCGATTCCGCTTTGGTGCTGGCGCTTCGCGTGAAGGAAACGATAAAGCAGTTGGCGCCGCTCGGCTCGATTTCGACGCGTCCGTTGCCCCAGTCCTGTGCGGTTGCCGGCCGGGTGAAAGCGACAAGCGCGGCAATGCCCGCGGCCAATCCCAAATAACCAATGACCCCTCTCATGGCTACCTCCCCCCTGGATCATTAAACAATACGGCGGGATAATGCCGTGGAACAGGGCCGCTGCCCAGCCCCTTTAGCGGGATTGATTGGCGGTCGTGTCTGTTCCGTCATAGCCGAAGCGTTTGAAATAGGCCGCCCAGCGTTTGCGCACGAGTGTCCGTTTTTCTTCGGGCAATTCATAGACATTGGTTTGGTATTCGCGTGTCCCGGACAGATAGCTGTCGACGGCCTCCTCGGCACGCGAAAAATCACCAAGATCGAGCCGCGCGTAGATCGACTTCATGACGGCCTTGGGGTCGGCGACCAGCGCCTCATAGGTGATTTCGGTGAGCTGCTCGTCAGGAATCAGCTTCCGGTCCTCCTCATAGCGCTTGAACAGAACGGAGAATGTATCCAGCACATAGTCTTCCAGCCAGGGCTCGTCATTCGGTGGATGCTCCAGTCCCTGCACCGAGGTCATGGTTTTCCAAAGGCGCATGGTGGAGGGAAATACGGTCATCGGATCACGGGTGATATGAATGAAGCGGGCGTCGGGGAACATTTCGAGCAGGGTCGCGACGCGTGCCGTGTTCTGTGGCGATTTGAGGATCAGTGGCTTGCGGCAGCGGTAGGAGACGCGCCGAAAAAACCAGAGAAAGCCTTCGCGCCAGCGCCGCTTGTCCTCGGCAGGCAAGTCCCGCAAATCGAGATGCGAGTGATCGATGGGACCGCGGCGCGGCAGCGCCCAGGCGACATAGATCGACGGCAGGCCGAAATTGCAGAGCGCGAATTCCTCTTCCTGCGGCCGGTCGGTGCCGACGGCGACATCGTCCATCGGGCGCTTCTCGGGCTGCACCAGTCCAAAGCCGAAGCGGGCCAGAGGGCCAGTCAGCAGAAAATGGTTCGGGAAGATGCATTCATAGGTTGTCGGGTAGCCGAATTCAGGGTCGCAAGCCAGAAGATCGTGCAAATAGGTAGTACCGGTACGCCAGTGGCCGAGCACAAAAATCGGCGGATGCTCAATCTTGTAATCCGCTATTCGCCGGCCATAGACCGCTTCCGACAGCCGGTACAAGAGCGAATTGAGCGGCGTCAGAAGGCTGACGGTTATGATCTGCGGCAGGCAATTCCAAGTGAAGCGAAAATCGTTTTTCTTGAGCAGGTTATACCAGGCACCAAAGCGCATCCCGTGCCAGAAATAAAGCACCATGCCCGCATATTTTTCCCGTCTTAACATAAGGAGGCTTTCTGTGCGTTGTCCTGATCCGGAATGGCGATAGGTGAGTGCCCGCGGCAGCGGCGGTATCAGTCGTCGGCGGAAGCGGCGGCCTGGGCGTCCTTGCCCAGCTCCCCGGATGTCCCGCCGGCGCCCAGGAATTCGTCGAAATAACTGTTGAGCAACCGGTCATTCGGGTCGCGCGCGCGGCGCGCGGCCTCAAACTCATTCAGCCGTTTTCCAAACGCTTTTTGCACCTGACCGGCGTTCAGATGCTTGGTCTGGTTGAGCATCGGCATACCACCATGTTCACTGCAGAAATTGTTATACTCCTTCAAGAAGTCGTCCCATCCTTCCCCTCCTGTCGCAGCCGGGTCGATGCTTATCACGGTTCCATCATGGGTGTAGGACAGTAAAGCGTTGCGGTCCTGAACGATGCGGTATCCGACGGCGGGAAGGTCGCAGCGATAGCCCGTGCGTTCGTCATAGTCATGGCAGAATTTAAAATAGCCTTCCAATATGTCAAAAAATTTCTTCTCGTTGAAAGACCACATGCTGAAGACATATTTCACCGGTCCGGGATTATCGGGGTAGCGAATAATCTGTGCGTCGGGCCGGGTATGCTCGCCGCGTATGAACCACGACATTCCTCTGCGCATGATGCGGTGAAAGGCGCCGATCAGAGCATTCTCGATGGCGACGCTGGGCGATATGCGTTTTATCGCCAATACAAGCAAGGGGCCCCATTTGCGCCAGAAGGCATTTCGCAGCGCCCAGCCAAACGCTCCGCCACGCGCTTCCACGTCCGGCACCTCGCGGCGAAGCTCCACGACAATTCTGTCCGCGAAGGGAAAAAAATACATCATGAGAGCGTAATTCTGCGCGACCAGATTTGGCACGGCATCGCGGAGTTCGGCGAGCGTATAGATGCGGTGCTCGACGAAAACGGCAGTCATCGGTTTAACGCGCAGCGTCACCTCGGCGACGATCCCGAGCAGCCCGTAGCTTGAACGCAAGAGCCGTATCTCCTCGGGATGTTCTTTTTCCGTGTAGCTGTGGACGCTTCCATCGGGATGTACGACCTTCATGCCCGTCACATAGGAACTTATCTGCCCGTAGCGCGAACTCTCGATCAGCGAGCTGTCCTTGGTGGTGGCGCAGGCCATTGCTCCAAGCGTGACATTGCCGATCTCCGTATTGACATGGAATTGGAGACCGCGGCGCGCCAGCTCCTCCGCCACGTCGATATAGATCGCGCCGGCTTGCGCCGTCACGGTGTCCTCACCGATCTCCACTATTTTTGTCATCCCGGTCATATCGACCATCGTGCCTTTATCGTCCGCCGAACAGCGGGCCGGTGAGTGGAGGGTGCCGACCGCGCGAACAGGCGCGGGATATTGGTCAGTGTCCTTTACAACGCGAACGATATCGTCAAGCGTCTCTGGCCGGACGATTATTTCGGGCCGATAGGTCAGGCCGCCTTCCCAATTGGAAACTTCGCCCGATGCGGAGACAACCGCGTGGCTCTTGCGTTGACCTGAGGCCGGCCCCCGCAGTTTCAAAAGCCAAGCGATGAAGGGCACGAGCGCGAAATGCGGCGTGAGTTTCATTGCCAGCGCGGAGACCATGTTAAAGACCCCGGGGATGATCAGCCGGCGGCCGGCGAGGAATTTGTCCGTGGCGTAACGCGCCACATCTACCGGGTCCTGCAAGCCGAGGAATTTGATGTAATAGGCGGTTTCGGCACCCATCCGGCTGTGGAATTCGGTTTTTACCGGCCCGCATGCGAGAACGCCAACTTTCACGCCGGTTCCCGATGTTTCATACGCCAGCGCCGCGCTGAGCGAATTCACATAGGCCTTGGAAGCGTAATAGGCGGCTTGGTATGGACCTGGCGTCATACCCGCCATGGACGACACGTTGAGTATGCCGCCGCGCCCCGCTTCGACCATTCCGGGAAGAAACCGGCTTGCCAGGTCAGTAAGGACGCGGATATTGAGGTCCACCATATTGAGCGTTTGTTCCCGCTCTATCTCGGCGAAATAGCCGGCGAGCCCGTAGCCGGCATTGTTGACCAGATATTCGACGAAAAGACCCTGGTCGCGTACAGCCGCCTCCACCGCTTCGCAGCCGTCCCCCGCGGTCAGGTCGGCTTCCAGCGTGTAAATATCAACTCCGGTCTTTTCAGTGAGGGTCGCGGCCAGCGCGTCGAGCTCCTTTCGCGTCCTGGCAACCAGCATCAGCGAATGGCCCCGGCGTGCGAACTCGTCCGCAAACCCCAGTCCTATCCCCTTGGTTGCGCCGGTGATCAAAGTCACGGGTTTCCGGTCGCTCTTCCGGCTTTCCGGACCATCCTCCTTCTTGCTCATTCTTTCTCCATGCAGGAACCCGTAACCGGCAAATAGTCACTGTGACACAATAGTGACTCCCCTCAACGCATACGAGTATGAGATATTCTTTTGCGTTGGCAATTGCATATATAGAAGGGACCGGGGCGAGCGGTCGGAGTTGCTATCGTATTTGCCCGAGGCGTAAGAGGGCACCCTACATAGTGGGTTCCGCAAAGTAGGTAAAGTAGAGGTCATGGAACAGTCGGCGGGTGAGGTGAAGTATTGCATTATCGGTGCTGGCGCATCGGGACTTGCGGTAGCAAAGAACTTCAGACAGCGTGGAATTCCATTCGATTGCATTGAGCGCGAAAGCGAAGTCGGCGGTCTCTGGAACGAAGCGACAGGCGCGGGCCGCGTTTACAAGTCGACCCATATGGTGTCCTCCAAGGAGTTCACCGCGTTCGACGATTATCCGATGCCCGACGACTATCCGCTCTACCCCAATCACAAGCAGGCCATGGCCTATCTGCATGACTATGCGGATCATTTTGGCATTCTCGACGCCGTTGAGCTTAATACGTCGGTTGAGTCGCTTGAGCGATGGGATGACGGCTGGAAGGTGCAGATTGCCGGAGAGCGCACGCCACGCAAATATGCCGGCGTGGTAATCGCTAACGGTCATCATGAGATTCCGCGGATGCCGGATATTCCCGGTCGTTTTACCGGCGAGTTTCTGCACAGTGTCGCGTATCGGCATCCTTCGCAACTCGCTGGAAAACGGGTGCTGGTCGTGGGCGCGGGCAATTCCGGCGGCGACATCGCCGTCGATGCGGTCCATCATGCGAAGTCGACCTATCACAGCATGCGCCGCGGCTATTATTTCGTCCCGAGATTCCTGCTCGGCATTCCGATCGACGACGTCATCGATTTCGTCGAAAAGTTCCGGTTGCCGCGCTGGTTGCGCCAGCGCATGTTTGGCCTCGGCTATCTCTTGGCCGTAGGTCCGAATTGGCGCTACGGACTGCCGACCCCCGAGCATCGCATTCTCGACACCCATCCGACCGTCAATTCGGAATTGCCTGTAATGGTTGCCGAAGGCCGCCTGACAATCAAACCCGACATAACCGGGTTTTCAGGCTCGCGCGTTTCCTTTGCCGACGGCAGTGAGGTGGATGTGGATTTGGTGGTTGCCGCGACCGGCTTCATTCCGCAATTTCCGTTCTTCGACCAGTCGCAGTTCTTCGACGATGCGCGCCGGCCCAAACTGCAGCTGAATGTCTTCCATCCCGAGTGGGATGATCTGTTCGTCGTCGGCTTGATAAACGCCAATGGCAGCATGTGGCGGGTCGCCGACTACCAGGCGCAGCTGGTTTCCGGATTTATCCAGACTTGCGAGTCCGCGCCGCAGCGCGCGCGCGCCTTCCGCACCCGAATCGCCGCGGCCGACCGGCGCGAGCGGTCGAAACGGTTTCTCCAGACCGAAAGGCACAGGCTGGAAGTCGACTATCACGGCTATAGCCGTCTTCTGAAAAGACTGGCCCGCAAACTGGCCGCGCTGACGGTCCGGCAGGATGCCGCCGCCAAGCCGGCGATCAATGAAGACCTGAACGATGGAAATATGGAGACGGAAGCCAAGCGCATGCGCGCGGCCTGACTTTAACCCGCATCCAGACAAGACTTGAGGCGGAGCAATATGCTCCGCCTCTTCTCGTTCGCCGGTTCGTTTGAACCGGACTTCGCCTTGCGAAGACCTACCGGGGGGGCAGGGGCTCGAGGGAGGAAGCCGTTTTCGCAAGCCGCACGAGATTTATGAATTCCGCGCGGTAGCCGAATTCGTCTGCGCCCTTGGCGCCCTGGGCCATGGCGATCACGTCGTTATAATTGTAGGCGCCGGTATAGCGTCCGCCTTTGAGGATCTGGCCGAAAGCGGCGACAGCGGTAGCGAAACGGGCATCCGTTGATGCCGCCGCCACGCTTCCATGTTCGATATTGCGCCCGATTGGCGTCGTGATCAGCTTGCTCTTGTCTTGGCCGGGCAGCTTGTAGCGGATTTTCAGGAATGCATATTCCTCGCTCTTGCCACCGGCCGCGGGCAACGGTTTCACTGTCTCATACCGCAGACCGTCCACCAGCTTGCTGGCGTTACCCGTCGGCGTGATTTCATAGATCGCCGTAACCGTGTGACCGGCGCCGATATCGCCGGCATCGACCTTGTCGTTATTGAAGTCTTCCCGTTTGAGCATCCTGGTCTCGTAACCAATCAGCCGGTATTCGGCGACGGCGCGCGGATTGAATTCGATCTGCATCTTCACATCCTTGGCGATTGTGAAAAGCGTCGAACCGGCTTCTTCGACCAGAACCTTGCGCGCCTCTCCGAGCGTGTCGATATAGGCGGCATTGCCGTTGCCGTTCTGAGCAAGCGTTTGCATCAGCGCGTCGTTATAATTGCCCCTGCCGAAGCCCAGGACCGAAAGCGTAATGCCGCTCTCGCGCTGACGCTCGATAAAGCTCTTCAACTCGTCACGATTGGTGATACCGACATTGAAATCGCCGTCCGTTGCGAGAATGACCCGGTTCACGCCCTTCTTGTCGAAGCTCTGCCGTGCAAGCGCATAAGCCTGCCGGATGCCTTCCGCGCCGGCCGTCGAGCCGCGCGAGGACAGGCTGTCGAGCGCACGCACGATCTTTGCCTTGTCCTTGACCTTGGTCGGTTCAAGCGCCGTACCGGCATTGCCGGCATAGGTGACGATCGCGACTGTATCCTCGGGGTCGAGGCTTTCCAGCAGGAGCTTCATCGAAATGATGACCAGCGGCAGCTTGTTCGGAGCGTTCATCGATCCCGACGTGTCGAGCAGGAACACAAGGTTCGACGCCGGTTTCTGTTCGGGCTTGAACTCGAATCCGGCGATGCCGATATGGACAAGCTTTCGCTCCGCGGCCCAGGGCGCGGGCATCACAGAAACATGCGCCTTGAAGGGGGCCGCGCGGTCGGCGGGCGGACCGTAACTATAGGGGAAATAATTGATCATCTCCTCGATGCGGACCGCATCCTTCTGCGGCAAGACATTGTTGTTCAGTGAAGCCCGAATGAAGGCGTAGGAGGCGGTATCGACGTCGGTGGAGAATGTCGAAACCGGCTGCTGGCTCACGACATTGACCGGGTTGGCGTCAACGCTCTCAAAACGGTCCCGGCCCTGATCCTGATAAGTGCCGCGGTGTGACGGGTCGCGCAGCGCGGCGCTCTGGTCCAGATGCAGTGCGCCGGGCGCGATTTGCCGCATCGCGACTGCGGGCGGCGCCGGCTGAGAAGCGACTCTCTGCTGTCCCGCCAATCTGCCGTCCTTCCCGATTTCAAGCGTTCCGACTCTCATTCTGGCGTCGGAATCCTTTTTTGCCCGCGCGACCTTCGTCGTTGTGCTTTCGGCCTCCCGGACTATCGGTTGGCGGTCGTGCTCGGCCTTGGCTATTTTCGTCTTTTCCTGCCCCAACTGCTGCCGAAGGGCATCCTTAAACGGTGTCGGCGTCAGTGTAGGAGCTTTCGTGGTGGGCGTGACCGGCGCAGGTGCAGGCTGCACACCGGTCCGCGTATCGCGAAGGCCGGTCTGGATATATGTGGCGCTCAGAACTGCCAGTGCGAGCACGCCGAGGCTGGCGCCGCCCGCCAATGCGGATGAATGTTTCATGGGTCGTCTCCCGATAACTGTTTCGAACACAGCACGTGCTGTGTCCTTGAGACGATCCGCGATGCCGGTTCCTTGGGAGGCCCGCGCCAAATTCTCATCATAGGCCGACATCGCCTGCGCAATTGCGGTGCGTTTGGCGCCCTTGCGCGCAACGATGGGACCTTCCTGCGCGAAGGCCGCTTTCAGAATCTTGAGTTCGTCGGTCATGACACCGGTTCCACCAGATTTTTCAGCTTCTTGCGGACTTCGTGCATACGCCATGAAACGGTGCTCTCGGCACAGCCAAGCGCGCCCGCGGCGCTAGCGTGGCTGAGATTTTCAGCCAGCACGAGGATCGCGGTCTCCCGCAATTTTGGCTCCAGCGAAGCGACGGCGCCGTGCAGCCAGTCAAGCCGCATCGCATCATGCTCCCGGTCGGCGTCGTCCATTTCGCGAAAGACGGCGTAATTCTCCTGTAAGACCCGGGTCGATTTCTGTTTGCGGGCATGATCTCGGCAAGCGTTCACTACAACGCTGTAGAGCCAGGTCGTGAAGCGGCTCTTGCCGCGGAAGGTACGAAGCCTGTTTGCAAGCGTGAGACAGACATCCTGCGCGATGTCTTCGGCATCCTCGACGGAGTGGGTAAAGCGGAACGCCACCCGGTAAGCAGTATCATAGTGCCGTTCCAGCAACTGCCGGAATGCTTCGCGGTCGCCACCGCCGGCTCTTTCGGCGAGATCGCTATCGTATATTTTCATGCCTTCCTGACTATTAGACGCAGGAAAGACGAGATTCCTTTGGCGGGCATCAAAAAAATTCAGCCTGGAATTATTTGGCGGCAGGTTTCCGGCTCTAGCCCTGATCGGCGAGGATCATGTCGGAGGCTTTCTCGGCGATCATGATTGCCGGCGCATTGGTGTTGCCTGAAACCAGCGTCGGCATGATCGAGGCATCCGCGACCCGGAGATTGGCAACCCCGTGCACGCGCAATCTCTCATCCACGACGGCTGCCGGGTCCGACCCCATCTTGCAGGTGCTGGTGGGGTGGTAGATGGTCTGTGCGATGTTGCGCGCCATATCCAGCAACTCGGCATCACTCTTCGCTTTGGCGCCTGGAACCTTTTCCTCGACAATGAAGCGGGACATCGCCTTCGTCTCGGTCAATTGGCGCGAAACACGCATTCCCGCCACCGCAGTCTCCTGATCCAGCGTGGTCGAGAGATAGTTGGGGTGGATTTCGGGATAGACGTGCGGATCGGGTGAAACGATGTCGATACGGCCCCGGCTTTCCGGCCGCAATTGGCAAACCGACATCGTAATCCCTGAGAAGGGGTGCATCTCTACACCCGGCTTGTCGGCGCTCAAAGGCTGGAAATGGAACTGAATGTCCGGGTTGTCCATTTCAGGACGTGTCTTGCAGAAAATGCAGACCTGGCTCGCCCCCATCGCCATGGCGCCACGGCGTGCTGCCACATATTGGATGCCGATTAACATCCGGTGGAAGAAATTGTTGATTTCGTCGTTTAACGTCGGGACGTTGACCTCGTAAATCATGCGGATTTGGAGGTGATCCTGAAGGTTCCCGCCCACCCCCTGCAATTCGTGCCGCACGGGGATGTTCAGTCCCTGAAGCAGTTCGCCTGGACCGATGCCCGAAAGCTGGAGGACTTGCGGCGATCCAATCGCACCAGCGGAGAGGATGACCTCGCCGCCGGGTTTCAGGGTTGCATGATGGGGGCGGCCCTTGACGGAGAAGGAGATGCCTTTCGCTTCGCGGGATGTGTCATCCCCGAACAGCAATCCTTCGACATGGGCATGGGTGATGATCTCTAGATTGTCGCGTTTGCGGGCCGGGCGGAGATACGCGACCGCAGAAGAACAGCGCAATCCGTTTCGGGCGGTCAGTTGAAAGTAACCGGCGCCTTCCTGAACCGCACCGTTAAAATCATCGTTTCTGGGGATGCCGATTTCCTCCGCGGCATCGATCAACCCTTTGCAAACATCCCGGTGAACCGGCATGTCTGATACCGAAAGCGGCCCATCGCCTCCGTGATACTCACTATCGCCCCGTTCCTGATTTTCAGAGCGGATGAAATAGGGCAGGACATCATCGTAAGACCAGCCGGCATTCCCGAGCTGGCGCCAGAGATTATAGTCGTCATGCTGGCCGCGAATATAGAGCAGCCCGTTGATTGAACTGGACCCGCCAAGCGTCTTGCCTCTGGGCCAGTCGATACTGCGCCCGTTCAATCCGGGATCGGGCTGGGTCTTGTAGGACCAGTCGGTCTTCGGGTTGTGGAGTGTCTTGAAATAACCGACGGGTACATGAATCCAGGGATTGTTGTCCTTGCCTCCCGCCTCCAGCAGCAGAACCGTGTTCCGGCCGCCCGCGCTCAGCCTGTTTGCCAGGACGCATCCTGCCGATCCCGCGCCTGCGATGATGTAATCAAATTGCCCGACTGATTGGGTCACTGTGATTTTACCTGTTCGTGGTCTCGGATCTAAAAACCGCTGAAACCGATTTCATCTTTTAACGAAACAGGTTAGCGCGGCAAACAGCATTTCGCATACTGCCTGATGCCGCTTCCTGCATGATTTCAATCTTGCCATACCAATTTAAATGTCGCAATAATGAAACGGTATGGCTCATTATTGATACACTTAAAAGTCACGAAACTATCATCCCAGGGAGGAAATTATGGTGCAAGTATCTGACAAGTTGCGGGGTATTTCCCGGCGCGATCTGCTGCGTCTGACGAAGCATTTCGGCGTCACATCAACGCTTCTGGCGGCCGGCGGGCTGACCGGAGCGGTTTCGTTTTCGCGGCTCGCGGAAGCGGCCAATTCAACTTATGAGAAACGCTTCAAGACGCCGGCGAAGCACTCGCTGAAATTCGGTGCGGCAGGGTTCAACGAGCGTAACCTGCTGATCGAGCGGGCCGGCCCACTTCAGTTCATCAACGATCTGGAGGAGCGGTCAGAAGGTGCGATTCGCGTCGAGTTTATCGGCAACAATCAGATTTGCGGCCAGCTCAATTGCGTGAAAAAGACCCAGCAGGGCATCGTCGACTTCTATGCCGCTTCGACCCAGAATTCGGCCGGCGGCGCGCCCTATCTGAATGTGCTGGACTATGCGTTTATGTTCCCGTCCCGGGCGTCTCAGTATCACTTCCTGTATCATCCGGGCAGCCAGAAAGTGCTGCGCGACCCGATGCGCAAGAAGCACAATATCGAGTTCCTGTTCAGCCATGCGGAACTGCGCGGGATCATGCTGGGCCTGAAATGGAAAGACAAACCTCTGGTCACGAGCGTCACGCAGCTCGCGGGCACCAAGAACCGCGTCACGGGCACGCAGCTCGGCCGTATCGCCATGAATCTCATGAAACTCAATCCGACCCCGATCGCCTGGTCAGAGACGCTTGACGGTCTCAAGCAGGGTCTGATCGACGGTGCCGAGACCTGGCCTTCGGCCGTGGCCTACGCCAATATGTCGCCGGTCGTGTCACAATGCGTGAACCTGGAGTTCTTCTGCGGTACCGAGCATACGGCGATGAGCTCAAAGGTGTTCGACAAGGTCGGTGGCCAATTGCAGGACGACATCATGGAGTCGGCCTATCTTACGCAGGTCCATGTGCAGGCTGCGCATGAAGCCTCGCTTGTCTACACCTGCGGCTTCTCATATCCGCAGCTTCCCAATACGATCTTTGCCAAAAACGGCACGCGCGTTGCCTGGATGAGCGAAGCGGCCAGAAAGGAAGCGGAAGAAATGTGCTCGCCCCAGCACCACCCGAAGGAATGGGAGCAATGGCGCGAGCGGATCAATGGCTGGTCCGGCGGGATGGACACCTACAAGTTTATCTCCGATATCGCCCGCGAAATTCCAAAAGATACGCTGCCGGAGAATGTCGAACCCCGCCGTTGGTGGAAAAGCTAAAGATTACCGGGCGGGCCACGATGTGCTAATCATGGCCCGCCTGCCTTTCGATCTGTTGTAGACTCCTGTTTGTTGCTACAAGGCAGTTTATTTTCGCGCGCTCAGTCAGATATCTGACATTGGGAGGAACACGCAGGCTGCTATAAGACCGTTAGAGGAGGGGGCAATGGCAGTTCTAAAGTGGCTCGATGAGAACATCGAGAAAATCATTATTCTCGTCAATTATGTGGCGATGGCGGCGATCATCTTCGTTGAGGTCATTCGCCGCTTTCTGTTCAATGAACAGGCGGCATGGAGTTCGACGATACCGATCTACCTGTTCCTTTGGGTATGCTGGATCGGCTGTGCCTATAATGTAAAGATCCGGGCGCATCTGCGGTTCGACGAAGTGCGCCAGCGCCTGCCATATCCCGCCCAATTCGGATGTTTGCTGCTGGATTCCGCGCTGTGGATTATTTTTTCCGTGATCGTTCTAATCTACAGCGTCGAACAGGTGATGTTGTCCTATGATAATTTCGCGATCGTCCAGGGCACCGACGATGTGATGCAATGGTGGTTCTATACAGCCACTCCGATTGCCTTTTCGCTGCTAATCTATCGGGTTCTTGAGAATGTCTGGCGGGACGTCTCGGACTTCCGCAAGGGCGAGCCGCTGCTCATCAAAACCAATATCTTCGGCGACTGAGGGGCCAGGGCGATGGAAAATACACTGGTTGTTCTTATCTCGCTCGGCGTCACGGCGTTCTTCGTGCTGGGCGTTCCGATTTTCCTGGTTATCGGTTTTTGGGTGATCGGCGTCAGCCTGGTGCTGGACTTCACCCTCGCCAATATCGGCGTTACCCTCTATGAGGGGCTCAACTTCTTCGGGCTTCTGGCGCTGCCTCTCTTCATCCTTACCGGGGATCTGATCAAGGGTGGAGGGATCGCCAAACGGCTCTCTGATTTCGCCTATTCCTGTCTTGGATGGCTCAGGGGCGGTCTTGCGATGGCTTCGCTCGGCGCCTGCGGCTTGTTTGCCGCGATCTCGGGATCAAACTCCGCCACGACGGCCACGATTGGGTCGATCATGCATCCGGAAATGACGGAAGGCGGCTATGATACGAACTTTGCGGCCGCGACCGTGGCGGCAGGCGGCACGGTCGGCATTATCATCCCGCCGAGCATTATTTTCATCGTTTACGGCTTCTTGCTGAATCTGTCGATCAGCGATCTGTTTGTCGGCGGGCTGTTGCCGGGCGTCCTCATGGTGATCGCCATGCAGCTGGCGTGCTGGATCGTTTGCCAGATCAACGGCTGGGGGCATCTGATTTCCATCAACCTGATGCGTATTCTAAAGACCGGCATTGGCGCCTGGCTTGGTTTCGGCGCCATCCTTCTCGTGATCTGGGGTATCTATTCCGGAAAATTCTCGCCGACCGAAGCCGCTGGCGTCACGGCTGGTTTTTGCGCAATTGTCGGCATTCTTTTCTATCCCATCTACCAGTTTCTGCACAAAGGCAAAGTCGCTGCCGGGCAAGGGAAGATCGAGGAATATAGCGACGATACAGGCTTCCTTGAACGGATCATCATTCCCGGCTTCCATATCAAGGAACTGCCGGACCTGATCATGAGGTCGGGACAGATCACCGGTCTGCTGGCTCCATTGATTGCGGTCTCGGTTGTCATGCAGCAGATCCTCTCGCTGCTCGGCGCCAAGGCTTTTGTCACCGCCGCACTTGGCTCTCTGGGCGACTATTACGCCATTCTGTTTGCCTGCATGGCGCTTGTTCTGGTTGCGGGCACGATATTGGAGAGCTTGCCAAACACGATCATTCTGGCTCCTATCCTGGCGCCGATCGCCGCCCAGACTGGCGTCGATCCAATCCATTTCGCGGTGGTCTTCCTAGTCGGTGACGCTATCGGCTTTATAACGCCGCCCTATGGCCTGAACCTTTATGTCGCAAGTGGTATTACGGGCATTCCCTATTTCCGATTGTTGAAGTACACGTTGCCCTACTTGTTCGCGCTACTGATCACTTGGCTGCTCATAGCGCTCGTTCCCGAGCTATCCACCATCTTGCTGGTGCATGAGGGTGCGGGCGTATTCCAGCATCAGTGACGGGCGGCACATTGACGGGTTTGGACGGCAGCAGAGGATTCCTGTGTCACGGCAATCGCGCTCCATAAGGGTCATCCAGATACTGGAAGCGGTCGCTGGCGCCGACCGGCCCATGCAGGTTGCCGACATTATGGACGCTTGCAAGCTGCCGAAGGCGACGGTTCACCGGATTTGCGGTCTGCTCCGGGAGCGCAACTATCTGCGCCCGTCAATCGCCGGGCGCGGAATGGTTCCCGGACCGGAGCTTCTTCGGCTGGCCCAGACCATTTTCGCCAACCAGTCCAACTATGCCCTGCGCCATGCCGTGCTCGAGTGGGTCGCCCGGGAGACGGGCGAGACCTGCAATCTGGCGCGGCCCGAAGGGACTGCCATGGTCTATTGGGACCGCGTGGAGACGGAGTGGCCGCTGAAAGTGCAGATGCCAATCGGTTCGCGCGTGCCGCTCCATTGCTCCGCCAGCGGCAAGATGTATTTGTCCAGTTTGCCGCCGGCGCGGCGCGGGCTGCTTGTCAAGAAGCTGGATTTGGTTTCCAGAACGCCCAATTCGATTACCGATGTGGAATTGCTCGAAAGAGAGCTGGAGAACGTTGCCACGGCGCAGATGGCGACGGATGATCAAGAATTCTCCGAGAGCATGATCGCTGTCGCAGTCTCGGTAAGTGATCCCTCGGGGCGCCTGTTCGCGACACTCTCCATCCACGCCCCGGTCTTCCGCATGAAGCTGAAAGAGGCGGTAAAGCATGTTGATCTGTTGCGTGCCGCGGCGGCCGAGCTGGGTTCCGATATCAGATCGGTGCAAGAGTCCGGGATGCCCCCGCCATTCGGTTCGTGATCGGGCCATGGAGTCCTGATACAAGGTCATCCCTCCAGCACGGTCGCGGACTGACGGGCGGCTTGGCGCTGATCGATCACGCGCCGGGATACCATTCCGGTTTTCGCTTTTGCAGGAAACTTTGCAAGCCTTCCACCGCCTCTTCACTCATGCGCTTCCTGGCGTGGATTTGCGCCATCTCTTCCAACTCGTTATCGGTAAATTCCAGCCCGGCCGATTTGAGCGCATTGGCTTTCGTGATGGCGAGTGCATCGGGGGGACAGTGAAGAAGCGCATCGATAATTGGTTCCGCCGTCTCATCCAGACGGCCCGGTGCGCAGACCTCGTCAACGAATCCGATCTCGAAAGCGCGCTTGGCGTCAAAGCGTTCGCCGGAGAGACTATAACGGCGCAACCGCCCGGGCCCGAGCCGTGAGAGCAGCTGCGGCACAATCGGCGTGGCGACCAGCCCCCAGCGTGCTTCGGTGATAGCGAATATTGTGTCTTCCTGCGCGATGATGATGTCACATGCCGACGCGATGCCGGTACCGCCGCCGAAGCACCCGCCATGCACAAGCGCAATTGTCGGCTTGAGACATGTGGTCAGTCCATGCACTGCCGCGGTCGTCGCGCGCGACACTTCGAGGTTTTCATCAAAGCTCTTGCCGGCGCATTCCTGAATCCAGTTGAGATCGGCGCCGGCCTGGAAGTGGCGGCCATTGCCGCGAATGACGATCACGCGCACCGCGTCGTCTTTCCCGAGCGTTTCCACGCCTTCGATCAATGCGTCGATTACGTCGCCGTTATAGGCGTTGTTCACCTCCGGGCGGTTGAGGCGAACGGTCGCGACACCGCGTGAGTCCAATTCAGTGATGACAATCTCCGCAGTCATGGATCTCAAATCACCTTTGCGTTTCGCAGGACTTGCAGCCGATCGGGGCCGTAGCCGATGCCCTGCAGGATTTCCGTCGTCTGCTGTCCCAGTTTCGGAGCCGGGTTGGCCGGCGTTTGCGATCCGCCGCTCAGGACCGGCGACGCTATCATGCGATAATCACCATGGCCCTCAAGGCTCAGCGTCTGCACGCCACCGCGTTCGGCTACGAACGGATTGTCGAGCGCGGCGGCGATGTCATTGATCGGCGATGCCGGGACGCAGCCTGCAAAATGGTCCAGCCATTCAGAGGTGGTCTTTCTGGAGAGTTCCTTGTCCAGCATCTCCTGGATAAGATCTCGGTTCTCCAGCCTGTCCTTGAAGCGCAGGAATTGCGGGTCTTCGGCCCATTCGTCCTTGCCGATCGCATGGCACAGTGCGGGCCAGAATTTCTCCTTGTTGCACATGATGAATATCCAGCCGTCCTTGCTGGTGTACAGCTGGCAGGGGGTCAGCGCGGGGTGCGCTGAACGCGCCAGGCGTTCCTGCACATGGCCCTCGTTCAGATACCAGATGGCGGGGTAGGCTGTGTTGCACAGCGCGATGTCGAACAGGCTCACATCCATATCGCGGCCGACCCCGCTCGCGCGCGCGCCGGTCAGTCCGGCCAGCAGCGCGTAGGCAAGCGCCAGGCCCGTCATCTGATCAACGACGGAGAGGCCGAAGCGCGCCGGCGGCGTATCCGGCTCGCCCGTCAGAGAAAAATATCCAGCCTCCGCCTGCATGAGATAGTCAAAGCCCGGCCAGTTCGCCCGCGACCCTTCACGGCCGTAAGCGGAGAGATGCGCGCAGACAATCTTCGGGTTCACAGCTTTGAGCGCCGCATATGTCAGCCCGAGCTTATCCGGCACGTCGCCGCGCAAGTTGGAGGCGACCGCATCGGCGCTTTTTACCAGATCGTGGAATACCTCGATTCCTTGCGGTTTGGAGAGATCAAGGCTCAGGCTTTTCTTGTTGCGATTATAGGCGTGGAAGAATTCTGAATCTTCCGGCGTGAAGAAGTAGGGTCCGACATCACGGGCAAAATCTCCACCGCTATTGGGGTTTTCGATCTTGATGACTTCAGCGCCCTGATCGGCCAGAAACAGGGTGCCAAACGGCCCTGCGCCATACTGTTCGACAGCCAGAACCCGAACGCCCTCAAGCGGAAGCGGTGCACTCATTTTTTAAACCGGGTATTTTTCGACGAGCTGGCGGGCGATAATGATGCGCTGCAATTCATTGGTACCTTCGCCGATCGCCAGCAGCGGCGCGTCGCGGTAATAGCGCTCGATATTATATTCCCGTGAATAGCCGTAGGCGCCGTGGACGCGCATGGCCTCCGCTGCGTTCTCCATAGCCGCTTCCGTCGCGAACAGCTTGGCCATGCCGGCCTCGAGATCGGCGCGGCGGCCTTCGTCATAGGTTTGGGCGGCCCGCTCGGTCAGAAGCCGGGCCGCCTCGACGCGTGTCGCCATGTCGGCGAGTTTGATCTGGATCGACTGGTGCTGGCAGATCGGTTTGCCGAAGGTCTTGCGCGTCTGGGCGTAGGCGAGCGATTCTTCAAGGCAGGCCCGTGCCAGGCCGACGCCGCGCGCCGCGACATTGATCCGGCCCTGTTCGAGCCCGTTCAGGATCTGCTGCAGGCCGCGCCCCTCTTCACCGCCGATCAGGTTCCCGACCGGCACCCGGACATCGGTGAACTCGATGCCGCAGGTATCGACGCCGCGATAGCCGAGCTTATTGAGTTTCGAGGGTTCATAGCCGGCTTCCCTCGGGACCAGAATCAGGCTCATGCCTTTGTGTGCGGGCTCCGCCTTCGGGTCGGTCTTCACCAGAACCGCGAGGATATTGCCCTTCTGCGAGTTGGTAATCCACATCTTCGAGCCGTTGATGACATAGTCGTCGCCATCCTTGTCGGCGCGGGTGCGGATGCCCTGCAGGTCGGTGCCGGCGTCGGGTTCCGTGAGGGCAATACCGCCGCGCAGCTCGCCGGACGCGAATTTCGGCAGATAGTCCCGCTTCATTTCTTCCGAGCCGAAATGCTCCACCGCGCGCGCCATGACAAGATGCGCCCCGATGATGCCGCCAACGGACATCCAGACGGACGCGATCTCTTCCATGATCTTGGCGAAGGTCATGCAAGACAGGCCGAGGCCGCCATGCTCGGCGGAAATCGTGGTGCCGAACAGGCCGAGCTCGGCCATTTTGTCGGCAATTTCCTGCGGATATTCGTCGCGCGCCTCAAGCTCATGGGCAAAAGGCGCGACGTCGCGCTTCAGGAACTGCCGGACGCTGTCGAGGATCAGCGCCTCGTCTTCGTCGGGCGTAATGTTGCGGCGCCGCTCCATCTAGTAATCCGCCTTATCGTCGACGGCGTGACCGCGCTTGGGGATCAGCATGGTCCGCTCATAGGACATGAATTCCGTGCCATCCGCCTTTTTGCCGGTGGTTCTTACGGTAACGATACCTTGTGTCGGGCGCGACTTCGACTGGCGTTTGGCAAGCACTTCCGATTCCGCGTAAATCGTGTCGCCGATATAAACGGGCGCGGTCAGCTTTATCTTGTCCCAGCCGAGATTGGCGATCGTTTTCTGGCTCAGGTCGGAAACGCTCATGCCGGCGATGATGGACAGCGTCAGACAGCTGTTGACCAGCGGCCTGCCGAACTCGCTTTTCGCCGCATATTCGAAATCGAAATGCAGCGGATGCTGGTTCATGGTCAGCAGCGTGAACCAGGTATTGTCGGCTTCCGATATGGTCCGGCCCGGGCGGTGCTCATAGACATCGCCGACCTCGAATTCCTCGAAATAACGGCCATAGGATTCCCGGTAGCGCTGTGGACCGACTGCTCTTGCCTCTGCAACCATGGGTCAGGCCCCGCCTCCCTGGCTGAGCGCCATCACCGCCGCGACACTGTTCGCCTGTTCGAGCGCCAGCAAAGAGTCCGCTAACCGGTTTGCGCGCTCTTCGCCAAGATAGGGCGCGCACAGCCCGTCGAACTTGTCGCGGAATTCCTCGTCGGCGAGAAAATTGCCGGGCTCGCCCTTGGGAACGACGACAAGGGTCTCATAGTCGCCGTTCGGCGTCTTGATCCGGGCGACGCCGCTCATATTGGCGGGGAACTCCGCTTCGGCACGCGGATCGACCACGGTTTTCACCTTGCGGGTGAGCGACCGCGTCGTCTCGTCCTTCAGATGTTTCTCGTAATCGTCCCAGACGAAGCCGCCCTCGCGCAGCGCCACCGCGGCGCAGAAGGGCATCGAGAATTGCCCGTCGACCACGCTTTGCGGCTCGGTCTTGTCTTCCGGTCCGCCAATGATTTTCCAGCCGGTTTCGGGCAGGCCGATCTCGACTTCCTCCACGTCTTGCGCCGAAAAACCATGTTCCTTCATCAGCGCGACGATGCCGTCGATTGCCGCATGGCTGTAACGGCAGGAGGGGTAGGGTTTGACCGCGAGCCGCATGGTCTCCCAACTTTCCCCGAGACCCGCGACGGCCTTGTCCGGTTCAGGGCTAGGCGAATAGGCCTTGAGGAAACCGGCATGCCCCTCGAAAGCCTTTTCGACACCCTTGAAGCCTTCCGCCGCCATGACAGCGCAGATCAGGCCATTTTGCGCCGCCTGTCCCACATGCGAGCGCTTGGTCCAGGCGCCGTCGGCGAGAAATTCCATGGAGCCCGCCGCTTGGCTCAAGGCAATGCCGAAGGCGCTCCGGATGCCGTTTGCGTCCATGCCGAGCAGCTTGCCCGCCGCCGCCGCCGCGCCGAAAACGCCGCAGGTGGCGGTCGGATGAAAGCCCCTGTCGTAATGATCCGACGGGTTGAGCGCCAGCGACAGCCGGATCTGAACCTCGTAACCGGCGACCACGGCCGTGATCAAATCCTTGCCCGAGGCGTCCACCATCTCGGCCGCCGCAAGGGCCGCCGGCACGATTGGCGCGGAGGAGTGGATGGAGCCTTCCGCATGGGTGTCGTCAAAGTCGAGCGAGTGGGCGAGCGTACCGTTGATGAGCGCCGCAGCGGTTGGCGCGTAGGAGCGCGCATCGCCCATGACCGAACATTTGCCCTCCGCGAGCCCGAGGCGTTCGACCGCCGCAATGAGGCTCGGTGTGGATTCCGCATCATTGCGCGCGCGGATCACGATTCCGGTCATGTCGAGGATCAGGCGTTTGGCGCGTCCGGTAACCTCGGCGGGAAGATCCTCATACGCCAATTCGGCGACAAAGCCCGCCAGTTTCTTGGTGATTCCCATGATTCGGCGTTCCTACCCCTGTTAAGGCAACCTTATTGTTCCGGCCGCTCAGAAGCCTTCGAAAACGGCGAAGCTGGAGACCGGCTCACGTTCGGTCTTGAGCGTGTTTTCGGGTGCATCGGTATCTTCATAGCCCAGGGACATGCCGCAGACAATTTCTTCGCTGTCGGGGATCTCCAGCACATCACGGATGACTTTGTGATACTTCGCCCACGCTGCCTGCGGGCAGGTGTGCAAGCCGCCGCCGCGCGCCGCCGCCATGATATTCTGCAGGAACATGCCATAGTCGAGCCAGCTGCCAAGCTCCAGCGACTTGTCGATTGTGAAGATCATGCCGACGGGGGCGTCGAAGAATGAATAGTTGCGCCCGTGCTGCCGGTGCATCCTGTCCGCCTCGCCTTTGGCGATGCCGAGCAGGCCGTAAAGGTCCCAGCCGACTTTGCGGCGGCGGCTCAGATAGGGCTCTTCAAACTTCGCCGGGTAATAGCGGTAGGCATTTTCATGCGCTTCCGGTTCGCTGTTATGAGCCTTGAGAACGGCCGCCGACAGCCGCTCGCGCGCCTCGCCGGCAAGCACCCGGACCTTCCAGGGCTGCATATTGGTGCCGCTCGGCGCTCTGCTGGCGACGGCAAGCAGATGTTCCACGATTTTGGCCGGCACCGGTTTGGGCAAATAGGCGCGTACCGAGCGTCGGCTTATTATTGCTTCATCGACTGTCATTGTGGAGGAAACCCGTTGATCTCGGTTGCCAAATCAATCTACTCGGCCGGTCGCGGTTCTGACCGGCACGGCTTATTCACAATAGCAATCTGCGTAACAGATCGACAAACAGGAAGGCAATTGTAACGAGGAATCCCGTTGGCGGCAGCCAGTGCGGGACACAAAAGCCATCGACGGGCGCGGGGTCCCGGGCCTTGATCCGCCATAGCGCGAGATTGACCAGCGAGAAGACCACCAGGATCAGGATCGAGGTCGTTTGTGCGAGCCGGTCCAGCGGGAACAACAGCGCCAGAAGAAGGATGGCGGCGACAACGAGGAGGCTCGCGCGTACCGGCGTATGGGTCGCGGGATTTATCGTGCCGAGAAGGGCAGGAAGGTTGCCCATGCGGGACAGTCCATAGAGCACGCGCGCCGCCATCACCATCTGGATCAGGACGCCGTTCAGGACGGCGGCCACGGCGATTGCCGAAATTGCGGTTCCTGTTGCCCCCGCCGAGCGCTCCAGGACCAGAGAAAGCGGCGCCGAGGCTTCGGCCAATTCTTCCAGCGGAACCGTGAGGACGGCGATTCCACTGACGAGGACGTAGAATATTATGGTCACGATCAGCGTCAGGCCGATGGCCCAGGGAATTGTCCGGCGCGGATTTTTGACCTCCTCGGCGATATTGACGATATCTTCGAAACCGATGAAGGCGAAAAACGCCAAAAGGCCGGCCGAGACGACACCGGCCAAGGCGTCGGCGTCGAAAGCGGGAAGGGCAAAGGAGGGGTCGGCCAGCCGCTCCGCCGCCGCACCGCCGCCACTGCCAATGACCAGAAGCAGTCCTCCGACTTCGACAAGCGTCAACAACGCCGCCACGCGAAGCGATTCCGAAATACCCCAAATGGCGACTGACCCGAGCAGGAGCGGAATAACCACCACATAGACAATCCTTGGCAGGTCCCACAGGGCGGTCAGGTAGCCCGCGCCGCCTTGCACAAGGGTGGCCGAGGAGACAATGCCGGAAGCCGCGACGAGCAAGCCGGTCAGGAGCGGCAATGCTCCGGGCCCAAAGCCGGCACGCACATAGGCGGCTTCGCCGGCGCTGACGGGAAAGCGCCCCGACAGTTCGGCAAAACAGGCGGCGGAAAAGGAGATAACGAGCGCGGCAATGATAAAGGCGAGCGGCGCATAAAGTCCCGCCCGGGCGGTAGTGGCACCGATCAGAACGTAGATGCCGGCGCCAATCGTCGTGCCGAGGCCGTAGAGCGTGATCAGTGGCAGGGTAACGGTTCGGCGCAGCGCGGGCCCGCTCGCCGGCGAAGTATCATTTGCGTTTCCCGCCATTGGCTGACCCGCTTTGTCCTGCTAACCGGCAAGAATATTGCTCAAATGGCCGGTAAGTTCCTTTATTCCAAGAGGCGTCAGATCCTTGGCGATTTCTTGGTGAACCGCGCCGGCGACATTCTTTGGCAAGGCATCGCGCAAATCCCCGAGGGTCGTCGGCGGAGCAATCAGGACAAGGCGGTCGAAGTCCTTGGTCTGATATGTCTTGGCGAGCATATTCGCGATTTCTTTGGCGAAGTTACGTTTGGCATGGCGCTTGGCGTCTGTGGGTGGCTCCATGGCGTGACGTCCCTGACCGCCGGAATCGAAAGTCCGGCCAGGCCGGTCGGCGTCGATTTCCCGGCTCGCCTTAAGATCGCTCTCAAGTTTATGCTCGGGCAGTTCGGTTACGCCGTGCCCCCGGCCTTCATTGAGGAAGATGCGGGCGCGGGTCGCGTCGGCAACGAGAATCCAGGTTTTTACTGAGGCCATTGGTGGAAGTCCTCCAGCTATCTTTCATCCTTGACGATGCGCCGGCGGCGCTTGGCAAACCTTGATGAAGGTCAACCAAGTCCAGGTCATGACCTGGTGCGCAGTTTCTTCAACTCCGCGGGCGGAATGCGCAAATACGGCATCGGTTCATCGAAGCCCTTGAGCGCGGCGCTGTCCTTTTTCAGTCTGAATTTTTTCAGCTCGGGGCTCACGGCCGGCTCGGTGACAAATTCCTCCGACAGGACAATATCGCCGCCGCCGCTGCGGTCGGCAAGCCGCGCGGTTTTATTGACCGCGGTGCCGTAATAATCCAGCCGGTTGTTCAGAGTCACGGCGATGCAACGGCCGACATGAAGTCCGATCTTCACACCGATCGGCGTGCGGCCCGACTCGGCGTTAAAGCCATCGATATCCGTCTGAATTTGAATGGCGGCGAGGAGAGCATCGCGGGGATTGGCGAAAGCGCCGTGAACGGCGTCGCCGATGGTCTTGACCATGGCTCCGTTATTGTCCCGGATGGCGGCGCCCAGGACTGCGAAGAAATCGCGGACCAGGGAATAGGCCTGAAAATCGCCAACCGTTTCATAGAGCGCCGTGGACCCCTCAAGGTCGGTGAACATTATGGTGATATTGTCGACTTCGAGATTGTCTCCGGGGCGCAGTATTTCGGTATCATACAAATCGCGAAAAGCCTGAAAGGTCGTCGCCCGGTGAGCGTTCAGGGCGTCGCGGCGCCAGGTCATCTCCTCAATGATGAAGGTCAACGGCCGCTTTGTCTCATTTTTCAGGACCAGCGTGCCTTGCCGCGATGCGGGCGCCGCCGCGATGGTCTTGCCTTTCGCGACGACATCGGGGAACGCGCCGCTGTTCCAATCCACGATTTCCTCATCGCCGGCCTCCAATGTTCTGAGCCTGTAGACGCCGTGATCGAGACGCGCCTCGACCGTTTCCATACTTGCGGCGCCGACTGTAATCTGAATGTCGACATGGGGCGTGCTCCACGGGCCGAACAGGCAGAATTCGCGATCGTCGACAGGCCGGACCAGACTGTTGGGGAAAAATGCGAGTTCGATATTGTTGGCGTAATCGCGCTCGTAATCGATGTTGCAGGTGGGGCAGTGGGCGCCGCTCGGTAATTCGTCCAGCGCAAAGGAGGATGTCTTGGCGACCTGACAGCGCGGACACAGCAAGTCCCAGCGCATGGCCAGAATATTCTCGCGCGCGGCCTGCATGCACAGCTCGATCGCGTGGCGCTCGGGCACATTCCAGATGCGCGCCAGATGCAGCGGGCGGATCTTTCGAACGTCGACCTCCTGGCGGGTCGCGAGATAACTTGCCAGACGTTCAGCCAGGCCGTGCCCATAGGGCGTAGCCTCTATCCTGGCAACCGCGTCGTGGAGCTTTTCAGCCGCGCCCGCCGGCAGTTCCGGCGCTGGCGTGTCGAACTCGGTTTCCGCCTCGCCAGCACAAAAATCATTGGCGTTGTCCGCAAGACACGCAAACTTTTTCTCGGTGGAGGGAAAAAAAGAGGTGGCGAGCATGAGCCGGCCGACCGGATTGGCGGCTTCCACGTCAATTGTATATTCGCCCCGGCAGCCGCCCTTCTCGGGGAACATTTTCAGCGTTGCGCAAAGAAAGGTGAAAGGGCCGTTGCGAAAATTACGGCGGTGGCGGAACCAGCGGTTGGCAACCCAGTTGGTCGGCTCCTCGTCCCACACAAGCGTGTAGGGACCGACCTTTGCTTCCGCCACAAAGTCGATGCTGCCATCGGGTTTGGGGTGTTCTTCAACATTATACCGGGGCAATTGCGCGGCCTCGTTGAAGCGCTCGGTATCGGCGAGGATGGGCCAAATCTCTTCAACCGGACAGTCGAAGTGCCAAGTAAACGTCCGGCTTTTGACGCCACCCATGTACCGCCCCGTGAATCCCGATTTGCCTTCAGGCTCTTTGCGAACCCGTTATATCGGTATCATCGAACCCTAGAGCAAGGACTTAAGCGCTTCGCGGTCGAATGGCTTGCGCTTCGCGGTAAAGCCGCGCGCATGCGCATATTCCGGGGCGTCGCTGGCGTAGAGGACGCCAAGGGCAACGGGAAAGTCCGGTTGTTCCAGCCGGGCGAGCGCGAAGGCGCGCTGGATGTTGGTTTCGTCATGGACAGCCAATTGTTGCTCTGGAGTGTCGGCCAGTGCGACGGCGCGGAATTCTTGCGCCTTTTCGTTCCAGACGAGCCCTTTATCCTCCTCCTTGCCGAAGATCATCGGTTGCCCATGTTCCAGGCGGATCGTGGCATTGTGGGACTCCGAACGGTCGTTGATCGCGCCGAACGCGCCGTCCGCGTAAACAATGCAGTTCTGCAATATCTCGACGAAGGACGCGCCCTTATTCTCATGCGCCCGTTTGAGCACGGTCGGCAGATGCGTCTGCAGTGTATCCGCGCCGCGGGCGACGAATTTCGCGCCCGCCCCGAGCGCGAAGGCGAGGGCGTTGACCGGCTGTTCGACGGAGCCGTTCGGAGTGGTGGGCGAGCGGGTGCCTATGGGCGATGTCGGTGACGATTGACCCTTGGTCAGCCCGTAGATGGCGTTGTTGAACAGCAGCATATTCAGATCGACATTGCGGCGCAGTGCATGCAGCGTGTGATTGCCGCCAATCGACATAAAATCGCCGTCGCCGCCGATTACCCAGACATCGAGGCCGGGATTGGCGAGCTTGACGCCGGTGGCAACCGCGGCCGCGCGCCCGTGGATGGTGTGAAAACCGTAGGTCGACAGATAATAGGGAAAGCGCGCCGCGCAGCCGATGCCGGAGACGAACACCACCTCGTCGCGCGGACGGGCGATCTCCGCCAGCACATTCTTGACCACCTTGAGGATTGCATAATCGCCGCATCCCGGGCACCAGCGTACTTCCTGGTCGGAGGCGTAGTCGGCGGCTGTGACGGGCTTGGTATCCATCAAATTCATGGCTCAGTTCTCCAGTCGCGCAAGGAGGTTGCGTTTCAGATCCGAGACCCGGAAAGGTTGGCCGGTCACCTGTGAAATGGATTTGATCGGCGCCAGATATTCGCTGCGCAGCAATGCCGCAAGCTGGCCGGTGTTGAGCTCCGCGGTAACGGTTACAGGGAATTTTGCGATCAGCTCCTCAAGACCGCGCGGCAGCGGCCAAAGCTGCCGGAGATGCAGATGGGCGATCTTTTGCCCCTCTTCGTTGAGCTCCGCGACCGCCTGTGTGATGGCCCCCCAGGTGGAGCCCCAGCCAATAACCAGCAGATCGGCGTCTTCGCAAGCAATGTCGAGCTCGACGGCCGGGCGTCTGGCGGCGATACGGTCGATCTTTTCCGCGCGCAGACGGGTCATTTCGGCGTGATTGCCGGGATCGTAGGAGATATTGCCGGAGCCCGATTCCTTCTCGATCCCGCCGATGCGATGGGCGAGGCCGGGCGTGCCCGGCGGCACCCAAGGACGGGCGAGCGTCGCGTCGTCGCGCGCATAGGGCTGGAAATCACCATTGAAATCCTGCGCTGGAATGACGATGCCGGGCAGCGCGCCGACGTCTGGCGGGATCCAGTCCGACGCCGCATTGGCCAGATAGGCATCCGACAGCACGATCACCGGGGTCATGGCTTCCACCGCAATCTGCGCCGCCTCGACCATGATCGAAAAACAGTCGGCCGGGGTCGATGGCGCCAAAACGGGCAGCGGGGATTCGCCATGGCGCCCGAAAATCGCCATCTGCAAATCAGATTGCTCGGGCTTTGTCGGCATGCCTGTGGACGGTCCGGCGCGCTGTACGTCGATGGCGATCAGCGGCAATTCCGCCGTCAGGGCCAATCCCAGCGCTTCGGTCTTGAGCGCCAGACCGGGTCCCGAGCTTGCCGTGATGCCAATCGAGCCGGCGTAGGACGCGCCGATGGCGGCGCAGGCGGAGGCGATTTCGTCCTCGGCCTGGAATGTCTTGACACCTCCCTCCAGCCGCGCGAGCGCATGCAGCAGGGAGGAAGCCGGTGTGATCGGATAGGAGCAGTAAAGCACGTCACGTTCCGCAAGCGCGGCGACGGCCGCGATCCCGAGCGCCATGGCGTGCGCGCCGGAAATGATCTTTGCCTTTTGAGCGGTGTTGGGCCTGGCGGGTCCGGCAATATCCGCGAAAGCCGCGATCTCCATTGTCTCGCCATGGGCGTGGCCGGCGCGCAGCGCCGCGATATTGGCTTTTGCCGTCAGCGGGTCTTTGGCGAATTTTTGCTCAAGCCAGGCTTCGGTGGATTTCAGCTCGCGTCCGAACAGCCAGTAAACCAACCCGAGCGCCCAGAAGTTTTTTGCCCGCGTCGCCTGCTTGCGGCCGAGGCCGAAGGACACCAGCGCCTCCAGCGTCCGCTTGACGATGTCAATCCGGATCAACTGGTGAGCACCAAGCGAGCCGTCTTCGAGCGGATTGGATTCTATCCCGGCTTTTTTCAGTCCGCGGGCATCGAAATGGGACTCATCGACAACGAGAAGGCCGCCTTGCTTCAGATGCTGGAGATTGGTGATGAGCGCAGCCGGGTTGAAGGCGACGAGGACGTCCGCTTCATCGCCCGGCGTCAGGACGTCGTCGGCGCCGAATTGAATCTGGAAGGCCGAAACGCCGAACAAAGTGCCCTGCGGTGCGCGGATCTCCGCCGGATAGTCGGGAAAGGTCATAAAGTCGGCCTGTGCGTCCGCGGTCGACTTGGCGAATTCGTGGCCGGCAAGCTGGATGCCGTCGCCGGAGTCTCCGGCAAAGCGCACGACGGTTGCAGGCGCGCCGGAGGCGGGCCGGGTGTCGATAATCGTGGTCATGTTGCCTGTGGCGTCTTTCGTTCCGTTGTGGGCCGCGCCAGCTCAGAGGGCGGCGGGCTCGGAACTTATATAGTCCATTTTGTCCGGTTTGCCCGACCATTCCGCAACATCGGGCGGCGGATCCTTGCGTTCGGTTATATTGGGCCAGATATCGGCATATTTGCGGTTGAGTTCAACCCACTTCTCCGCGTCGGGTTCAGTGTCCGCGAGAATGGCTTCCTCCGGGCATTCAGGCTCGCATACGCCGCAGTCGATGCACTCGTCAGGGTGAATGACGAGCATGTTTTCGCCTTCGTAAAAACAATCCACCGGGCATACTTCGACACAATCTGTATGCTTGCAGCGAATGCAGGCTTCGTTGACGGCGTAAGTCATTATCGTACCGATGCTCCGATTACCCGCGATACTTACCGGTTCTTTGCAACTGGAGAATTGACTGAGGTCAAATAGCTGGTGAGGCGCCGCATGCCGAATTCGTCTCGTAACGCGTGACCGCCCCGCCCTCATAGCCGCGCTGATAGGCGAGCGAGATCGCCCGCGGCGCATTTTTCCAAGTTTCTATATCTTGACCGCAGGCTATCTCGAAACTGTCGAAGCCCACGCGCCGCATGAAGGCCGCTTGATCCGGCAATACGTTCCCCGTGGCTCTGAGTTCTCCCGAGTAGCCCAGCTTAGTGCGCAGCTGGCGGGCCTGCGAATAGGCGCGACCGTCGGTAAATGCGGGAAATTCAAGAGTCACCAGCGCAAGGCAGGAGAGGAGGGACTCAATCTCTTCCACATCGGCCGTATTGGCAAGCTGGACGCCGGTCAGGCCGCGCCGACCGGCGAGTTGCGTGCCTTCGTGCAGCAGCCTTTCGAGCGGGAGGATCAGATCACCATCGGCGGGCAACGGCGCATCGTCTTCATGGCGCACCCAGCTATCTGCAATGACATCGCCATTTCTAATGAGTGGCATAGATGGCCTCCTTGAACGGTTCCGGGCCGATCCGGCGATAGGCATCGAGAAACGTCTCGCCGTCATCGCGCAGCCCGATATAGGTGTCGATAATTGTCTCCACGGTGTCGGTGATTTCTTCGCCCGAAAACCCAGGACCGATAATCTCGCCGATCGATGCATTCTCGTCGCCCGATCCGCCAAGCGTGACCTGGTAAAATTCCTCGCCGGCTTTCTCAAGGCCGAGGATGCCGATATGGCCGGCATGGTGATGGCCACAGGCGTTGATGCAGCCCGATATCTTGATCTTGAGACCGCCGATCTCATTCTGGCGGGCGTCGTCGCCGAGCCGTGTGGAGATCTCCTGGGCAATCGGAATCGAGCGCGCAGTGGCCAGCCCGCAATAATCGAGGCCCGGGCAGGAAATGATATCGGTCGCCTTGCCGATATTGGCGCTGGCCAGAGCGTGTTCCATCAACTGTTGCCAAACCGCATGGATGTCTTTCTTGCGGACGTTTGGCAGAACCAGATTCTGCTCATGGGTGACGCGTATCTCGTCGAGCGAGTATTTTTCAGCCAGATCGGCGACGGCACGCATCTGCTCCGCGGTTGCGTCGCCGGGGACGCCGCCGACAGGCTTGAGCGAAATATTGACGATCGCGTAGCCCGGCACGCGATGGCGCTCGACGCTTGCGCTCGCCCATGCCGCGAATGCGGCGTCTTCGGCAATAGCCTTCGCGTGGACGGGATCGTCGTCGGGAAGGTCCTGATACTCGGGAGCCGCAAAATAGGCCGAGATCCGCGCCAGTTCCTGCTCCGGCGGGACGACCTGCGGCGCGTCGATCCGGGCGAACTCCTCTTCGACCTGACGGGTGAACTCATCCGCACCCAGTTCGCGCACGAGAATCTTGATCCGCGCCTTGTATTTGTTGTCGCGCCGGCCATGCAGATTATAGACGCGCATGATCGCCTCAAGATATGCGAGCAGATCCTCGCCAGGGAGCCAGTCGCGCACGGGTGCCGCGATCAAGGGAGTGCGCCCCATACCGCCGCCGGCCAGAATTTCGAACCCGGTCTCGCCGGCGTCGTTCTTTTTGATACGCAAGCCAATATCGTGGAACGCGATCGCCGCCCGGTCGGCGGCGGCTCCGGTGACGGCAATCTTGAATTTGCGCGGCAGGAAGGAAAATTCAGGATGCAGGCTCGACCATTGCCGAATGAGTTCGGCATAGGGGCGGGGGTCCGCCACCTCATCGGCGGCAACGCCGGCCCAATGGTCGGCGGTGACGTTTCGGATGCAGTTGCCGCTGGTCTGGATCGCATGCATCTCGACATCCGCCAGGTCATCAAGGATGTCCGGTACGTCAGACAGTTTGGGCCAGTTATACTGGATATTCTGGCGCGTCGTGAAATGGCCGTAGCCCTTGTCGTATTTCTCGGCGATCGCCGCAAGCTGGCGCATCTGCGCTGAATTCAGCGTGCCGTAGGGTATGGCGACGCGCAGCATATAGGCGTGAAGCTGCAGATAGAGGCCGTTCATCAGCCGCAGCGGGCGGAATTCCTCTTCGCTCAGTTCACCTTCTATCCGCCGCTCGACCTGATTGCGAAACTGGCTGACGCGCTGGCGAACGAAACGGGCGTCGAACTCGTCATATCTGTACATGGATGATGCCTTTCGGCCGTTATCCGTGGAAAATCAGGGAATTGCCGGCCGTCGGGCCCTTCATACGCATACGCTCGCGGTGCTTGACCGGCACGAAGCCATGTCCGTTGCACGTCTCTACCTCGATGAGGTAGGGATCGACGACAATGTTGGCCTTTGCCGCCGCGACCGCGTCTTGTTCGAGCGTTGCGATCGCGGCATCATTCTCCACGACGCGCGCGCCGCACAGATTGCGGGTCCATTCTCCCTTGCCGTCCAGGAACACGACGAGACCGTCACGCAGCCGGTTGGCCGTGGCAATACGCGGTCCGTTGATCTTCCTGGCCATTGCTCTGTCCTCTCGCGTCCGGGCTTGAATGCCAGCGGCCCGACGACCGTTTTCTTATGCCTAGCGGGTCATCACGTTATATAGAATAATTTTTCTCGTGCGCTGCTACAAATCATCAATTTAGGAAAATCATTGCAGAATAGGGGAAAAAACCGAAAAATATACTTGATGACGGTGGAGTGACGGCATTTGGGCATCGGTCCGGAAGAGACGATTGGAAATGCCGCCTTTTTTTCGCAAATCGCACGCTGCCAGGTTTTTTGGTCCGCCCCTAGGGAGACGCGTTTGCGTCGCGCCGCTCGACCGCCACCTTGTCGCTGACCTTGTCGCTGGGATGCAAAACAACCATGTCGCCTTCAGTCAGACCGGACAAGAGTTCGGCCATTTCCGTGTTCCGCTGACCGATCTCGACCTTGGTCAACATGGCAACTCCTTCATCGACCCGGAACACGGTCCAGTCCTTCCCGCGCCTGAAGAGTGCGCTTAAGGGCACAGTAAGCGAGCCCTGCGAACTCCACACTGTAATCCTCACGAAAACCCTGAAATCGTGACCCAACTCGGTCCATTTTTTCTTGTCATCGGTTAAATCCAGGATCGTGTTGACCCGCTGTTCCTCGATACCCAGCGCCGAAACCTTGGTGAAGCCGGCCGGGTCGACCCGCAGCACGGTCGCCTTCAGAACGCCGATGCCTCCCCAGCCTTCGATCTGCGCCTCCGCGCCGGCTTTTACCTTCACCGCGTCCGTTGACAGCAGATCGACGACGATCTCCAGATCATGCGGGTCGCCGATCTCCAGCAGTGGAGCGCCAGAGCGGACAATCTGTTCGCTTTCATGGTGGATTTTGAGCACCCGCCCACTGACCGGCGCGCGCACCTCCACGCAACAGGAGGAACCCGGGTCGACAGCATTCTGCTGTTCGGGTCCGATGAGCCGCGCCTTGGCGCTCTCCAGCTCGCGCTTGCGCAGCTCCAGATTGGCTTCGGCCTGGGCCAGTCCGGCTTCGCGGACCTGGACCTCCAGCGCCGCCTTTTCCAGCGTGCGCTGCGATATGGTGCCGCGGCCAGCCAGAGACTGGGCCCGCTTGAGGTCGCTGCGGGCAAATACCAGCTCTGATCTGGCGCGACGGATTTCCGATTCGGTCAGAACGATGGTGGCGGCGGCCGCGGCCACCGCCGCTTCCAGTTCGCGGCGTGTGCGGATGTCGAGGAAAGAGGGGTCCTCCGGCTGGATGACCGCGACCAGCGTCTTGTCTTTGACGGCCGCGTCGCCGACCTCACGAGGCGACCGTCTGACTTTGCCGCCGATCGGCGCGGAGACAACGTAGATTTCGCGGATCCGGGTCTCGCCTTCTTCATCGACGGTAACTTTCAGCGGGTTGCGTGAGATGACAGCCGTATCGACAAGGATCGGCTTTGGCGCCAGCGCATAGTAGAAGCCGGCGGCAATTGCGAGCAGCAGGCCGAGCAGAAGAACGCGCTTGATCCATTTTCCGTTCATTGCCTATTCCCGTGTTTTGAGGGCCCGGATCATATTGAGTCTGTCGATCCTCCTGCGCACGATTGCCGCTGATGCGGCCGCAGCACCGAGCACAACGAAGCTGGCGATCGCATAGGTATCGCTATTGATCATGAAGGGCACGCGGTAAAGATCGCTTTCAAAGCCCTGGATTGTTGCCCAGCCGAATGAATAGCCAAATCCCCACGACAGGGGGATTGCGGTCAGGACCATGATTGCCAGTTCGAGCAGCAGGACATGCGAGACCTCGCCCTTGGTAAAGCCCAGCACGCGCAGGCTGGCGAACTCGCGGGCGCGTTCCGACAGCTGAATGCGGGCGCTGTTATATATGACGCCGAAGGCAATAATCAGGCTCAATCCGACATAGACCGTTGTCATAATTTGGATATTCTGGCCGATGGTCTCTCTGAATTTCTCCAGCGCCGCGCCCTGCAGGGCGATTGCCGCGACCGCTGGCAATTTCTTGATCGCATTGAACAAGGCCGCCGTTTCGTTCTGGTCGAATGAAAAATAGACGCCGCTGACAACGGGAGATTCATCCATCATTTCGTTCAGGGCATCGAGGTCCATATAGACGAGCAGTCCCATATAGGACTGAAAGATCTCAGTTACAGGCAATCGCCTGAGGCCACGCCTGCTGTCCGTTATGACAGTGCCGGTCTCGCCATCCGTCCGGACTTTCGAGACTTGTGTCTCCAGCGTCCGCGCCTGTCCCTTTTTTCCTTCCAGGATTTCGACCTCGATGACGTCTCCGCGGCGCGCCTGCAACAGATAGGCGACGCGCTCGGACAGGACGAGGCCTGTCTCGGGCATTGTGATCGGTTCGAGATTGAGGTCGAGGACACGGCTCAGATCAGTGCCGGGGGGCTTGCCCAATATGGCCAGCTTTCGGTGGAGATGACCTTTGCGCAACCGAACCGCGACGCTGCGATAGGGCTCGGAAACCGTGACGCCGGGCAGGCGCCTGACTTCCTGCAATATTGTCATCGGCCGCTCGTCGGTGAAATTCAATGTTGCGTCCTGCCGGTCGGCGCGGAAAAACATGATCTCGACCAAATGCTCGAGGGAATCCATCATGAAAAGCGCCGTCGTCAGCAGCGCGCCGCTCATGGCGATGCCGATAATCGTCAGACCCGTTCTCACCGGCCAGCGAAACATATGCCGCAGCGCCATCATCGTCAGTTGGGAAAAGGCGCCAAGCGCGATCAGGCGCTCGATACCAAACAGGGCATATTGCGTCGGCGCGGGGGGCGCCATGGCAACGGCCGGTGGCAGCGTCAGCGCGGCGTAGACACCGCGCATCCCGCCGGCGAGCGCAGTGACCGTCAGGATGCCGCCGGCGATTGCGTAGATATCGGGACTGCGCAGAAAAATCAGGAAGGGGAAATGGAAGAAGTCGGCATAAAGGACCGTCAGGCCGTGCCCGAGCCAGGTGCCCGCGCCCGCGCCGATGGCGATGCCGATGGCGGCGATGGCCAGAACGAGCTTGGTGTAATGGGCGGCAATGGCCAGACGCCCGTAACCGATTGCCTTCAGCAGGCCGATTTGTTCGCGCTCCAATGCGATCAGCCGGGTCAGCGTCATGTTGATCAGGAAGGCCGAGACCAGCAGAAAGATAGGCGGAACCACCTTGGCCATGGCCTTCAGCTGTTTCAGTTCGGCATCGATGAAAGCGTTGGACTGATGGTCCTTGCGCCCATAGGCTCCGGTGCTGCCATAGCGGTCCAGCACATCGTCCAATTGCTTGACGACCTCCGCTTCGGACGTGCCCCTGAGAAGTTTGAGCGTGACCGCGTTGAACGCGCCTTCCAGATCGAATATGGCGGCCAGTGCCTTTTCCGACATCCACATGACGGCAAAGCGTCTGTCATCGGGAATCAGGTCGCCGGGCCCCAGCGCGTAGATGAACTCCGGCGAGAGCGCGATACCGACAATTTTCAGCGTGCGCTTGTAGCCGTTCAATATCGCCTTGAAGGTCGAGCCGAGCGCAAATCCGTGCGCCTTGGCGAAAGCCTCGTTGACGGTCACCTCATCGGGGCGGCCGGGCTGCGGGAGGCGGCCTGAGCGAATATAGAGGCGGTTGAGCCGGTTTTCCCGATGGTCTGGCAGCGAAATGGCCATGCCCGTGGCCGGCTGCACCATACCGTCGATGTCGAGCAGGGCGAATTCCAATATCCGGGCCTCGGCCGCGGCGACGCCCGGAATCTCCAGAATGCGCTGTTCGACAACCTTGGGAGCGCGCTTGAGCGTGGTGAAGACATCGGCAAAACGGTAGCGCTCATAATAGGCGGCGCGGGTTTCCTCGAGCGACCTGTAGGCTCCCACCGCCAGGATCAGGGTGGCGGCGCCTGCGGCCATGACAAGAGCGATGGCCAGGGCTTGCGCCCAAAGCCGCCCTATATCGCGCAGCAGTTTTTTGTCGAGCGCGTTCATGCCCCTCTCACCATTTGACCTTTGCCGGCGCGATGCGCTTTTTGTTCACGTCGGTGCGCACGATATGCCCGTCGCCGAAATAGAACACGCGGTGCGCGATATTCTTGATCGCCACATTATGGGTAATCACCGCGGTGCTGGTGCCCAGCTCTTTATTTACCGAGGTCAGCGCTTCCAGCACGACCACACCGGTCTTGGAATCGAGCGCGCCGGTCGGTTCGTCGCAAAGCAGGACGTCGGGGCGTTTCGCAATGGCGCGGGCAATGGCGACGCGCTGCTGCTCGCCGCCCGACAGCTGCGCTGGAAAATGGTCCATTCGGTGGTCGAGGCCGACCAGCGAGAGCGCTTCCTCGGGCTTCATCGGATCATTGGAGATTTCCGTGACCAGGGCGACATTCTCTTTCGCGGTCAGACTTGGGATCAGATTGTAGAACTGGAACACGAAGCCGACATGCTCGCGCCTGTACGTTGTTAGCCGCCGGTCGCTGAATGAGGTTATTTCCTCATCCCGAAACCGCACCGTGCCGCGGGTCGCTGTATCGAGACCGCCGAGGATGTTCAACAGCGTCGATTTGCCGCTGCCGGAAGGTCCCAGCAATACGGCCAGCTCACCTTCATACAGCGTCAGATCCACATCCCAAAGGGCCCGGATTTCAACGTCGCCGGTATGATAGGCCTTGCTCAGGCCACTTACGCTGAAGATTGGTTCCGGCATGGACTGCAGCTCGACTCATGGAGGATCGCCAGTGTGGCGCGAAAATTGGGCCGCGCGTTGCGCTGGATCAAGTTAATGATCCTGAAATGCCGCGTCCAAAAATATCGTCTTTTGGCGCATTACCAATTGTGAAAGCGTTTGTTCCCATGCTTCTTGGAATATCGGCGAGAGTCGATGACGGTGAGGGGCGTTAACCCTAGCCGGCGCGCATGCTGAGGCGCCGTTCGGTTCCCAACGGTAGAGTGGTCGTCAAGTTATCGACGACCGCGGTGTCGGGCTGATGGAATCAGCGGATGCCGCCGTCAAGTCCCGC
>JAJFHO010000101.1 GCA_021775575.1 Hyphomicrobiales bacterium
CAGTATTTTTCGCGCAAAGGCGACCTCCTCGGCGTCGGGACTGAATACCCGCTTGGCGATGCCGATTTGCGTCGGGTGAAGAGACCAGGCGCCGAGGCACCCCTGGAGGAAGGCGTTGCGGAATTGACTTTCGCAGGCGGCTTCGTCGGCAAAATCGCCAAAAGGCCCATAGAACGGTTTGATGCCATACGACATGCAGGCATCGACCATCTTGGCAATTGTGTAGTGCCATAAATCCTGTTGGAAAAATTCCCGTCCGCCTTCACCGCTATCGTCGGCCAAAACGCCGTAAGCGGGATGTCCGCCGCCGACGCGCGTCGTCTTCATGCCGCGAGAGGCGGCAAGGTCGGCCGGCCCGAGACTCATTCCATGCATGCGCGGACTGGCCGCGGCAATGTCCTCGACATTCTTTACACCCTCGGCAGTTTCGAGGATGGCGTGAATCAGGATTGGTTTTTCGATAGCGTACCTGGCTTCAAGCTGCGCCAGCAGCTGGTCGAGATAGTGGATGTCCCACGCCCCCTCGACCTTGGGCAGCATGACGACGTCCAGCTTGTTTCCCGCCTGGCCGACAATTTGCGTTATATCATCCAGCGCCCAGGGGCTGTTCAGGGGATTGATCCGGGTCCACAGGCCAGTGGAGCCAAACTCGCTGGCATTCGCCAGTTCGATAAAACCGGCGCGCGCGGCCTCCTTCGCATCAGCTGGAATGGCATCTTCGAGATTTCCGAGGATCACATCCACCTGGGTAACGAGATCGGGTACCTTGGCCCGTAATTTCTCTATATGCGGCGGGATAAAGTGAATCATGCGTTCCAGGCGTACCGGGATTTGCCGGTAGGGTTCCGGCGCCCCGATTGCGAGGGACGAGAAAAAATGGGCCGGCGATTTGTTCATGGTCGACATTGGAGTATTCCAGTGGCTTCAGGGTGAATGACGGTGCTGTTGCGAAGACGCCGATCAGGCGAATCGACGGTTGGTCCACATATACTGGCCGGGAGTTTCGCGAATCCATTCCTCAAACTGTTTTTGCATCGCAGCTGTTATGCTGCGTACATCTTCATCCGAATTGTCCGTTCGGGGAACCTTCAATTCCCTGAATGCGACACGAAATCTCGACTGTCCCTCAATCCTGACGCAGCGTCCGATCCACATTCGGGCGCCCAGCCGGCGAGCCAGAATTGCCGGAAACGGAGTTGATCTGGCCTCTTGCCCGAAAAACGGCACTTCGATGCCCTTGCCGTCGTAGAGATCGGCGAGGAAGCCAACCGTCGCCGTTTCGTTTTTCAGGACATCGCGAATATGGCCGCTGATCGCACGAACTGTGCCGAACCCGGCACTTTTCCCCCGGGCGCGGCCCTTGGCGAACAGGCCGCCGGAATAAATTCGCGCACGCATGCGCCGCAGATAGTGATCGACATAAGGGTTTTTGACCAGACGGTAGACGCCGGCCATCTTGCTGTCGCACAGGATGAAAGGCCAGGCGGCGACTTCCCAATTGCCCATATGCATCGATGCTGCGACAACGGTTCCCATCTTGCCCTTGTAACGAAGATAAGTATCGCCCTCGACTTCAATCCGGTCCGGCTGATCGAGCAGACGGTCGATTTGCATGGTCTCGACGATGACGCGGCCGATATTATCCCACATGGCGAGCGCGATAGCTTCGCGCTCCTCCGGCGTTTTCTCGGGAAAGGCGATTTCCAGATTGGCCAGGGCTTTCTTGTGCCGCCGGCTGCCGGGAGCAAGACGCTTGAGCGCCCGAGCTGAAAGGTCGGCCGCCGGGTCGAGCGGGAACAGCCGGCAAAAGCCGACGACAAGCCGCAATGCGAAATATTCGAATCGGTATCTCAAGACGAGAAGCGGCGACATGTTCCAGGCGATCCATGGTAAAATTCGTCAGACAGGCGACAGGTCTGTTGCCAGTGCCGGGCGGCAGCGTCAAGCTCTCTTATGCCGCAGCCCTTGATCCGGTGCAGTGCCAAGCCTGCCCATTCTCTAGTTGCCGGAGACACTCGCGCCGGCAGGTTGTCCCTGCATTAGTTCGGGCAAGTTTAATGCGGGAGCCACTCCCTGCCGCATGGCCAGTCTGCGCAATGGCGCGATCCGCTTGAGCAGATGCAGGCCGGCGCCGCGCAGCGCCTGGAGCGGAACTGCATCCGCCAGCAGCGACCGGTTCAAAAGGTCGACGGCAATGGTGCGGGTGAGGACATCGCCGCGCCGGGCATTGTGATAGGCCGACAGGGCTGCATCGCTTCCCGGATCGCGGCCGGCCGTAACGGCTCGCGACGCATGCTCAGCCAATGTGGCCGCATCCCTGAAGCCCAGGTTGAGCCCTTGAGCGCCGATTGGCGGGATGACATGCGCCGCTTCGCCAACGAGAGAGACACGGTTGCGTGCAAACGCTGCCGGCGTTAGTCCCGATAGCGGGAAAGATGCCCTGGGGCCGACACCGGTCACCTGTCCAAGCAGACCATGGAGGCGCTCCGCAATCCGTTCCCTGAACTCCTCGTCGCCGATTTGCATTAAACTCGACGCCGTGTCGGGCCGTTCGACCCAGACCAGGCTCGACGCGTTTCCGGGAAGCGGCACGGTTGTAAAGGGTCCCGCCATGCGGTGGAATTCGTTGGAGCAGCTGCCATGCGGCTCGGTGTGTTCGAAATTGCAGGCCATGGCCGTCTGCTCGTAAGCCCAGCTTTTCGTGGCGATGCCGGCGGCGTCGCGGCATCCAGAGTTTCTGCCGTCCGCAGCCGCCACCAGCCGGGCATCGATCCTTTGCCCCTCAGCCGTTTCGACATGAACATGGTCGGCAGCGATCCGCGTGATCGCGGCGCTCCTGGTTTCGATCAGCCGAAGCAGCGGGACGCTTTGTGCCGTTTCCAGCAATGCGCCGACCAGGTCCGAATTGATAATATTGTGCCCGAACGGGCCGGTTCCCAGCTCGTCGCTATGGAACTCGATGTCGGGCGCGCGCAACAAGCGGCCGGTATCGTCGATCATCCGGATGGCGGTAAGCGGGGCGGCCTTTTCCGCGCAGCGGTGCCATACGCCCAAATTGCGTAAGAATAGCACCGACGTCTGAAGCAGCGCCGTCGTACGGGTATCGGGGCGGGCCGGATCGGCATTGAATTTCTGGCCGACGCAAACAGTTTTGCACCCCGAGGCGCCCAGCGCGATCGCCGCGGCGAGCCCCGCCGGTCCTGCGCCGACGACGACCGCATCAGCCGCGATTGCAGTTTTTGTATTATTTGTCCCGTTTTCCATCATCATTGACGCGCCAATGCCAGATAAGACGACAACCCCATTTTAGCGGACCAGATCGAACAGACAATGTCGAGCAAGCGGTTTCGCGCGACCGATTTGCCGGCTGGACCTGCGCCGTCCTTGATATCGCGTATCCTGGGCGTGCGCGTGTTCGTGAATCTCTTTTGTCCAACGGTGTGCCGTCGATCCGAAAACAACGCCTCCGATGATGAAAAAATCAGGCAATTCAACTAAATATAGCCGCATCATGCTGTGCGATGATATGTGCTGTTTCCCGGTTTCACCGCCAATAATTCCCTGGAACGACAACCATGCTGCTGCCGGGGACAGCCAAGTTGCGTGGCCGAAATGACACAGAGGCACACTTATTGAGCCACAAAAGGTGCATTTCAGTTTACCCGTCCTGACCCATTCGTTACTCATGATAGCAAGTCAGCAAGCCAACGATAGGCATTCGCTTATTAGAATGGCTTCCGTTGGCGTCAAGGAGCAGAAGCCAGTTTTTGTGTGCTGCTCGGGGGTTAGACAAAAACCTTTGGTCAAAATGAAAAAAGTGGAGATTGAAATGATTGGGGGACTTATGAAGACGACCAGTCGTTTCGCCGTTGCGGCTGCTGCGGGGTTGTTCATGGGCGGTATTGCCCTGACGCCTGCACAGGCTGCTGATTTGGGCGGCGATTGCTGCGCGGACCTCGAGGAG
>JAJFHO010000102.1 GCA_021775575.1 Hyphomicrobiales bacterium
TGCAATATGGTGAACTTGCGGCGCTTTGATGAGAATGGCGAGAGTATCGAGGCCGCATTCTTGGTTGAGTTTTCTGAATATGCAAAACTTAACAAAACACGTGACGCTCTGCGTGAGCTTGATCCGAATCTGCAAATAACATTCCTAGATAACAAAGGCGTGATCTAAGCGCCGCAAGTTTATTGAGCGCGATAGTCATGCTAATCAAAGACCAACAGGGACACGGTCCCAATCTAGGGTTGCCGCCTGCTGGATGGTTCTCTAGCATTATCAAGCTCTGGCGTTGGTTGGTGGCTTTGGCGTTGGTTGCTGTGGTCTTCGTCAGCGGAATAGCATTCCAGCGAGCGGATCTAGTTGGTCCTCTTGTAAACGGATTTCTTACCAACGCAAGTCTCCCGAGTCATCTGATCCGCGGCGCTCTGGCCGATGTTGATCGTTTGACATTCGACATCACATACGACAACTACCAAAAGCTAAACTACAAACGTCTTCAAGCTCTTGAGCGTGGGATTCTTGTGACGGATGATGATTCATGGGTTTCAGCGCAGATTCGCTACAACGGAAGAATCATGCGCTCCAAAGTTCGCCTCAAAGGTGACCTGCCAGACCATCTAAACAAGAAGCAATGGTCATTGCGCGTTAGTTTGCGTGATGATAGCACACTCTACGGCATGAAGCGGTTCTCACTACAAAACCCAGCGACAAGAAACTATGTTCATGAATGGATCTTCCATCAGGCGGCCAAACAAGAAGGCCTCATTTCTCTGCGCTATAGGTTTGTAAACGTCACAATCAACGGCGAAGACAAGGGACTCTATGCGCTAGAAGAGAGTTTTGAGAAACGTCTTCTTGAAAACAATCAGCGCAGGGAAGCCCCGATTGTCAAGTTCGATGAGAATCCATGGTGGGTGGAGAGTGGCGGCTATGTGCGCGACTATGCTCTTCCTGGAGTCGGGCATTACAATTCCTTGCCGATTGAGATGTTTCAGACAAACAAAACACTATCCGACTCTACCCTGTCGAAACAATTCCTGCTTGCACGCGATTTGCTCGCAGGGTTCCGAACTGGCGAGTTGAGCGCATCAGAAGTATTTGATATCGAACTACAGGCAAGATATTTTGCGCTTATTGACTTGCTCGGTGGATTCCATGCGTTAAACACCATTCAACTGCGCTTCTATTTCAATCCGCTTACAGCAAAACTTGAACCGATTCCGTTTGATGCAAACGCGGGCCGTGTGACGCCGGAAGTCTCTGCGCTATTCAAAGCAGACGAGGAGGATCCTTGGAATGGTGATCTTCGCGAGCGCTACACTGGCGCCATGTTCGCTGATACAGCGTTCTATCGCCTGTATCTAGGTGAATTGGATCGTATGTCACGACCTCAGTATCTCGAAGCGCTATTAGTGGAACATGGAGAGGACTTAGACTCTGAATTGAGTAAAATATATAGCGATCATCCAGAGTATAGATTTGATAGGTCAGTTCTTGAGATCAACCGACGCTTCATTCGCAGTTTCCTGGAACCAGTGGTTGGCGTAAATGCCTATCTGGAACATGCTACAGAACAGGAGCTAACACTGCAAGTCAGCGCTACTCAGCAGTTACCGGTAGAAGTGACGGCTATCGTATATAGTGACAGCTCAGTTAAGACACTTGAGACGGCAACATTTATTGCCGGCAAGGATCTGCGCGTACCGAGCGAGTTCATAAGAGTAGATTCTAAAAAGAGCGGCAATGCTGAGCAACATGAAGTGACTGGCTTGCGCTATCGCGTCTTTGGTCTGACCGAAGAGCGTGATGTTAACATACTGCCTTGGCCATCTGAAAACGTCAGCCGCATAGTTGAGTTGATCAAAGACAATCGCACTAGTCTGAAGCGTTACGACTTTCTCAATGTTGACGAGAGTTTGAGGACTATCAGCGCGCCGGAGGGAGTCTGGTCGATAAAAGGTCAACTGATTATCCCTCCCGCATACAGGTTTGTACTCAGCGCTGGAACCATACTTGAATTCGTTGATGAATCATCACATATCATCTCACACTCTCCGTTAGAATTCAATGGTACTTCTGAGAAACCAGTAATCATTCGGGGAGGCGACGGACCAAATCATAACGGCCTAGTCGTTCTAAGCGCAAAAGAGCAGTCAAAGTTAACCCATGTGAGATTCGAGAGCCTCGGCGTTCCTGTTAGTGAACAATCTTCATTCACCGGAGCTGTGACGTTCTATAAATCTCCAGTGGAAATGCGCAATTGTGAGTTTATTAACAATCATTCTGAGGATGCGCTCAATTGCATTCTTTCTGGCTACAAACTACTTGGATGTGTCTTTAGTGAGATACAGTCTGACGCATTCGATGGTGATTTTAGTGATGGTGAAATTGTTGACTGCCGGTTTGTGAATTGCGGCAATGATGCGATTGATGTTTCGGGAAGTGAAATTTTTGTTAGCCAAGTATCAATTATCTCAGCGCAGGATAAGGCCTTGAGTATCGGTGAAGGCAGTAGCGCTACAGTTAGTGATCTTCAAGTGCGCAATACAGAGATTGCAATTGCCAGTAAAGACAACTCGAGAGTAACAATTACAAATCTACAGCTCGATAGTTGTCGTGTTGGGTTCACAGTCTTTCAAAAGAAATCTGAGTTCGGACCAGCCGCTGTCACTGTTAGTGGAATTGACACTAGCGCTGTTGGTGTCCCATTCTTGATTGAGGAGAGATCAACTCTCTTTATTGATGGAATCAGGATTACATCAGACCAGCTGAAGGTTAAAGATCAACTCTACGGAATCAAGTATGGCGCCAGCAGTAAGTGAACTCGAACATAGACCCGTTGAGCAGTCACGGTTTCGGTATGAACGAAAGTTCATGCTTGAAGAGATCTCTGTTTCTGAGGCTCTCTGGTATATAAAGAGCCATCCTGAGCTCTTCCGTGAGGTGTTCTATGAACGTCAGGTGAACAATGTATACCTCGATACTTATGATTATAAGAATTTCCATGACAATCTAATCGGCTCGGCCGAGCGCCTGAAAGCGCGCATTCGCTGGTATGGCGTTCTACATTGCAAGAATGTAACAGCACAGCTGGAACTGAAAATCAAACAGGGTTTGTTGGGTGAAAAACAATCCTGGAAGATAACTGATTTCAGCTTGGGCCAAGCGCTCAATTCAGCGCAACTAAATGTATTGCTCCATAACTCGGACACACCCCAGCCACTGCTTTTGAATCTCACACAACTCGAACCAGCTCTGGTGAATCTCTACACACGCAGATATTTTCTATCCTCAGACGGTCTATTCAGAATCACGCTGGACTATGCTATGGAGTACTATAAACCGCTACCAGATGGCAAACTCACAGACCATTCTTGTGATAGCCGACGAATAGTCCTAGAACTCAAGTATGATCAAACGACCGATGATCAAGCCTCACATATCTCCTCACACTTCCCATTTCGACTCACCAAGAGCTCCAAATATGTGAGCGGTTTGGCCCTTGTGAATCAGTGGAATTGCTGAAATCCTACCTAACGGACAGATTAATAGCGCTGACCGATAATCATTATTGATAAAAGTGAAGTGATTGCTATTCAGTAACTTACGGCCTCCCGATCCAGCACGTTGTGGTGTAATGCGTTGATATACAATGTGTTATGTGATCCAACTGTCCCAATCTGCTCGTAACCGCGTGTGATACAGTGAGATACAATGATTGACGCAGCTCTCTAGAATCTCCATTTCCTTGACAGAAGCCTCTTTTGGGCTTAATTTACCTTCATACTGGCGCTACGGCCACTTAAGATTCTGACGCTACGTCTCGAGTCTGAAGACGTTGCTCTAATTGCGCCCAGCAGAAGATCGCTACTTTGTAGATCAGAAGATCAGTTTCGTAGCATCCTCTCAACTAAGTAATCCTTCACCCCGCAGAACGCCACGGAGAGTACGAGATAATAATCGTACAGAGGCGGAAAACGCACGGCAAGCGCCGAGAAATGCGTTGATGGTTCCCCCACCATAGAATGCGGCAAACTCGCGAGACGTCAGGATCGGCGTCAAGTATCAAAACTGGAAGGAGGCGTTCCATGTCTGTAGAAAATGCAAAGAGCGCTGAGACCCCGCCAAACGCCGCGTTGGTCAAAGAAAAGCGCAAGCGCGCTAAATACATCCTAAGCATCGATAAGATAACACAGCTTTCGGATGAAGAAAAAGCTAAGCTCAAAGAAGTTAGCAAACGCTATGCATTTCGCGCCAACGATTACTATCTCAGTCTAATCAACTGGGATGATCCCAAAGATCCTATTCGGCAGTTAGTGATTCCCCAAGAGCGGGAGCTCGAAGAGTGGGGTTCACTTGACGCCTCAAACGAAACCGCAATTACAGTTCAGCGCGGTGTACAGCATAAGTACGGTTCAACTGTATTGTTACTGTGCAATGAAGCCTGCGGCGCATATTGTCGCTATTGTTTCCGCAAGCGTCTGTTCATGAATGACAATGATGAAGTGAATTTCGATGTCTTCGAAGGAATCGAATATATCAAAAACCACCCAGAGGTCGACAATGTGCTCCTTACTGGTGGTGATCCGATGATTATTCAGACACCGAAGTTGGAGAAGATTTTCGCAGCCCTCCGAGAAATCGAGCATGTGAAGATTATTCGCGTTGGCACCAAAATGCCAGCGTTTAATCCCTTCAGATTCACCCAAGACCCTGAATTGCTAGCGGTCTTGCGCAAATACTCAACCAATGAGAAGCGCATCTATTTCATGTGTCATTTTGATCATCCGAATGAACTAACGGAAGAATCGCGCGCAGGTATCCGAGTTCTCCAAGAGGCGGGTGTGATTTGCGTGAATCAAAGTCCTTTCATTCGAGGAATCTCAGATGATCCTGATGTGATGGCTGAACTTTGGAATCAGCTCTCTTACCTCGGTGTCCCTCAATACTATGTATTCCAAGGTCGCCCAACTGAGGGCAATGAACCGTTCGAAACTCCGATAGTCGAAGCCTACTTCAAGATAGAGGAAGCCAAGAAGAAATGTTCAGGATTGGCTAAGCGGTTGAAGTTTGCAATGTCTCATGAGTCTGGAAAGGTCGAGATTCTGGGAGTTGATGAGCGACACATTTACTTGAAGTATCATCGCGCCAAGAATGCCGAAGATGAACAGCGAATGCTCGTCTGTCATCGAGATGATCAAGCTTACTGGCTCGACCAACTACGCCCAGTCTCTGGCTATAATAACCCCTTCTTCCGGAGCGTTGGAAGCCAAGTTGACCGCGATAACTTCGAGCGTCCGGAGCGTCCGGAGCGCTCAGAGAACGGCGTGGGCGCCTTTAATTGATTACAAAGTAATTTCCACAAGACTATACTCCCCCTGATTAACGGATGCTGGGTTACGACCAAGAGTTGTAACCCAGTTTCTGGTTATAAGAGACTTTCTTCGCGCCTGGCTGGGTGGCGCCCCGCAAGCACTTCTTGGGCAATAGATTGAAGATTCTGGAGACAGATTGAAAGGCTAGCGCTGGAACATCTGGATTTCCGAGTTCTGAATACATATATTCACAATAGTGGACTGAGCGATCAGAAGCTCTTCTGGTGGCTCAGGTATTGTCCTGACAACTGATACTTTAAGCATATAACAAGGCGCGGACTCGCGCAGAAGACTAAGGAGATTAACATGGCTCCCGAAACAATCACCGCTCCGCCAAAACCCTCGGAGGGTACAGTGAATTATTTTGAACCGAAATCAGCTGAACAGTATGGTTTCAAAGAGATTCTCTACGAGAAAAGCGATATGATTGCACGAATCACAATCAATCGCCCTCAGAACTACAACGCCTACAACACACCAGCTCTCAAAGAGCTAGCGACGGCTTTCACAGATGCTACTTGGGATGATGCAGTTGGTGTGATTATCTTTACTGGAGCTGGTGAAAAAGCATTTTGCACCGGTGGTGATGTCAAAGAGTATTCGGAAATCTACACCCAGAAACCGCGCGACTATTTCAAATACATGGGACTCTTCACAGCCTACATCGAAGCGATTCTCAAGTGCGGCAAACCAGTTATCTGCCGCCTGAACGGTATGGCTGTTGGTGGTGGTAATGAGTCACACATGGCTTGTGATCTATCCATCATAGCTGATGACACTTACATCGGTCAGATTGGCACCACAGTCGGTTCAGTCGCTTGTGGTGGCGCAACTCAGTGGCTTCCAATTTTTGTGGGTGATCGCCGAGCGCGTGAGATTCTGTTTCTTAATGAGAGAATCAAAGCTGAAAAAGCTGTTGAGTGGGGTCTTGTGAATCAGGCTGTGCCGCGCGAAAAGCTCGACGAGGCCTGCAATGAGATGGCCAACAAGATTCTCAACAAATTCCCAGAGTGTATGCGCTACACCAAAACTCAAACGAACTATTTCAAAGAGCAGGTTTGGTATGCGACAGTTGGTCATGCGCGTGATTGGCTCACTTTGCATTTCACTGACTGGGAACCGAACGAAGGCATGCAGGCTTTTGTTGAAAAACGTAAAGCTGATTACATGG
>JAJFHO010000103.1 GCA_021775575.1 Hyphomicrobiales bacterium
CGAATTGTGGCCAGCCGGTCAGGCCGTCTCGCGCGCCGGAGACGCTTCCACGGCCGGGAAATGCTCCTCGATCAACCGTGCCGCGATCTGCTTGGCGCGCTTGGCGGCTTTCCGGTCGCCGCAAACCTGCATGGTGACGATGGCGCCTTCCGTGATCAGCATGAGCTGCCGGGCGAGCTCGTCCGGCGCGCTGGCGCGCGCCTGCCGCGCGGTCCGGGTGATATAATTGAGCAGTTGCCCTTTATGCTCCGCCGCGATCTGGTGCGCCGGATTTTCGGGGTCGCTGAATTCGGCGCAGGCGTTGATGAAGGCGCAGCCGGAAAAAACCATTCCCGGAAAGGCTTTTCCTTCAAACCATTCGTGAAGCACGTCGAACATGACCAGCAACCGGTCCTGCGGCCGGCGCGCGCGTGCCTCGATCGAGATCTCGAACCAGTCCCGGAATTCCTTGTCGCGCCGCGAAAGCACCGCGAGGATGAGCTCGTTCTTCGATTTGAAATGCTTGTACAGCGTCATCCGAGCAACGCCCGCCTCGGCAATGATCCTGTCGATGCCGGTGGCGTTGAAACCGTCGGTGTAGAACAGCCGCATCGCCGTTTCGATTAATTGTTCCCGCTTTGCCGATTTGGCCATGCCGTCCTCTTGTCCTCTTGTTCGCCGGTCCGAACCGGGCCCTGCGCCAATCCAGAAGGCAAGTAGAATATATAGATTAGTCTGTTTACCGCATGAGCGCCGCATGACGCAACATGCCGGCCGGCGGATTGGCGCAACAAGGCCGGGAGGGCAGTCTTTGGAGCTTCCGCCCAATGCGGGCTGGCCGTGCCGGGGCCGGCGGCTGGATTTTCGTAGAGTTAATGGTGGGCGGTACTGGACTCGAACCAGTGACCCCTGCGATGTGAACACAGTGCCGAAACAGGAAATTGCGGTAAACCGCCACTTTTGGGTGTGAACCGCAAATGATATTCCCGGAACGTCCCGGAAACATTTGTGGGTTTCGTTGGCGGTTTATTGGCGGTTGCGGTTTTGGAAGGCGTTGGCTGCCTCGCTCTGGAAATCGGGGTGGTGACGCCCATAGACGTTCTTCAGCGTTATAGGATCCATGCCGAGATAGCTGCCAGCCTGCCAAAGATCGACACCTCGCTGCATAAGCCATGTCGCAGCGGTATGCCGGAGAACATGTGGCGTCACCTCTTGGCCAAGGCCTGCCGCGTCCCGCGCACGTGCCCAGGCTCGACGTTCCTTCTTAATGACGCCGCCCCATGAGACGATATGGATCTGGCTTTTCTTCTCGTCCAGCTCCTTCCAGCGTCTGAGCCAAGGCATCAACCGCGGTGGGATCCGACACGGAGTCTGGCGCTTCTTTGTTTGGGCAGCACCAATTCCCTTGCGGTAGAGCAAGCCTCGATCAAGATCGAACCATCCGCCATCCGGTGATGGCAACCAACGTAGCTTTAGGATCGCTGTGTGCCGCGTGCCCGTATAGAGACCAATCAAAATGAAGCGTGCTAGATGGCGGTGGCGCTTGTTTTGCCACGCAGCCCGGAGGAGTTGTGCCGCCTGTTGCCGAGTCAGCCAGCGGTCGCGGCCTTCGGGCTTCCGTGGGAGCGTGATCTTTACGATGCCATGTATCCCGTATTCCTCGGCATAGTGGTTGATCGCAGACTGCAGACATTCGAGTTCGCGGCGTGCGGTGCCAACGCCGACCTTGCGGTTGCTCGTCTTGGCATGTTTCCATCGTTGCGCGGTTCGCCAGCTCACATACTTCCGGCAAGTATCTTTTTTTTCACTTCGGCGAGCGTCTTGCCCTGCCAGAAGCCCTCCAAGGCATCGAGGGCATAGCCGATGCGCTCGGGCGCCACCACGTCCGGATTATCGCGTATCGATTGGCCATAGATGGCCAGCACGTCCATCACTAGGATCTTAGCGGGATGACGCTGGCTGGTGTCGTATTCGTATCGTTCGGCGCCAGGTTTCCAATCCATCCCTGGATACGGATCATGTTGTAGTAGGCGAGGACCGCCGCATCGATCCGCATAACGCCGGCTGTTGAGAGCGGGCTTTTCTCCGCAATCAGCCCCTGCCGCAATGTGATCAAGACGGCAACAGTCAGGGCATCGAGATAGCGTTCCGCCCCAAGGCAGCGCACGATGAACCGGCCATTGCCGATTTCGTCCCCGGCGCGTTCAAGAAGCTTCTGCCACTCGTGCGGCGAACGAACTCCAGGCCGGCCGTCGACCATGCCGAAGAGGGCGCGGGCCTCGTCCTTGAGCCTCTGAAACTGAGCCGCTGCTTCCTGTTGGACGCGCGCTTCAAAGGCAGTAGCTTCCTCCATCTCGGCAAGTCGATCCGGCTCATCGACAGCCGGCACAGTAGATTTGAAGTCAGTTCGCACATCCATGGCTCATTTCCTTCCGACAAGGTTGAAACTCGACTGCTTCGCGCATGGCGGCGCATGAGGGGAAACGTTCACGCCGGTCCAGGATGTCCAGGAGCACAGCTGGCACGTCCCGTCGGTGAACATAGGCTTTCCTTTGGCGGCCGCGTTCGCGCCAGTGGCGGTAGAAATATGGTCCGTGCAACCAACCTCGTCTGCAACGACAGTTCGGACGCCCGCAGCGTTTAAACTCGAGATGGAGCGAGCCGGCAATCGTCTTGGGTAACATTTTTCCAGTTTTCACCTTTGTCAGCACACCCGTCTGAATTGTCTCTACGTTCCTAATCATCCGCTGGAGAAAGCTTGATGGCCTGATCAAGCAGTTCCCTGAGCTTGGGTGCCAGGCTTGCACTGACGCAAAGCCCCTTCTGGGTCGGCGTGGGCTTCGAGAGCGAGCTGCCCGTAACGAAAACGCGAAGATCAATGAATAGCTCGCCTCGGATCATCTTGAACTCGGCGCGTACGTGCTCTCTGGCATTCTTTTCGAAAGCGCCAATAAATCCTGATCTTTTCGGCATCTTCTTACTCGATTTGAAAGGCCAAGTACTGCGTGACTGATGGTGAGGTCCGGAGCGAAGGGCATAGGTCGACCAGCCCCGGCTCGGCCGCCGGCGGTCTCCCTAGCCCTTCCGCGATGATGACTGGCGGAGCCGGCCCCTCGCGTTGGGCCCCTGC
>JAJFHO010000104.1 GCA_021775575.1 Hyphomicrobiales bacterium
ATATCTGCTACTGGATACCGGGCGCCGGCGTCGCCTTCGTCGGCGACACGGTTTTCTCGCTCGGCTGCGGGCGCCTGTTTGAGGGCGATGCGAAAATGATGTGGCATTCCCTCTCCAAGATCATCGCCCTGCCGCCGGAGACGCAGATGTATTGCGGACATGAATATACCCAGTCCAATGCGGAATTCGCGCTTACCATAGAGCCAGGCAACGCGGCCCTCCAGACGCGCGCGCGCGAAGTGGCCGAGCTTCGCTCACGCGGCGAAGCGACACTTCCGACAACGCTTGGCGGAGAACTTGCAACCAACCCCTTCCTGCGCCCGGGGAGCAGCGAAATCCGAGCCAATCTGGATATGGCGACCAGCGAAGACTGGGAAGTGTTCGGCGAAGTCCGCAGGCGCAAGGACAATGCGTGATGGTGCCTGGAGGATATCCGGACCCTGAGATTCTCTCGGCGGATAGCGTAATCCGCCTGCTTGATCTCACGCCGCACCCGGAGGGCGGCCATTTTCGCGAGACCTATCGCGATGCCGCCGCCCTCGGCGGACGCTCGGCCGGAACCGCGATTTATTTCCTTCTCAAGGCAGGCGAGCTGTCGCGCTGGCACCGCATCGACGCAGCCGAGATCTGGCACTGGTACGCCGGCGCGCCGCTTGAACTCGATATCCACGATCAAGCCGGCGCCAGCGTGCACATCCTCGGCCCCGACCTCCCCGCGGGCGCGCGTCCGCAGGCGATCGTACCGGCTCATGCCTGGCAGCAGGCATGGTCGCTGGGCGCGTGGTCGCTTGTCGGCTGCACGGTCGCGCCCGGCTTCGAATTCTCCAGCTTCGAAATAGCGCCGGAAGGGTGGTCGCCCGCTATTCGGTCCTAGAGCCCGTGCGGCGGGGAAACATGTCCCATGCAGCCAGAAGGGCGCCGCCGATTATAAGGGCGCAGGCCGCCCACAGCGCCGGGGTTGACTGCCCCAGACCAAGCAGCACGAGAAGCAGGGTCGACAGCAGGGGCGTCGCATAGGCCGCCGCGCCAAGCACGCGAATGTCGCCATGCTTGACGCCATAATCCCACACGTAAAAGGCGAGCCCGACGGGACCGGCGCCAAGACCGGCAATCGTCGCCCAACCGCCCGCGTCGCCCGGCCAAACGCTAGTCTCGAAAATCAGGTGGCAGAGCGTTGCCGCAGCCGCGGTCGCGAGACAATAGCCGGTGACGGCGATACTCGGCACATGGGCGAAACGCCGGGACAGAACCGAATAGAGCGCCCAGACGACCGCCGCCCCGACCGCCGCCAGATAGCCACTCCAGGCTTGCGCGTGAAACCCCGGCTTGCCGCTTGAGGTCAGGATAAGCAGCGTTCCAGCGAACCCCAGAGCCGTGCCCGCGAGATGCCACCAGCGCAGCCCTGCGCGCGCGCCTTGCACGGGGATGCGGGCGGAGAAAAGAACAATAAGCAGCGGCCAGGTATAGTTGAGAAGATTGGCCTCGAGCGCCGGCGCGCGTCTGAGCGCCAGAAAAAACAGGAAATGATAGCCGAACAGCCCGGCGACCCCCAGCGCCCATGCCGGCAAGGGCACGCCGCGCAACGCCGCCATCTGTGTGCCCGAAATGGCGATATAGGCCAGACCCAATATGCCGGCGATGGCGAAACTCATCGCCGCCAACTGAAAGGGCGGAATGTCGCGCGCCAGCGCCGTCAGGCTGGCCAGCAGGGACCAGAGACATATCGCTACAAAACCGACGCCGGTGGCCGCTCTTTGGGTCACTACGGCGACCGGACCCGCGTCAGATCATATACTGGCCGCCATTGGCGCTCAGCGTCGCTCCGGTGATAAAGCCGGAGTCGTCGGAGGCCAGGAAGACCACGCAGCGCGCGATCTCTTCGGGCTCGCCAAGCCGGCCGACCGGAATGAACGGCAGAATATTCTTGTTCAGCACATCCTCCGGCACTGCACGCACCATTTCCGTACCGATATAGCCGGGGCAGACCGCATTCACGGTCACGCCCTTGAAGGCACCCTCCTGCGCCAGCGCCTTGGTGAAGCCGATGTCCCCGGCCTTGGCGGCGGAATAGTTGACCTGGCCCATCTGACCCTTTTGTCCGTTGATCGAGGAAATATTGATGATCCGGCCGAACCCGCGCTCGCGCATGCCCGGGAAGATCGGGTGGGTCATGTTGAACAAACCGCTCAGATTGGTGTCGATGACTTCTTTCCACTGCTCCGGCGTGATCCGGTGGAACATGGCGTCCCGGGTAATGCCGGCATTGTTGACCAGAATGTCAACGGGACCGATGTCGGCCTCCACCTGCTTTGTCCCCTCCGCGCAGGCGTCATAGTCGGCAACCGACCATTTGTAGACCGGGATGCCCGTCGCCTCCTTGAATTTGCCGGCCGCCTCGTCATTGCCGGCATAGCTGGCGGCAACGCTGTATCCAGCCGCCTTCAAGGCCTTCGAAATGGCCTCGCCGATACCGCGCGTGCCGCCTGTCACTAATGCTACTCTAGACATGGTTCCCCTCCCTGTTTCGTTTCATTCCTGCAATCAGCCGCGCTCTACGCACAGGGCTATGCCCATGCCACCGCCGATACACAGTGTTGCGAGGCCCTTCTTGGCATCGCGCTTTTGCATTTCATGCAGCAGCGTCACCAGGACGCGCGCGCCCGATGCGCCAATCGGATGACCGATGGCGATCGCGCCGCCATTGACATTGACCTTGTCGGTATCCCAGCCGAGATCCTTGTTGACCGCGCAGGCCTGCGCCGCGAAGGCTTCGTTGGCCTCGACCAGATCAAGATCGTCGGTTGTCCAGCCGGCCATCTCCAGCGCCTTGCGCGAGGCGGGAATTGGGCCCGTGCCCATGATTGACGGGTCGACGCCGGCATGGGCCCAGGAGACGATCCGGGCAAGCGGCGTTACGCCGCGCTTTTCTGCCTCGCCCGCGCTCATCAGGACGGCAACCGCGGCGCCGTCATTGATGCCACTGGCGTTTCCGGCCGTCACCGTGCCTTCCTTGTCGAATGCCGCGCGCAGCTTTTGCATATCCTCAAGCGTGACGCCTTCGCGGATATATTCGTCTTCCTCGACAACCGTTTCTGCACGGCGGGTCTTGACTGTCACCGGGGCAATCTCGTCGGTGAACTTGCCGGCCTTCCTGGCCGCTTCCGCCTTGTTCTGCGAGGCCACCGCGAATGCATCCTGCTCTTCCCGGGTGATCTGCCACTGCCGGGCGACATTCTCCGCCGTGACGCCCATATGGTAGCCGTTGAATGCGTCCATCAGGCCATCCCCGATCATGGTGTCGAGAATTTTCAGATCGCCCATCTTCTGGCCATCGCGCAGATGCGCGCAATGCGGCGCCTGGCTCATGCTCTCCTGGCCACCGGCCACGACGATGCTGCTGGAACCCGATTGAATCTGCTGGGCGCCCAACGCAACCGCGCGCAACCCCGAGCCGCACAACTGGTTCATGCCCCAGGCCGGAGCCTCGACCGGAATACCAGCGCCGATTGATGCCTGGCGGGCCGGATTCTGTCCGCCGCCCGCGGTGAGTATTTGCCCGAGAATAACCTCCGACACGTCGCCCGGCGCAACTTGCGCGCGCTCCAGCGCCGCGCCGATCGCGACCTGTCCCAGATAGTGGGCCGAAACCTTGCTCAGCGATCCGTTAAATGAACCGACCGGTGTACGGGCGGCGCCGGCTATAACGATTGCGTCCTTGTCACTCATGACTGACCTCCATGAACCGAATGTTCGGCTCCCCTTTGTTTAGGCGGTCCGGCGACGCTGCCGCCATATAACCGCGCAGTAATATTGCATCCTGATTTTAGCCTGTGCAAAGGCGCGTGAGAATGCCGCCGATGGTCGAGTCTTAGCAAATCTAAAAAAAACGCGTGTGATCCAGCCAAACCCTTCGTTGCTCCCGCCACGAACAGCCTTTACGTTGTTATCGGAATCCTCTGGTGCCCTGCACAAAAAATATGGTATTTGTTTTGCACCGCGCAAAAAAGCGCGAAATTGACACGCGTGGAGATTTCTTTGGCAGTGACCGACGAGTCGAAGCAGAGTGCGGATCCCGTAGTCATCAAGAAATACGCGAACCGGCGCCTCTACAACACCGATACGAGTTCATATGTGACGCTGGACGATCTGGCCGAGATGGTTCGGGCGGATCGCGATTTCGTCGTCTATGATGCTAAGACCCGCGAGGATCTCACTCACGCGGTGCTTACCCAGATCATTGTGGAACAGGAGAGCCGGGGCGAAAATCTTTTGCCGGTCAGTTTCTTGCGGCAACTGATACGCTTTTATGGCGACAGTGTCGGCCGCCTCGTACCCAGCTATCTGGAGCTCAGCCTCAATTCACTTACCCGCGAACAGGACCGCTATCGCGAACAGTTTGCAAATACGTTCGGCACCAGTGCGATTGATGCGATGCAGGGCCAGGCCAAGCAGAATATGGTGTTGTTCGAGAAGGCGCTCGGCATATTCAACCCGTTCAATGCGAACAATCTGGTTGCTGACGGAGCGCCGAGTGCGCCTGATTGCGACCGCGAAGATGCCGGTGCGGCCGGAGAGGCGCAGCAAAGCGCCGACGATATCGAGGAGTTGAAAAGCCAGCTATCGGCCATGCAGGACAAGCTCGAACAGCTGTCGCGCCGATCAAGCTGACAATTTCCGCTTTTCTTGTGAAATCCAGTGTATGAAGCGACGCGCCGCCAGTTGGCCCGGCCGTCAACAAGCCGCCCCCTACCCGGGCTGAACAGTCGTGCCCGGCGTTTCGGGCGAAGCAGAGACCAGAGCGCCCGCCGATTGTTGCGAGGGAATGCCTACCAGCTGGGGCATTCCGAAATAGAAGCCCTGCAAAAAGTCGACCCCGGCTTTTTCCGCAAGATCGGCCGTGGCTTCGTTTCCCACCCATTCCGCGACCGTCTTCATCGAGAAGTTGCGCGCCAGATCGACCAGCGTGCCGACCAGCACCCGGTCATCCCTGCTTGCCACCATGTCCTTGACGAAGGACCCGTCGATTTTGACGATGTCGACATTGAGATGTCTTAGATTCTTGAACGAGGAGTAGCCAGCGCCAAAATCGTCGATGGCAACCTGGCATCCGATCTTTTTGAGGGCATTCACGAACCCTGACGACTTCTCGATATCGGTAAGCGCCGCCGTCTCGGTGATTTCCACCATCAGCCGGTGCGTCAGCGTTTCGTCTCCCTGTGTCAGGCCGCGCAGCAGCGAAAGCCAGTCGCTATCCGTCGCGGTTTCGCCCGAAACATTCATCGACAATTTCAGATTGGGGGCGGATTTCAGAAGCCCGACCGCAAGCTCAATGACGCGATGGTCGACCAGCCGGGCCAGCCCGAGCTTTTCCGCCACCGTGATGAATTCTCCGGCGGGGACATAGGTGCCGTCGGCTTTCTGCATCCGGAGCAGGCATTCGTAAAATGCGTTCTGCCGCGATCCCGATTGGACAATAGGCTGTAGCGCGAGGACCATCCGCCGCTCATTCAGGGCGCGGATCACCTCGTCGACGATCAGGATATTGCGCTTGCGCTGCGATTTGCGGGTCTCGGAGTTGTCGAACAGCATAAAGCTGTCCCCTCGCGTGGCGCGCGCTTGGTGAAGCGCATCGAGTGCTCCGCTGAAGGCATCTTGCACGGTTCGCGCCTGATGCGGGAGGAGGACGCCGCCAAGCCGGATATTGATCAAAACGGCCCCGGCGGAGGTTTCTATGCTCGATTGGCGGACCGCACGGATCAACCGCGTCGCGACGAATTCGAGGTGATCGGGCTCGCAGTCGGCAAGAAGAATTCCAAACTTGTTCGAGCCATACGGACAAAATCTGTCGCGCTCGCGCAGACAGCCCTTGAGGCGGGCGCCGACGATAGCGATGACCTCGTCGCCGACCTGGAAGCCGAACGCCTCGTTGATCAGCGAAAGATTTCCGATCGCGGCGATGACCAACGCGCCCTGCCGCCGGCCCGGGAGATTTCCCGGCAGGATATCGGTGATCGCCTCGACAAGCTCGTTGCGCTGACCGCCATCCATCGTCGCAATGGCCTTGGGCATCGGCGCCGAGGGCGCTGGACCATGTCCGCGGTGCGCCTGGGCAGGTTCCGAATGGCGCGTCGGCCGCGGACGCAGACTTGTATCGCGGGAAATAGCCAAACTCGTTACATCCACCTGATTTTCCGGCGCCAGACCCGATGAGCCCGACAGGCCCGCACAGACTCTCAAATTAGGGCCCAAGTCTTAAGAGATGTCTTAAGAAATGGGAAAAACAGGGTAAAGAAGACGACCGGCTCCGACGCCGGCGACCGGCATTTTCCGGCCTCCCACGCGAAGTCCGATGCCGTCTCCTGGTCCATCCGCGCAAAACTGGTCCGAAGATTGCGACGATTGCCGTGATCGTCCCGAAACGGTACATCTGGAAATCAAATGGATACGCTTAGCGTTAACAAGAGCCACCTGGCCGAGCGATACGGCAAAAGAAACCTCCCCGTTCCCAGAAAGAACGGCCCGGAAGGTGAAGGCGACGCCGTACCGCTGGTGCGGGAAAAGACGCAAGCGGCTATCGGCAAGAATACCGGCAGACGAGTGCTGTTGCGCGCCACGGCGCCGTTTCTGGCTCAGCTATCGGTGCAATATGACGGTGTAAAGGTCCAGCGCAGCGCCCGCCGCGACCGGATCGAAAGGGCGGCTCAAAGCTACGCCGGCGCCATGGCGCGCAGGCAGATATCGACCGCCGGCGGCCGTCACGACTTGCAAAGTTAGAAAGTAACCCTGCGGGCGGCTAGAGATGGCCGCCGGGGCCGACCGCAAAATCGCGGCGCGCCGCCCGGATCGTTACCGAGAAGCCTGCAATCACGTCAATCAGCGCAATCAGCGTAATAAAGAAAAACAGCGATGTCGCCGCCTGCGGAAGCGCAAGGAATTCGATCAGACAGATAATAAAGACGATCGTCGACATGGCGTGATCGACCAGCGAATTGCCCCCGGTGCGCGTTGCCTTCAGAATCTCGATAAACAGCAAAAACAGCGTTCCCGCGACAACCAGGTCACCGAGCGTAAAATTCCAGACCGCTCCCGACAGCATCGGCACTTGCCAGATGGTGGCCTCGAATGGCGTTCCCGTTACGAAAACGATCACATTATATGCGGCAAGCGACAACGCTATCCACGGCAGGCTCAAGATCATCGGGATGCTCCTCGGCTCGGGCGTCTAGATATCCTCTTTCGGCTCCAGCACCTGCCGGCCGCGATACATGCCGGTCTTCAGATCGATATGGTGCGGACGGCGCAATTCGCCGCTGTCCTTGTCCTCGACATAGGCCGGGCGCGTGAGCGCATCCGTCGACCGGCGCTGGCCGCGAGATTTGCGCGATACCTTTCGCTTCGGGACTGCCACTTCTCAAACTCCTTCATTTCATGCATTGCAGACGGAACGTGACGCTATGACGGTTCGGCGCGTCTGCATGGCTTCGGGTCGCCCGCGCGGCGGTGGATCATTTCCAGGCGAGGCTACGAGGGTGACCGGATCGGCGCTCTTATACGTGCATTTGACCGCAATGGCCAGAGGCCGCGTCACGGCCTATTAATAGAGATTGGCGATGCCCTGGGACTGGCAGGAATGATCTCGCGGTCACGAAGCATCCTGGCCGTGACGGCTGACACCACTGGCGAAATCGTGGCGCCGATTGCGCTGCCAGCTGTACCGGCGGAAGGAAATTACTGATGGAATTCAATACCCCGCTTTGCCGGAACCTCCGCATGTCCCGGCCAATATTCGGTTTTGCCCACAGCATCGACGTTACCGCCGCCCTGACCAACGCCGGCGGCATGGGCATTTATGGCGCCGCCCGCGACGCGCCGGACGCCATCCCTGAAAAGCTTCGGACCATCCGCGCGCAGGTCGGCGACAAGCCGTTCGGCGTCGATATCATGCTGCCCAAGGGCATGCCGGCGGGCAAAACCCTCGACGACCTGCGCGCCGAACTCCCCGGGCCGCACAGGCAGTTCGTTGCCGAGCTGCGGGACAAATATGGTGTGCCGGAACCCGCGGGCGAGAGCTTTTTCAATTCGATGATGCGCAGCGATGCCTTTTTCGAAGCACAACTCGACGCCGTACTTTCGACAGATGTCGACTTCGTGGCCTTCGGGACCGGCTTCACGCCCGATCGCGTGAAACGCGTTAAAGATGCCGGCAAACCGGTCGGCGCCCTCATCGGCCTGCCCAAGCATGCCCGCGCCGCGCTGGATTGCGGCATCGAAGTCATTGTCGCCCAGGGCACCGAGGCCGGCGGACATACCGGCGAGGTCTCCACCCTGACGCTGATCCCCCAGATTGTCGAAATGGCAAACGACGTGCCGGTGGTCGCAGCCGGCGGTATCGGTCATGGCAGCCAGATCGCCGCCAGCCTGGCCATGGGCGCGCAAGCGGTCTGGCTGGGCACCATCTGGCTGACCACGCAAGAACATGCCCTGGCCGAAGGCAAGGTCGCCAAGCTGCTGGCGGCCCAAAGCAGTGATACGGTTATCACCCGCGCCAGTTCCGGCAAGCCGCAACGCCAGCTGCGCTCGCGCTGGAGCGAGGAATGGTCCGCGCCGGAGGCCCCTGCGCCTCTGAAAATGCCCTATCAGCACGCACTGGTTGGCGACCTGATCACGGCTGTCGAGGAAGCCGACATCACGCCGCTGTTAACCGAACCGGCCGGACAGGGAGTAGTCTGGTGCCGGCAGGTCGAGAGCGTCGCGGAGGTTGTGACCCGCTTGTGCGGGGAGACAAATCAAGCCCTGGATGCCATGGCCGGCATGTTGGATCGACGAGCCCCTGCCGTGCTGTGATGTGATTTTATTTTGCCGGGGCTGATGCTTGCGCGATTACGGAAGTTGATCGGCGCGCTATCGCGCCGGGGCAGGATAAATGCAGTCAAGCCTGACATGCTCCCTGGCGACGCGCCGCTCTATATGCCGGGCCAGGCGGCGCGTGCGCGGACCCGGGCGGCCCGCGTTGCGCACATGGGGATTGGGAAGCGCGGCGGCAAGCTGGGCCGCCTGGCGCGCGGTAACCTTCGACGCGCCGCGCCGGAAGTGGTGACGCGCCGCGGCCTCGGCGCCGAAAATGCCCGGGCCCCATTCGGCGATGTTGAGATAGACCTCGATCATGCGGCGTTTAGGCCAGATCGCCGACATGGCGTAGGCGAGCGGAATCTCGATCGCCTTGCGCAGATAGCTGCGCCTCTGCCAGAGGAACAGGTTCTTTGCCGTTTGCATCGGGATTGTACTGGCGCCGCGCGGCGCCGCGTCGCCGCGCTCCCCGGCCTCTTCGATCGCGTCCTCCACCGCACCCCAGTCGACGCCCAGATGATCGCAAAATCGCGTGTCCTCGGAGGTGACGACGGTCCGGACCAGCATCTTCGACATCCGCTCCAGCGGCACCCAGCGATGGCGAATGGTGACGCCGCCGATCCAGCGGCCCGCCATCACCATGGACCCCGGCGGATCGACGAAGCGAAACAGCCCAATCAATAACAAAGGCAGCGCCGCGGCAAACAACACAGCAATGGTCAAAATGCGCAGCTTCCGGCCGAAACGCCGCCCGCGGGCGGAAGCGGGAGCTGGTGGCCGATTCGGCATGGGCCGTGTTGTACCCTCTGGCTGGGCACTGGTGCAACGTGGTATCAGTGTGGGCGAGAGGCGTTTTGTACGCGCGGAGGGGGGCGTCCACCGATGACGTTCGCGCTGAAAATTTCCATCGTCGCGGCGCTGGTCGAGCAGCGGCTGAGCGATCATCTGTCGGGTTCGCGCGGCCCCGCGCCGCCGCCGCGGCGGCTGGCCGAGGCAATGCGCTATGCGGCGCTGGGCGGCGGCAAGCGGCTGCGTCCTTTCCTGATGATCGAAACCGCGGGCCTGTTCGGCGTCAAGACGGAGAATGCGCTCGACGCCGCGGCCGCGATCGAATGCGTGCATTGCTACTCGCTTGTCCATGACGATCTTCCGGCCATGGACAACGACGAGCTTCGGCGCGGCCGCCCGACCGTTCACATCGCCTTCGACGAGGCTAGCGCCATTCTCGCCGGCGATGCGCTTCTCACGCTTGCCTTCGAAATCATGGCCCGGCGCCAGACCCATGCGGACCCTGTGGTCCGGAGCGAACTGGTCGTCGGCCTTGCGCGCGCGGCCGGCTGGGCCGGGATGGCCGGCGGGCAGATGCTCGACCTCGAAGCGGAGGGAAAAGCCCTCAAGCCCGAGCAAATCCGCTATATGCAAGCGCTCAAGACCGGCGCCCTGATCCGATTTTCCTGTGAGGCCGGGGGCATTATAGGCGGCGCGGGCGCCAAGGAACGCGCCGCGCTCTCAGCCTATGGCGACAAGCTGGGACAGGCGTTCCAGCTCGCCGACGATCTGCTCGACACGCAAGGCGACCCGAAGAAGCTGGGCAAGAAAACCCGCAAGGACCGCGGCGCCGGCAAGGCCACGCTGGTTGGCGCATTTGGCGTGGAGAAGGCGCGGATCCTTCTCAAGGACCTCGAACAGGACGCCATCGCGGCGCTCAAACCCTTCGGTGAGCGCGCCGCCGCACTGAGCGAGGCGGCGCATTTCGTGACCGGCCGCGAGTACTGACGCCGGCAGGTCTATTCGGCTGCCGGCCGCTCCCTGCCGCCGGCGCCAAAACGGGTCTCGATATAATCTTCCACCAGCGCCTTGAACTCCGCCGCGATTTCAGGACCCCGCAACGTGACGGTCTTTTTTCCATCGACGAAAACCGGCGCCGCGGGCGCTTCGCCGGTGCCGGGCAGCGAAATACCGATATCGGCGAATTTGCTCTCGCCGGGCCCGTTGACGATACATCCCATCACCGCGACATTGAGCGTTTCCACACCGGGATAGCGTGTCCGCCATTGCGGCATCTGGTCGCGGATAAAGGCCTGGATGTCCTGCGCCAGCTCCTGGAACACCGTGCTGGTGGTGCGCCCGCAACCGGGACAGGCGGCCACGACCGGCGCGAAGGAACGCAGACCCAGCGTCTGCAGCACCTCTTGCGAGACACGCACTTCCTCGGCCCTGTCGCCGCCGGGCTGCGGCGTCAATGAACAACGGATCGTGTCGCCGATGCCCTGCTGCAGCAGGATCGCAAGGGCGGCGGTGGACGAGACCACGCCCTTGGCGCCCATGCCCGCTTCGGTCAGGCCGAGATGCAGCGCATAGGTGCAGCGCTCCGCCAGCATGGTGTAGACGCTGACCAGGTCCTGCACCGCCGACACCTTGGCGGAGAGAATGATCCTGTCCGCGCCAAGACCGATCTCCTGCGCGCGCGCCGCGCTGCGCAGCGCCGATTGCACCATCGCTTCATGAACGACGCCTTGAGCGCCGAGCGGTTTGTCCCTGCGCGCATTCTCGTCCATCAACCCGGTCAGGAGCTCCTGGTCGAGGCTGCCCCAGTTGACGCCGATGCGTACCGGCTTGCCGTGCTTGAGCGCCAATTCGATGATCGATGAAAACTGCCGGTCGCGTTTGTCCTTGAATCCGACATTGCCGGGATTGATCCGGTATTTGTCGAGCGCCTCCGCGCAAGCCGGGTGATCCGCGAGCAGCGTATGGCCGTTATAATGGAAGTCGCCGACGATCGGTGCGTCGACGCCCTCAGCCCGGACCCTGTCGCGGATATGCGGGACGGCGGCGGCGGCCTCCGCCCGGTCGACGGTCACGCGCACCAGCTCCGATCCGGCGCGCGCCAGCGCGACGATTTGCGCCGCGGTCGAATCGGTATCCGCGGTATCGGTATTGGTCATCGACTGCACGACGACGGGCGCGCCGCCGCCGACGGTCACATGAGCGATGCGCACGGGCGTCGTTTGATACCTTGGAGATAGAGTTGTCGCCATAGGTCAGACTCTATGTGGTCGAAGGCTTATTTGCCAGTCCGCTGGCACCGGCGTCTAACCGTGCCGCGGATGCATCCCTTTGACAAAGGAGAATGTGAAAAACACCGCCATCGCCAGCACGATGGAGGGTCCGGCGGGCGTGTCGAGCCAGAGCGACGCACCAAGGCCCGCGATCACCGAAAGCACTGCAATAACGCCGGCGATTGCCGCCATCCGCTCCGGCGTGGCGGAGAATGCCCTCGCCGCGGCAGCCGGAATGACCAGCAGCGACGTAATCAGCAGGATGCCAACGAGCTTCATCGCCAGCGCCACGGTGAAGGCGAGCAGCAGCATGAAGATGGCCGAAGTCCGCGCAACGTCGACGCCCTCCGCCGCCGCCAGCTCCTCATGCACCGAGAGCGCGAGCAACGGGCGCCAAATCCAGCCCGTGACACCCAGGATCACCGCCCCGGCGCCATAAATCCAGATCAGGTCGCGGTTGCCCACCGAAAGGATATCGCCGAACAGATAGCCCATGAGGTCGAGCCGGTTACCGGCGAGCATGGCCGCAACGATCAGACCGGCGGCGAGGGATACGTGCGCGAGAATCCCCAACAGCGTATCCTGCGGCAGCGCATTCTGGCGTCGCAGAGCGTAGAGCAGCGCCGCAAGCGACACCGCGACGGCGACGATACCGATCGCCGGATCGATGGCCAGAAACAGGCCCGCGGCCACGCCCAGCAGGCCGCTATGGGCTATCGTCGCGCCGAAATAGGCCATCCGCCGCCAGACAATGAAACATCCCAGCGGCGCCGCCACCAGCGCGATGCCAACGCCCGCGACAAGCGCCTTGACCACAAGATCGTCCGGCATGGACAGCTCCCGGCGGAGGCATCGCCGACATGCGACCGATCACCACTTTCGCGGCGGATGCCCCTTCCTTTAATATATGCTATTCGACCGACAGACTTAATGGACCGGCGGCCTGCCTGCAAGCCGCCGTCATGCGCTCCACCAGCGATTGAGGTTCGACAATGGCCAGTACCGAATCCGCCAAACGTTATTGCCTGATCGGCGCCGGAGCCTGCGGCCTGCCGGTGGTGAAGAATTTCAAGGAACGCGGCATCCCCTTCGACTGCTTCGAGAGGGAGGCGGATGTCGGCGGCATCTGGAATCCGGACGCCCCGAGCTATGTTTATGAAACGATCTGCCTGAACACCTCGAAATCGCTGTCGAAATATGTCGGATACCCGATTCCGAAAGAGCATCCGCAATTCATGACCAAAGAGCAGGCGATCGACTATATCCAGTCCTACGCCCGCCATTTCGGCCTGTATGACGCCATCACTTTCAACACCGAGGTCGAGAAGGTGGAAAGGCATGGCGACAAATGGAAGGTCAAGATCGCCGGCGAGAAGGAGCCGCGCGAGTATGCCGGCGTGGTCGTCGCCAACGGCCATCACTGGGACCCGCGCATCCCGGAGTATCCCGGCAAGTTCACCGGTGAGTCGCTGCATGCCATCCAGGTGAAGACCCGCGACCAGCTGCGCGGCAAGCGGGTGCTCGTCGTCGGCGCCGGCAATACCGGCTGCGACCTGACGGCGGACGCCGCCTATCTGTCGCGCACGGTCGAGCATTCCATGCGCCGCACATATTATTTTCTGCCGAAATTCGTGTTCGGGCGCCCGCTCGACAAATGGCTCGACCGCACCCAGCGCTGGCCGGTCCCGCGCCGTGTCCTGCGCTGGATGTACGGCATGGCGATCTATTTCGTGGTCGGCCCCTATGAGCGGCTAGGCCTGCCCAAGCCGGACCACAAGATTCTGGAGTCCTTTCCCAGCATGGCGTCGTCCTATCTCGACCATCTGGCCCATCAGCGGATCAAGCCGCGTGGCGATATCGAGCGCTTCGAGGGCAAGAAGGTCTTCTTCAAGGACGGCGCGGAAACGGAGGTGGACCTCATCATCTACGCGACCGGCTACCACCTCACCTTCCCGTTCATGGACAAGAAATATATCGCCAACGAGGACGGCTCCTCGCCGCTGTTTCTCAATAGCTGCCACCGGGAGATGGACAATCTGTTCGCTGTCGGGCTGGTGCAGCCGGCCGATGGCGGCTTCTGGCAGCTGGCCGACTATCAGGGCCAGATGATCGCGAGTTTCGTGGTGGCGCAGGAATGCGATCCTGAACGGGCCGCCTGGTTCCGCAAATTGAAGTCATCTGCGCGGCCCGACACCTTTCATGGCGTGACCTATATCGACTCGCCGCGGCACAAGCTCGAGGTGCAGCACTATCGCTACCGCACCTATATCAAGAAACTTCTGAAGAAGTTCGGGCCTGTCACCAAGGCAAATTGGCCGAGCCCCAGCCAAAGCGCGGACAGCAAAACATCTGGCGCCGAGCCATCGTTGCAGGCGGCGGAGTAGCGCTTTCCTCCAGGGAAGATTGCCGCACTATTCGCACCTCTTCATGAGCTAGGCAACGGCGGCTTCCACCTGCTTCGGCCGAACTGGCCCGGCAATAGGCAGGCGGACGGTGAAGGTGCTGCCTTCACCCTTGATGCTCTCGACTTTGAGCGACCCGCCATGCTCCTCGATCAATATCTTCGTGAGGTTGAGGCCGATGCCGGTTCCCGCAATACCGGTCGATGTCCTGGCCCGGAAAAAACGTTCACCGATATGGCTCAGATCGTCTTCGTCGATGCCAAGGCCGTAATCCTGCATCGACACGACTGCCTCGTCACCCTCACGCCATCCCCTGACCGTGATATCCGGTCCGTCAGGTGAGTATTTCACGGCATTTGTCAGCAGGTTCGTAAAGACCTGCTCGAGTGCTGCACTGTCTCCGGCGATGTTATATGGAAGCTCCTTCAGATCGCAAACGATCCTGTGCTCCTCATTGAGCTCAAGCTGGCGAACGCACACTCCCAATACAACGCCGGACAGATCACATTCCGCCACGTTGATTTCCATTTTGCCGGCATTCATGCGGGCGGAGGAAAGCGTGCTTTCCATCAAGCTGGTCATTGTCTTGACGGCGGCCCGGATTTTTGTTGCCCGGTCCTCAAGGTCAGCCACGGTCAAGCTGTCCTTGCGGCGGAGCAGCCGCTGAACCGACCCGTCAATAACCGCCAGCGGTGTGCGGAACTCGTGACTTGCCATGGAGATGAACTGCCGCTGAAGCTCGTTCATCTCCTGCTCCTTTTTGAGAGCTTCCGCCAGCTCTTCAGCTTTGGTTTTCAGCCTCTGTGTCGCCAGATCGACCATCTCCTGCAAATGGTCGCGATGGTCGATCAGTTCGCGCTCAGCCTTCTTGCGCTCTGTTACATCCTCGACGATCGCTGCGAATACGGGCCGTTCCCCCGACTGGATCTGCTGCAGCACAATATCCGTATCGTAAAGCGATCCGTCCTTGCGGCGGTGGCTTGTCTGAAGCCCGATATGATCCTTCTCGCCGCGCCTCAGGGGAGCGATCTTGTCCTCGAACTGCTCAAGCGTGAACTCGGGCTTGATATCGAGAGGGGTCATGTTCGCCAGTTCCTCGACGGTGTAGCCGAGGTTTCTGCAAGCGCTCGCATTGGCCTGAAGGAATTTGAGCGTCTCGGCATCGAATACGAAGACCTCGTTGATGGCATCCTCGACAATTCGGGCCAGCCTGAGATTGAGGTGCTCGGCCTTCTTGCGCTCGGTAATATCCACATAGGCGGTTACGAACCCTCCTTGCGGGAGCGGAAATCCGCGGATTTCCAGAACGGTGCCGTCGGGGCGCCGCCGCTCGAAAGCGTGTTCCTCGAATTTCCTGACCAGCTCGAGGCGTTCGCGAACCATCTCCTCAGGAGAGCCTGCCCCATAGTCTCCGCGCTCGACATTGAATCTGACGATGTCCTCGTAGAGCGAACCAACCGGAAACGTCTCAGCCGGGAGATCCAGCAGGCGGTAGAACATGTCATTGGCCAGCAGCAATTTGAGATCGCCGCCAAAAATCGTGATGCCGCCCGGAAAACTATCGACCGTCGCGCGCAGCAGATCGGTTGAGCGTTTCCTCTCGGTTACATCCTCGTGGGTCGTAACCCAGCCACCCCCCGACATCGGCTGATGGGTGATTGCAATTGCCCGCCCGTCGCTAAGTTCTTGAACCTTGCTTTCGCGCACACCGCTTTTCACCCAACTAAGCCGTTCGGCGATATATTCATCCGGGGTCCGACCGGCGAAGAAACCGTTCCTGATGCGATGCTCCAGGACCTGGCGCAGGGTCGTCCCCGGTTTCACCTGCTCACGTGTCAATCCGTACAAGGACAAATAGCCTTCGTTGCACACAGTGATGCGTTGTTCGGCGTCGAACATGCAAAGACCCTGGGACATGTTGTCGAGCGCGGTGTTGAATCGCCAATTTTGCGCCTGGAGCCTTGCCTCGGCCCGGCGTTGCTCTGTGATGTCAACCACCACACACTGCATGGCGGGCGAGCCGTTCCAGTCAACCTGTCTGACCCGAAATTCAATATCGATTTTCGAGCCGTCTTTCTTGAGGCCCCGCGACTCAAAAATTTCAGGCGCATATGTTCCTGCCTCTCGCGCCGTCTTGTAGCGCCAGATCCTCTCGCGTTCGTCGGGTGCTATCAATGGCCCGACCTGTCCAAGGGCAAGGATTTCCTGAGGGCTCTCATAGCCGAAAATATCCGCCAGTGCCTGATTGGAGAACAGGAGCACCCAATCCCTGACAACAAACAGACCCTGGATCGAGCCTTCGACGAGGTTGCGGAATTGCGTCTCGCGCTCCTTCAGCGCATCCTCCGCCCGCTTGCGCTCGGTGACATCTTCATGAGTGCTTACCCAACCGCCATCGGGCAGGGGTTGAAACTCATACGCTATCCATCGCCCGTCGCTAAGCGGGTTGATGGCACTTCGTTTGATGCCGCCCCGGACCCAAGCAAGCCGCTCCTCAATATACTCTTCAGGGTTGGCACATGTGTAGAGGCCGGCTTTGACGCGATGTTCCAGGATCTGGAGCAGGGTCGTTCCGGGCTTCATCAGTTCATGGGGAAAGCCATAAATAGTTGCATAGCGTTCATTGCAGAAAACCAGGCGCTGCTCACTGTCAAATTTGGCCAGGCCCTGAGTCATGTTGGCAAGGGCAACACTAAAACGCTCATTCTGAGCTTTGATGGCGCCGTTGGCCAAATCCGCCTTTTCTTTGGCCTCTTCAAGCGATTTGGTGGTCGCCAATGCCGCTTTTCGGGATTCAAAGAACGCCATGATGACGTCGCCAAGGTCCTTGAGCGTTTGGCGCTGCACGTCGTCGAGAATTTTCGGTTTTCTCCCGATCAGACATAAACCGCCGATAGCGTATCCCTCCGGCGTCGTTAGCGGCCGCGCGGCGTAAAACCGAACGCCGATCTCGCCGGTAACCAGCGGGTTGTCGGCAAAGCGCGGGTCCTTTGTCGCGTCGGGTATCTCGAATGTTTTCTCCGGGTCCAGGATCGCGTGGGCGCAAAAAGCAATAGCCCGCGGCGTTTCCTTCGGCTCCATGCCTTTTCTGGCAAGAAAATACTGTCGATCCCGGTCGATAAGAGCGATGACGCAGATGTCGACATCACAAACATCTGCGGCAGTCCGAATTATTGCTTCAAAGACATCGTCGACATCGCGATCGAGAAGATCGTAACTGCGGAGAGCGCGCAAACGTTCTTGCTCATTGTCTGGAATAGTTGCACTCGCCATGTAAGCAGCCTTGCCGAAAGTAAATTCCGTCAGATCATATGTAATGAGTGTTAATAAGACTCTATAATCGACCGGCGCTTCTCGGCCGGTTCAGAGCCATTCCGGGCGCGCGGATATGGCGTCAGAGTCAACAGACCTCGCGCCGGGGTTGGCGCCGGATCGCGGTTCGCGAAAGGGTTTGGGCTGAGCGGGCGCTGGACAGGACTGCAGGGCCACGCCCGGTCATTGCCGGTGGACCAAATGCAACAACTCGCTGAAACGGCTATCCGCGCCGGCAACGGTGTTTCCTCAAATCAGGCCAAGAAGAAACCGCAACTGTTTGGGCTCCGGTATTCTGACACGGGAGCCGGCCTTGCCTCGGGGTAGCGCGCTTGCCGTTATCGGCCTGCCGCGATCGCAGATGCTGAAATCACGATAACGGCCCACAGGGCCATGGAACGGCATGAAACGCGAGAATGGGCCAGCCAGTTCCTGGCCGATCAGCGGCTATCGCCAACCGACGCAGGTCTCGCTCGCCCGAATCCGGCCTCAGAGAATGAGCGCCAAGACACCGGTCAGGGCAACGGCCACGGCCAGAGCCATCACCGGCCAGGGCATCAGCCGCCCGGACATCTTGGTCTGGCAATCATAGGCCAAATCACAGCGGGCGCAGGTTCCAACCTGCTTGGGCATGCAAGAAGGAATAAATCCGGTTTCGCTTTTCGTCGTCATCTCTTTTCTCCCGTGGATCCCATCGGGGCGAACCTGACTCACCAGATCTAACCACCCCACCATCTGACAGGAAGAATGTTATATATATGAACATAGATCAAATCAATCATTTCTATAGGTTGATAGATATCGCCACTTTTATGGAAACGACGCTGCGGGCGCCCTCGCCGCGCTGCCGCCGGCCGATAATACCCAGACGGCGGTCCCGGATTTTAGCGCCAGAATGTAATGCTCGCGCTCATGGCGCAATGACCGCTCAGGGTCGTCCGCTCAGGTCCTATTTCGCGAAATGCCGTCGCAGTTTCTCGCACTGGTCTTCGCGTTCCGCGCGCGGCGTAAACCACAAATAGTCCGCCGCCGGTTCGCCATCCGGGCCGGTTACCGCCAGATCCGCCACGGTGGCGGCTCCCTCCGTCATCTCCAGAAGCATCACGCTGGAGATCTTTGCCGCCGCCGCATGGCCAACCAGATACCAGGGCACGCCCCGGTCCGAGCGCACATGTCCGTTTCCCGCGATCAGGATCGCGCCACCGCCCTTGCCTGCCGTGACGAGCGCGCTGGCCAGGCCCGCGTCGCGATAGCGTTGCACTTGCGTCATCGGGCCAAGCGCGGCTTCCGGCAACAGGCCGCAGTGCGACTCCTTGATATCCCGGCCGAGAGCCTCGTCCAAGCCGGGCGACAACGGCTTGTCCAGAGCGAGGCGCTTTCGTTCATCCGCTTCAAGTGAGGCAAGACCGCCGCTGGCGACAGACCGAATTGCCGCGCGGCCCGGGTCGCCGGGCCTGAGCGGCACCCCTGCCCGGAACACGGCGTCGGCAATCGGCTGATAAAAGCTCCAATCGGGCCATCCGCCCTTGGCCCAGTCCAGCGCGGGACCGAGCCCGGCTCCGCTCGCGTCCGGCCTGGCCAAATAGGCACCCAGCTTCGCTGCCTTGTCGAGACTGATCATCTCCATGACAACCGCCGGCTTGCGCACCTTGGCAACCTGGTCGATCAGCCAGGCCTGCAGACGGTGGTGATCTGCATTGTCATGTATCTCGCCGATCAGAATATACTTTGCTTGCCCGAGGTCATCGGCCAGCCGCCGCGCGGTGATGAAGCGCTTCTCGCGCACCGACCAGATCTTGCCAACCAGCGGATCACCGGCTTGCAGCGTGTTTTGCCAATTCTGCCATGGTGCGGCGCCTTCCGCGCGCGCGCCCAAGGCAAACGCCAGCGCCAGCACGCAGAAAAGCATCGCGGCCCGAGGAAATGGTGGAATGAGCATTGTCACGTCAATCGAGTATAGGTTGATTTGTTGCAGCCCACGAGCGCCGCATTGTCACAGAGATTGCGACAACATGAAGGTAAGCTAAAAAAACCGGCCGCAGATCCGCGGCGGTTTGGCCCGCCCCATTCCTGCCGGCGCCGCCTAATGCTCGTGACCGTCGGCCACCTCGCCCGACAGATCATGCACATGATCGTGGGCGTGGGAATAGACAGCCAGAACCTTGGCCGCCTCGGGCCCGAACAGCCGTAGATATTCCGGATGCCTGGCGACCGATTCCGGAACGCCGGAGCAACAGATGTGATGATTCAGGCAGATCACCCGGTCGCTGGCGGCGAGCACAACGTGAAGATCGTGGCTGACCAGCAGAATGCCGCAGCCGCGCTCGTCACGGATCTGGCCGATGAGCGCATAAAGATCGGCCTGGCCGGAATAATCGACATTCTGTACGGGTTCGTCGAGCACGAGGATATCCGGGTCGCTGATCAATGCCCGGGCCAGCGCCACCCGCTGGAACTCGCCGCCGGAAAGCTGCGAAATCTGGGCGCTTGCGAGATGGCCCGCGCCAACCTCCCGCAGACCCTCCGCAACGCGTTCATCTCTGGCCCGGCGGGTCAGCGTCAAAAACCGCGCCACGGTCAGCGGTATGGTCGGGTCGGCGTCGAAACTCTGCGGCAGATAGCCGACCTTCAACCCGGGCGCGCGAGCGATGCTGCCCGCATCGGTCGTGCTCAGGCCGAGCAGCACGCGCACCAGCGTCGTTTTCCCCGAGCCGTTGGGGCCGATCACGGTGACGATCTCGCCGCGCGACACGGTAAGGTCGATATGATCGAGAATTGTCCGATCACCGCGCCGCATACACAGGCCCTTCGCGCTTAAAAGAGGTTCCGGTGTTGTTTTTGGCGTCACGGGAGAGGCGTTTCCCGCCGGCTCAATCGGCGCAGTGGCGGCACAGGCCGCTCACTTCAAGGACGGCGCCGTGCAGGGTGAAGCCGACCGCGCCGGCGCTGTCACCGAGTGTTTCCTCCAGCCGCGGATCATGCGATTCGCCCACGGTCCCGCATTTCTCGCAAAGCAGAAACAGAACCGGGCGCTTTGCCGAATCATGCTTGCAGTGACAGGCAAAAAAGGCATTGCGGCTCTCAATCCGGTGCACGAGGTCCGCGTCGAGCAGCAAATCGAGGATCCGGTAGACGGACACCGGCGCCACCTCGCGGCCCTTTTGGCGCAACCGGCCGATGATTTCGTAAGCGCCGAGCGCCTCGTGGCTTTCGGCAATCGTTCGCAGCACCGCCTCGCGCAGCTTGGTCAATCTCTCGCCGCGCCGCGCGAAAGCCTCTCTTGCGCGCGCCATCGAGACCTCGACGCAGGCGCTGTGATCGTGACCGGGCGCGGGAAATCCTGTATTTCTCATGCTTCGCACAGTCTCGCTGCAAGATGGACTTTATGCAACATTATAACATTGACGGCGCGCTGCCGATAATTGAACGGTTTTCAAAGGCTGCCGGGGCGCATGGCGCGCCGAAATGCAGGGTACAAGTAGAACCGTCTGGCCAGATGCGCAACTTCCGGGGAAGACAGCAATGCCCGCACTCCTTGAAGTCATAGACGCCGACATAACGACGCTGGCGGTCGGCGCAATCGTCAATGCGGCCAACGCGCAATTGATGCCTGGCGGCGGCGTGTGCGGCGCGATACACCGCGCGGCGGGGCCGGCGCTGGCGGAGGAATGCGCCGCGCTGGGAGACTGCGAGACGGGCGGTGCGCGAATCACATCCGGCTACGCCTTGCCCGCCTCCCATGTAATCCATGCGGTCGGGCCCGTTTGGGGCGGCGGGGAGAGCGGCGAGGACGCGGCCCTTGCCGCCTGCTACAAAAATTCTCTCGCGCTTGCCCGCGGGCACGCATTGCGGTCGATCGCCTTTCCGGCCATTTCCACCGGTATTTTCGGCTTTCCCGCCCACCGCGCCGCCCATATCGCCGTACGGACGGTTGCGGAAGCGACACGCGACGGCGAGATCGAGCGTGTGGTATTTTGCTGCTTCGGCCCCGAATCGACCCAATTGCATAAGGAAGCTGTGGCGGGTCTTGCACGCTGAGGCGCGCGCGCTATAGAAGGCGCAGCGGAACGATCCGGGAAACCCGGCTTCGGGAGAATTCGATTACACAACGCCCCGTCATTCTCTGGCTGCGTCAGGACTTGCGCCTGCACGACCAGCCCGCGCTCACCGCAGCAGCCGCGGCGGGCGGTCCCGTCATACCGGTTTTCATCCTGGATGATGATGGTCCCGACCGCTGGGCAATGGGGGCGGCGGGGCGCTGGTGGCTTCATGAAAGCCTCGTGGCGCTGGACAAGGACTTGCGCAAGCGCGGCAGCCGGCTGGTTCTGGCGCGCGGACCCGCGCTCGACGTGCTGGCCGATCTGGCCCGCGAGACCGATGCCCGCGCCATCTACTGGAGCCGGGCTTACGAACCATGGGCGCTGAAACTCGAACGCGATCTGCCCCGCGCGCTGGAAAGCTCCGGCGTGCGCTGCCGGCGCTTCTCCGGGCAATTGCTGATCGAACCGGAAGAAATCGCCACCGCCTCGGGCGACCCTTACCGGGTGTTCACGCCTTTTTACAAGGCATGCCTCAATGCCGGTGAGCCCGACGCGATAGTGCCGGCGCCGCCCGTGCTGCCGCCGGTGCCCGACGCCGTGGACAGCGATAAGCTGCAATCCTGGAAATTACAGCCATCCGGGCCGGATTGGGCCGGCGGGCTCGCCGCCGCATGGACGCCCGGCGAGGCGGGTGCATTGGCGCGGCTCGACGAGTTTCTTGATACCGGCCTGGCCGGCTATGAAAGAACCCGCGACCGGCCAGATAGGGAAGGGACGTCCCGGCTCTCGGCCCATCTGCGTTTCGGCGAGATCAGCCCGCGGCAAATCTGGCATGGCGTGCAAAAGGCGGCAAATAAAAGCGGCGGCAAGGCCGGCGCCGGCGCCGGCGCGGAGGGTTTTCTGCGCCAACTGCTGTGGCGCGAATTCTCCGCCCATCTTCTGTTCCACTGGCCGCACATCCTCCACTCGCCCTTCCGTAACGGCTTTTCCGCTTTTCCCTGGCGCGACGACGAGACGGCGCTATTGGCCTGGCAACGCGGCAAGACCGGCTACCCGGTCGTCGATGCCGGCATGCGCGAATTGCTGGCGACGGGCTGGATACACAACCGGGTGCGCATGATCGTCGCATCCTTCCTGGTCAAGGATTTGCTGGTGCCCTGGCAGCGCGGCGAGGAATGGTTCCGGGACACGCTGGTCGACGCCGAGCTTGCCAGCAACGCCGCGAACTGGCAGTGGGTCGCGGGCTGCGGCGCGGACGCCGCGCCTTATGGCCGCATCTTCAATCCGGTGCTCCAGGGCAAGAAATTCGATCCGCAAGGCGCTTATGTGAAAGCCTGGATACCGGAACTGGCGAAACTGCCCAAGAGCCACATTCATTCGCCCTGGCGCGCGCCGGAGAAAACCCTGGCCAAGGCCGGCGTCGCGCTTGGCGAGGGCTATCCCGCGCCCATCGTCGATCACAAGCTGGCACGCGAGCGCGCGCTTGAGGCCTTTGCGGTGGTCAGGGGGCGCGCAGGCTAGGAACGCTGCGCCGCGCGGCCCCGGTCTCGGCAATTACGCTTTTTCCGGCGAACAGCTGGAAATGCCCAAAATAGAATAAAGTGGGCAGTTCGACATCAGTCCCGTCGCCAGCGGGACAATTCCGATCAGCGTCCAGTAGCGCCATGATGCGTCTGGATAGACGAAGAACAACGCCAACAATACGACCCCGGCAATGACCCGCGCAGCGCGGTCTATTGTTCCGACATTTTTCTTGAACATGCCATGTCTCCTTCTCTCACCAACCCGTTGCGGGCCTTGCGATTGGAGACAATCCAACAGAGTGGGCGTTATTTGTCAGTGACATGGTCACATAACGAGGAAATTCGCGATGCGGAATTTCACGCGGTCAATCGCGCAAGCCCGGACCGGTCGATGATCCGAATACTGCCACGTTCGAGTGTGACCAACCCCTTCTTGCCAAATAGTTCAAGGCGCCTTGACACGACTTCGCGCGCCGATCCGATCGCGGTTGCGAGCTCCTGATGCGTGTTGTGCAGCAGGCCGGATTCATCGGCTCGTTCCAGGAGAATGGCCGCCAGACGCTCTTCGACCTTGAGAAAGGCGACCCGCTCAAATACCTGCATTATCGATTGGAGCCTGCTGGCGAACGCATGAAAAACAAATGTCCGAAACCCAGCCGAAGATTCGATCAAGCCCAGAAACAGGGGCTTCGGGATGATGACAATTTCAATGGCGGTTTCGGCCACGGCTTCCGCCGAATAGTCCCCCTCGCCCAAAAGGCCCAGCGTGGTTTGTACGCATGTTTCGCCCGGCGTAACGCTGTAAAGCAGGATTTCCCGTCCCGTGGGACCGGTCATGTAAACATCCACACGACCGCTGACCACCAGCACAAATCCGGCGACTTCATCGCCCGGCCTGAAGAGCACTTTCCCGGCAGGAAGCTTAACGGCCTTGAGGCTGGCCAGTTGTTTTTTTGACCGCGGATCGAGCGCCTCAAAGTCCTTTGATCGGCTTATCCAATCAGTCACCCCGAAGCTCCTCTTGGATTTGCACCCTGTCGCAAGTCCGGCAAAGTCCATTGCCCAAGGCAATCGACCGGGACCGGCTTGCGGCAATTTTCTCCATGATCCGGGACCATGAAGGACCGAGCGTCCTAAGCGTCAAACTGCGCCCTGAAAAAGGCGACATTGGCGGCAAGCCCCGGCAGCAGCCAATGGAACAGTTGCACAACCTCCAGAACTTCAGCAGTTGATGCGTCTTTTTCGGCCGCCGAGCGAAGCGCCTGAGCGGTCAGGCCCGATGGATTGGGCAGTTCCAGGCAAGCCTCGACTAAATCGGCGTGAAGGGACGACACGATCCCCTCATAGGGTTCCGTTTGCACATGGCCCTTCAGATCACCCCAGGCGAGCGAAAAATAGCTCGGCCAGCGCGCCAGCGCCCGGTAGTCGGTATTGACGAAGGGCAGGCCGAGCCGGGTCTTTATATCGTCGTAGAGTTCGCGGGTCGGCTGGTCCACGTGATGCGCCTCGACCAGCACGAACGGCACCGAAATTTCCGGCGCATGGCGGCCAGAAAAGGATTGTGGCGGCGCGCCATTCTCCAACTCGTGGCCTTCCAAAAGCAACCGAACAATCGTCGCCATCTGGGCGTAGGGAAAGTTGCCGTGGGAAAACACTTCGATCATGTCTCGGATCTGGTCGATCTCGCGCGGCGCATAGCCCAGTGCCTTCAGGCGCGGGACGATCGGCGGCGGGTCCAGGGACACCACAGCCTGCTCCACACCGGCGCGCAGCCGCGCGCTGATCTCGACCAGTTCGCTACCCGCAAAGCTGCCGCGAAAAGCCGGCCAGAAGGCGCGGTACAGGTTCCGGTAAGATGCAAATGCCATGGCGACGACACCCATCCACGGCACCTGCAGAACCCTCTTGGTATCGTCATAATCGGACCGTAGATCGCCCTCTGCGAGATATTCCGGCACCGCGGTGACGGGCGGCAGGGGATCGGGCTTCAGCCGAGGCAGCATGGCCGGCATGGCTCTATTGTCCGCCATGGGGCTCGAGCAGCATGATTTTCAAATCGCGTTCGGGCACGAAATCCTTCGCCCGCTTCTCGAATGTCGTCGGCCCCGTCTTGCGGATGCCGTCGATGCAGAGTGAAATCAGATTGCCCGGCTTGCCCTTGTCGATGGTGACCCGGAAATCGCCAATCGCACCCTTCCAGTTGGCGCCGGTGGTCAGCACATAGTGAAGCTCGCGCATGATGCCGTTTGGCTTTGTCGCCAGCAGCCGCTTGACCGCCTTCCGGAATGAGGCGTCCATGCAATAGCTGTCGCGCAACCCCTGATCCTCCAGCAGATAGGCGCCGTAAAAGCTCGTGCCCGGCACCGGGGTGTAGCGGTGGGTCACCTCGATTGTCTTGCCCGCGGGGAAAACCTGCTGCCAGTGGAAGGTGGCATGCGCCATCCAGTGCGGGGTCGGCAGCGGCACATTGTTCGCACCCCATGCCGAGCGCCAATCGACGAGCCCCGCCTGTTCGAGTTCGCCGCGCGACGACGCGGGAATTTTCTCAAGCCGTGCGTAAAAATCGTCGGCAAAGGGGAGAATGTGCAGCCCGTGCCGCTTCAACATGCCGGTGCGCTCGACGCCGTTCACCGTGGCGCGCAGCTCCAGCGATGGCGCGACCTTGCGGCCCTCGACTTCCACCGCGAAGCCGATGACATTCTCCGGGTCCCTGGCGGTAATGGAATATCCGGTATCCTCGCCGACATCTAACTTGGGCAGTGGAAAGGCGACTTGGGTGACAATGTCCCGGCTCGACATATTGCGGAACCGGTAGCGGACGCGCACTTCTTCAAAACTCAGATAGAGTTCTTCCGCCACCATCGTTATGTCATGGGAGTTTGTGAGCCGCAGCCCGCCGGTCTCCAGGATAGCCGTGGAGTCATTGGCACGCGCACCCGCGGCCGAACCGAGGATGAGCAAGAGGGGCAGCAAATACCGGTACAAACTCATAAGTCTGTTTCTCCCTGTCCGCCTGCCACAAGAGCTTGCAGCGAGGCCCGTCAGGACGCAAGCTAAAGACAAAGACCCGGGCCCGTGGCGAGAAACAGGGAGAGGCGAATTCCCGATGACTGATTTGAAGAAATACCAGACCTATATCGGCGGCAAATGGTGCGGAGCCGAGAGCGGCGAAACTTTCGAAACCGAGGATCCCTTTACCGGCGAGCCTTGGGCGCTGATCCCCAAATGCGGTGAGGCGGACGTGAACAAGGCGGTCGAAGCGGCCTACGCGGCCTGGGATTCCGGCCCCTGGGCGGACACCACCGCCACCGCGCGCGGACGGATGATGCGCAAGCTCGGCGACCTGATCGCGGACAATGCCAAAAGCCTGGCGCAAACGGAAGTGCGCGACAATGGCAAGCTCATCTCCGAGATGCAGGCGCAGTGCCAGTATCTGCCCGAATGGTATTATTATTATGGCGGGCTGGCCGACAAGATTACCGGATCGGTCATCCCTTCGGACAAGCCCGACACCTTCAACTACACGCTGCGCGAACCGGTCGGCGTCTGCGCCATGATCGTGCCCTGGAACTCGCCGCTATTGCTGGTCGCGTGGAAACTGGCCCCGGCGCTGGCCGCGGGCTGCACCGCGGTCATCAAGCCATCGGAGTTCACCTCCGCCTCGCTGCTCGAATTCATGAGACTGGTGGAGGAGGCCGGCTTCCCGCCGGGTGTCGTCAATGTGGTGACGGGGACGGGCAAGGAAACCGGCGAACCGCTGGTGACCCATCCCAAGGTCGCCAAGGTTGCCTTCACCGGCGGCGGCCTGTCGGGCCGGCGCGTCTATGAGCTGGCCGCGAGCGGCTTGAAAAAAGTCTCGCTGGAGTTGGGCGGTAAATCGCCCAATATCGTATTCGACGACTGCATTCTCGACGACGCCGTCAACGGCGCCATTTCCGGCATCTTCGCCGCCACCGGCCAGACCTGCATCGCCGGCTCGCGGCTGCTGGTGCAGGAATCGATCCACGACGCTTTCATGGCAAAGCTGGTCGATGTCGCGGGCCAGGCGCGGATGGGCGACCCGAAGGATTTCGACACCCAGGTGGGACCCGTCACGACGCCGCCGCAATATGAGAAAGTGCTCGACTATATCGGCATCGCCAAAGGCGAAGGCGCGACATGCGTGCTCGGCGGCGGCCCGGCGGGCGCGGATGAGGGCGGCGGGAAATATTTCGTGCACCCGACGATTTTCGACAATGTCGACAATTCCATGCGCATCGCCCAGGAAGAAGTGTTCGGGCCGGTGCTTTCCGTCATCACGTTCAAGGACGAGGAGGACGCGATCCGGATCGGCAACGACATACTCTTTGGTCTCGCGGCGGGGGTATGGACGCAGAATATCAAACGCGCGACCGTGATGGCGAAACGGCTGAGGGCCGGGACGATCTGGGTCAACACCTACCGCGCGGTCTCGGTCACATCGCCCTTCGGAGGGTATAAGCAGTCAGGCATCGGGCGGGAAAACGGCGCCGAAGCCATCGACAGCTATCTGCAGACCAAGAGCGTGTGGATCAGTACGGCCGAGGGAAGCGGCAATCCCTTCGTCATGAAGGTCGCGGGATCGAATTAGCGCGCGCCCGGCACGAACAAAAGGAGAGAGCAGTTATGCGCTTCACAGAGCGGCGGGAGAGATTTCGCGCCATATTGGAGGGGCACGCCTGCGTTCACCCGGCCTCCGTCTTCGATCCCGTCTCGGCGCGCATCGCGGATGATCTGGGCTTCGAAACCGGAATGTTCGCCGGCTCCGTCGCATCGCTCACCATGCTCGGCGCACCGGATCATATTGTCATCACCATGAGCGAATTCGCCGACCAGTGCCGGCGCATCTGCCGGGCGGGCGAGCTGCCGCTGATGGTCGACGCCGACCATTGCTACGGCAACGCGCTCAATGTCATGCGCACCGTGGAGGAGCTGGAGACGGGCGGCGTCTGCGGCATGTCGATCGAGGACACCGTGCTGCCGATGGAATATGGCCGTCCGCGCGAGACGCGCTTTACGTCCATCGAGGAGGGCGCGGGCAAAATGAAGGCGGCGCTGGAGGCGCGCCGCGACACCGGGCTCGCAATCGTCGGGCGCACCAGCGCCATGTGGAAGAGCAGCATCGAGGACGCGGTGGCGCGGATCAAAGCTTACGAGGAATGCGGCGTGGATGCGATTTTCCTCGTCGGCGTGAAAACCAAAGAGCAGCTCGAGGCGGCCGCGGACGCGGTCAACCTGCCGCTGATCATCGGCGGCGCGGGACCGGAGATAATGGATTTGGATTATCTGAGCGCCCGGCGCGTGCGGATTTGCCTGCAGGGCCACCAGCCCATTGCGGCCGGATACCAGGCGGTCTACGAGACCATGAAGGCCCTGCGCGCGGGCACGGCGCCGAAGGACCTCAAGGGCCTTCCCTCCGCCGAGCTCACCAGTGCCGTAAAACGCAACGCCGACTATGAGCGCTGGATCGACGAATTCTTGGGCGGTCAATAACCGCCGCGTCACCGAACAGAGGAAACCCAAATCATGGCTGAGAAAATCAATATCCAGTTCACCCTGTTTTCCGCCTTCTACTCGCCGCTGATCTCGACCATGTCGGGCGGGTTTCTGAAAGCGGAAGGGCTTGAGCCGGAATGGTCGGTTTCGCCTCCCGGCGTCTCGGCCATCGCGGCGCTCGAAGACGGCTCAGCCCATGTCATTCAGTCGGCGCTGAGCCAGGGGTTCAACTCGCTGGCCAAGGGCGAAACGCCGCCGGCGGTGCATTTTGCCCAGATCAACGAAATGGACGGCTTTCTCCTCACCGCCCGCGAACCCGATCCCGATTTCACCTGGGACAAACTGGAAGGCGCGCAAGTCGTCATGTTCAAGGGCGGTCAGCCGAACGCCATGTTCCAATATGCCTGCCATAAGGCCGGCATCGACTATGACAAGATCGTCGCCATCACGCCCGGCGGCGCCGCCGACATCGACACGGCCTTCCGGGCCGGCCAGGGCCAGTATGTGCAGCAGCAGGGCCCCTTCCCGCAGCAGCTGGAGAAAGACGGTATCGGCCATATCGTCGCCCAGGTCGGCAAGCAGATCGGACCGTGCGGGTTTTCCTCGCTCGCCGCGACGCGCGAATGGCTCGAAACCGACATGGCGAAGGCCTTCATGCGCGCCTACAAGAAGACGCGCATCTATATGAACGAGGCGCCGGCGGCGGAAATCGCCAGGGCGGAAAAATCCTACTTTCCCGATATCGACGAAGACGTGCTGGCGACCTGCATCGCCACCTATCAGCAGCTCGGCTGCTGGACGCCGCATGTAGAGATAACGCGCGCCGGTTACGACGTGATCCTCGATGTTTTCGAGCATTACGGCACGTTGAAGGAGCGCTATCCATACGAGATGGTCTGCGCGGAACCGCCCGGCACGCACTAGAGCAGGTTCGACGATTTCTGAATCGCCGATCATGCTCTATCTATTTGTTTTAACGCGCTTTCCGGGTGGAAAACCGCCCACACTTTTCCTGAAAGCGCTCTAGGTTGAGAACACATAAATATCGTGCAATTCCATTCGCAAAAAGCGGCTCAGGCGCCGCGCAATCGGGTCGATGGACAGGCCATAGCCTATTCGAGAGCCGGCTGCGCGGCGGATGGGCCGCCTTTTGCGAACCCTCCGGGCGTGGCGGATTTCGCCACTGCCTGCGTTATAAGAGCTTGAAAATCATGAAGATTTACCGCGTTCTTCTGCCTTGTCAGAGACAAAATCCACTGCGTGGAATGGACGATATTTATGAGTTCTCAACCTAGACCATCGCCGGCACGCGCAAAGGCCCACCCGGTACGCTAACTTTTGCTTCAGCCGCGATTGATAGGGATCAATGCGATTGATTTGCATATCATGCGAGGCAACACTGGGTGATTCATGAGATTCGGAGAGCCGCTATGACTGACAAACCTGGTACCGAGGCCGGCCCGAGAGCGGATTTGGCGACGCCCGCCGCCGGGAGCCCTGCCCCCGGCCAAGGCGGGAATAGCACCGGAAACCCGCCGACGCCGTCGAACCAGAATACGCCATTGAAGACTCCGGGAAGCGAGGGCCCCGTTCCCACCCAAGGCAAAGCCGCTTCGGGCGAAAGCGCCGTTCCGGCGGACCGGGAACCTGTTTTGAAGTCGCCCGCCGCCGGGAGCCCTGTCCCCGGCCAAGGCGGGGTTGCTACCGGCATAAGCGCCAACCCGCCCGAGCCAACCATTGCCGAACGGCAGGCTTCCGAAAGCGCCGCCGCCAACCTGACCGCCATGCGCCAGGACCCTGAAGCGATAAGGCGCGCCTTCGAGACCGGAAAATATCCTTATGAGAAAATGATGCGCCGGTCGGACTATGAGGCCCAGAAGGCCGAACTGCAGATCGAGCTGCTGAAGGTACAGGACTGGGTCAAGGCGACGGGCCAGAAGATGGTCATGCTGTTCGAGGGGCGCGACGCCGCCGGCAAGGGCGGGACGATCAAGCGGTTTACCGAGCATCTCAATCCCCGCGGCGCACGTGTCGTAGCCTTGGAAAAGCCGACGGACAGGGAGGGCTCGCAATGGTTTTTCCAGCGCTATATCTCCCACCTGCCGGCGGGCGGCGAGATCGTTCTGTTCGACCGGTCCTGGTACAACCGCGCCGGCGTCGAACGGGTGATGGGCTTCTGCACGCCCAACGACTATCTGGAGTTCATGCGCCAATGCCCCGAGATCGAGCGCATGCTGGTGCGCAGCGGCATCCGGCTGTTCAAATACTGGTTTTCCGTCACGCGCGAAGAGCAGATTCGCCGTTTCCAGTCCCGCGAAACCGCGGCGCTGAAGAAATGGAAATTGTCCGCTATCGACCGGCTGTCGCTGGATAAGTGGCACGATTATACCGAGGCCAAGGAGGCGATGTTCTTCTATTCCGATACCGCGGACGCGCCCTGGACCATCGTCAAGTCGGACGACAAGAAACGGGCCCGGCTGAATTGCATGCGGCATTTTCTGTCGTCGCTGCCTTACCCGGAAAAGGACGAAAAAGTGGTGCGCGGCCCCGACCCGCTGATCGTGGGGTCGAGCGCCGACGTGATCGGGCGCAGCGCCCATATTCTGGGCAAGAGCCTCCATCCCGAACATCGCCGTACGGACTAGGCATGGCCGGCTGCACGACGGCGACGGTTTGACGCGGCCCGCACCGTTCAAGCTTTCAGTGGCGGTCCTGCCGGAGTAGGATAACGCCCGATCCGGCGGCGCACGCGGCCGACGACCAAAGGGAGGGTTTATCCGTGACCAGATTGAAGATCGTATTGCTGGCGCTGGCCGCGCTGTTCGCCGTTGCCGCCCATGCGCCTCAGGCCGAAGCGGCTTCCGCCGGCGCGATTGACGCCGACGCGAGCGCCACACTGAACAAATTCTTCTCCCGCGTCGTGAACGGGCGCGAGCTCGCCAACAAGGCGGAAGCCATTCTTATCTTCCCGTCAATCGTCAAGGCCGGGATCGCGATCGGCGGCGAATATGGCGAAGGCGTTCTGCATGTCCGGGGGGCCAAAGCCGGCTATTACAATATTATCGGCGCCTCATTCGGCTTTCAGCTCGGCGTGCAGACCCGCTCGGTGATCATTATGTTCATGACGCCGACGGCGCTCGCCAGCTTTCAGGCCCGCGCCGGCTGGGAGGTCGGCGTGGACGGCTCGATTGCGCTGATTACACTTGGCGCCGGCGGTCAGATCGATACCAACAATATTCTCGATCCGATCATCGGCTTCGTCTTCAACAACAAGGGTCTGATGTACAATCTCACTCTTGAAGGCACCAAGATCAGCCGGATCAACAAGCGGCGCTAGAGCGCTTGCAGGAAAAGTGTGAGCGGTTTTCCGCCCGGAAAGCGCGTTAAAACAAATAGATAGAGCATGATCGGGGATTCAGAAATCGTCGATCAGGCTCTAGTTTCCGCCCGCATTCAGCACGCGCATCGGCGCGCCCTTGAGGAAGGCGGCGACGTCTTCCAGGCATTCGCCATAGAGCATTTCATAATGCTCCTTGACGACATAGCCGATATGGCCGGTGAGGACGGCATTATCCAGCGCCCGCAGCGGATGGTCCCGGGGGAGGGGTTCCACCTCGAAGACGTCCAGTCCCGCGCCAGCGATTGTGCCATTTGTGAGCGCGTCGATGAGCGCGCCCTCCTCGACAATCGGCCCGCGCGAGGTGTTCACCAGATAGGCGGTCGGCTTCATCAGCGCCAGTTCAGCGGCGCCGATCAGCCCGCGCGTCCGCTCGCTGAGCAGCGTGTGAATGGAGAGAAAATCGGATTGCCGGAACAACTCTTCCTTTGAGACCAGCCGCGCGGCTTCCTCCGCGCAGCGCTCGTCGTCAAGATTTTCGCTCCAGGCGATCACCTCCATCTCCAGCGCCTTGCCGAAACGCGCCACCCGGGCGCCGAGCCGCCCGAGTCCCATGATTCCCAGAGTCTTGCCGTTAAGCCCGTCACCGACGACGCCCTGCCAGCCGCCCTCATGCATGATGCGGTTCTCCACCGAGAGCTTTTTCGCCAGATCGAAAATGAAGGCCATGGCCAGTTCCGCCGCCGGATAAGGCAGGATGGACGTGCCGCAGACGGTGACGCCCTGCGCGCGCGCCGCCCCCATATCGACGGCCAGGTTGCGCATGCCCGTCGTCACCAAAAGCTTGAGATTGGGGAGCTTGCGCAACAGACTCGCCGGGAACGGCGTGCGTTCGCGCATGATGACAAGGCCATCGAAGGGCGCCAGAAGGCGGGCGATATGATCCTCGTCCCAGCCGAAATGTTCATCGAATACCGTGATATCAACGCCGTCGCCGAGACTGTCCCAGCCGGCGGAGCCAAGTGCGGCATTTTGATAATCGTCGAGAATGGCAAGTTTCATCGCAATTCCCCTCCCTTTAGAGCCGGCGGCAAATCTAGCCCGGATATGTTGTAGTTGATTTAGCCGATCCGGCGAAGCCGTTGCGCTGCAAAGACGGCAAAATCCCGGTTGCCGGGAGCTGCGCCATGGTGTGACATGGCGTGGGAATGACGTTTCAGCGAGGGAGAGTGATATGGGCGAGAGTGTCAGCCTGACAGCCGATGACGGTCATCAACTTGCCGCCTACCGGGCCGAGCCGGAGGGACGCCCGCGCGCCGGGCTGGTGGTGATTCAGGAAATTTTCGGCGTCAACGGCCATATCCGCTCGCTCGCCGACGGTTTCGCGAAAGACGGCTATCTGGCCCTGGCGCCGGCGCTGTTCGACCGGGTGGAACCCGGCATCGAGATTGGCTACACGCCCGATGACGTCACCAGGGGCCGCGACATTCGCGCGCAAATCGCCCATGACGACGCGGTCCTGGACATGACGGCGGCGGTGGCGGCGCTGAAGGGTGAAGGGCTCAAGGTCGGCGTCGTCGGCTATTGCTGGGGCGGGTCGCTGGCCTGGAACGCGGCGACGCGGCTTGAGGATGTGGCAGCGGCTGTCGGCTATTATGGCGGCATGATCCCCGACATGATCGACGAGCAACCCACCCACCCGGTGCTGCTGCATTTCGGCGAGCTGGATCAGTCGATACCGCTCGAAGGCGTCGAAAAGGTAAAGGCGGCGCACCCGCAAATTCCGGTGCATATTTACCCCGGCGCCGGCCATGGCTTCAGTTGCGACCAGCGCGGTTCCTACGACGCGGACGCCGCCAAGCTGGCGCGCACGCGCACGATGGAGTTCTTCGCCGCGCATCTGGGATGAGCGCCCGGCCGGGCAAACGAACCCGGCTCAGCCCAGCGTCCAGATCAGGATCAGAACGGCGAGCGCCGCGCCGCCGGCGGCCAGCGCAAAGCGTATGACCGGCGGAATGCGCGGCTCCGCCCGCCGGGCGGGACTTGCCGGGCTTTGCTTCGGCTCAGCCTCCGCTTCCATCGCCGGCGGAGCGGTGCCGGGAGCCTCGTCAACGGTCTCCTGGAGCGGGACGTCCTCAGACGGTGACGCTGCTTCCGGCTCCTCTTCCTCCGCACCCTCCCCGCCGATCAGCTGCTCGAACTTGTCGAAGAATTTTCCGGCAAGCATCTTCGTGGTGCTCATAATCAGACGTTGCCCGAGCTGCGCCAGCTTGCCGGTGACCTCCGCGTCAATGTCGTAGGTCAGCAGTGTCCCCTCGCCATCGGGTCTGAGCTGCACTGCCGCGCTGCCTTTTGCGTTGCCCGCCACGCCGCCGGCACCACGGCCTGACAGCGTGTAACTGTTCGGCGGATCGAGATCGGCGAGTTCCACCTGACCATTGAATTTCGCCTTGATCGGCCCGACCTTGGTGATGACCGTCGCCTTGAATTCGGTATCCGACAGTTTTTCCAGCGCTTCGCATCCCGGGATCGCCGCCTTCAGGATCGCGGGATCATTCAGCGCCTCCCAAACCGCCTCGACCGGCGCGGCTATCCTGTTTTGTCCGTCTATCTTCATTGCGTCCTTGTCTCCGATGGGCTGGCGGATGCGCGGGAGATCGTCAAAGACCGGGACAGTGCCGCGTTTAGTTGCACTCGGCTTTCTTTGACGTGCAACCTATACTAGTACAAGCCTCATAGACGCAAAAGCAACGCCGAATGGCCGCCATGAAAGAGCCCCAATCCGATCCGCTTGAAACGGCGCTCAACTGGTGCGCCGAGGGCCGCGCCGTAGCCCTGGCCACGGTTGTGCGGACCTGGGGCTCCGCACCGCAACCGGTCGGCAGCCGGCTTGTCGTCGATGCCGAGGAAAATTTCGAAGGCTCTGTTTCGGGCGGTTGCGTCGAGGGCGCGGTGATAACCGAGGCGCTCGACATTCTGCAGACGGGTAAGCCGAGATTGCTGACTTTCGGTGTTTCCGACGACACTGCTTTTGACGCCGGGCTTGCTTGCGGCGGCACAATCGCGATCTTCGTCGAACCCGTTGGCGGCACGCAAGGCCGCGTAAATCTGGAGTTTTTTGCGGCCATCGCCGCCGAGCGGGCCGCGCGCAGGCCGGTGATCGCAACGACGGCTCTCGATAGCGGGACGCACCGCTTTGTCCGACCCGGGGACGCCGGTGAGCAGGGCGCACTCGCCAGCGCGCTGGAGAAGGCCTTGGCCGGCGGCGTCAGCGAAGTGGTGGAGGGCCCGGACGGCGACATTTTTGTTGAAGTTCATCACCCGGCGTTGAGACTGGTCATTGTCGGCGCGGTCCATATCGCCCAGCATCTGGCCCCGAGCGCCGCGGCGGCCGGGTTTGCCGTCACGATTATCGATCCACGGCAGGCCTTCGCCACGCCAGCGCGTTTTCCCGGTGCCCGCCTTTTCACCAAGTGGCCCGATGAGATGCTGCCGGACTATGGGCTCGACGCCCGCACCGCCATGACGCTGCTGACCCATGATCCAAAGATCGACGACGTCGCGCTCAAACTGGCGCTTGAAAGCGACTGTTTCTATATCGGAGCCCTGGGCAGCAGACGGACCCATGCCGCGCGCTGCGAACGGCTGGCCGAGGCCGGGTTTTCCGAACAGCGGCTTGAGCGCATTCACGCGCCCATCGGTCTGCCCATCGGCGCCAGGGGGCCGGCTGAAATCGCCATATCGATCCTGGCTCAACTGATCTTGGTCCTGCGGCTTGGCGCATGAGGACTGGTTACGAATTGACCTGTTGAGGCCGGCGCCGGCCTCAGCCACATTGTTGGTATGCTAGTGGGCGAGAAATACCGCCTCGCGTAAGATAAGGGCCATGACGGAATTTTCAGACGAATATCTCACGACCAGGGAACTGGCAGAACTGCTGCGGATCAAGGAGCGCAAGGTCTACGACCTCGCCGCGTCGGGAGACATTCCCTGCACGCGCGCGCTCGGCAAACTGCTGTTTCGGCGCGTCGCGATCGATGCCTGGCTGGCACGCCATAGCGGCGGCGAAACGGGCGAGCCGGCGGTCTTTCCCGCCGTCTTCCTCGGCAGTCACGACCCGCTGCTGGAATGGGCGCTGCGCGAATCCGACTCCGGTATCGCGACATTCTTCGATGGCAGCGTCGACGGTCTGGAGCGTTTCGCCAACGCCGAGGGGATCGCGACGGGACTGCACATATATGACGGCGAAACCAAGCAGTGGAATATACCGGCCGTCGAGCACCGCTTTCCGGGCAAGCCACTGGTTCTGGTGGAATGGGCCTGGCGGGAACGCGGCCTGATCGTCGCTCCCGGCAACCCGGCAGGACTTTCAGGTATTGCCGATCTGGAGGGCAAAAGGGTTGTCCCGCGCCAGGCGGAGGCCGGCAGCCAGCTGCTGTTCGATCATCTCGCGGCCGAAGCGGGACTAGACGCGACGGCCATCGAATTCACGCGCACGACGCGCTCGGAAACCGATGCCGCGCTCGCCGTCCTGGATGGTCAGGCCGATACCGCCTTCGGCCTCTGGTCGGTGGCGCGGCAATACCGGCTCGACTTCGTTCCTGTCGTTCGCGAACGCTTCGATCTTCTCGTCTGGCGCAGCGAATGGTTCGAGGAGCCGTTTCAGAAATTCCTCGAATTGTGCTGGAGCGACGCTTTCGCCGAGAAGGTCGAAAGTCTCGACGGCTACAATGTCGGCAATCTCGGGCTCGTGCATTACAACGGCAAGTGAGGTGAAGGCCGCGCCTGGGTTCGACATGGTTCACGGCAGAGTGGACCGTTGCGGTGTCATCTCTGCGGAATATCGGCGCAGACGTCCCGCTCTCCGGGACATTTTTCGCCGCCGCCTTGCATCGGCGCCATCCAAGGTTCGCGAACCCGGTCCCGTGCAATATCTGCCGTTAAAACGATGCGTTTTTGCTCGGCGCAACAAATCGTTAACCATCGCCACGTAATTTGCTCTCCATATATATGCGGATATTGCGCGTGTTATTCATTGGTGCTGGAAGAGTGCCGGGTCTCCTACCGGGTTTACTTGGCATCGAAATTGGAGACAGGATCGTGGCCCAGGACAAAACGCTCACGGGCGTTGAGCGGTTTTTCGATGACGATGAGCTTATCGTCACCAAGACAGACCTCAAGGGCCGCATAACCTATTGCAACGATGTCTTCCAGCGCCTGGCCGGCTTTAGCGAGCAGGAAAGCCTGGGCCAGCCGCATAGCATAATCCGCCATCCCGATATGCCGCGATGCGTGTTTGGCCTGCTTTGGGACACCATCCAGGATAAACGCGAAATCTTCGCCTATGTCGTCAACCGCTCCAAAAATGGCGATCATTACTGGGTGCATGCCCACGTCACTCCGAGTTGCGACAGCGCCGGCAATATTATCGGGTATCACTCCAACCGCCGGGTTCCCGACCGGGGCATTCTCGACGGCGCAATCATACCGCTCTACCGGGCATTGCTCGAGGAGGAACAACGCCACGCCAACGGCAAGGACGCCCTTCGGGCATCGACCGGAATGGTTGTCAGCCTCCTGCAGGAAAAGAACATGCAGTATGACGAGTTCGTGGCGGGACTTTAGCTCATGAACTCCGCTGGGGCGCGAAGGGCCGGCTTTCCTCAAAAAATGATTCATCCCAAGCCCGTTTACCGGCGGCCTAGCTCGGCCCCTTGCCGGCGTTCGGGAAGAACAGCTGCTTGCCGCCGAGCGTGTAGCCGCCAATCGCCTTCTGCCCTTCCGCGCCAAGCAGCCAGTCGATGAATTTCTGGCCCGAGCGGGCCTTCACCGAGGGACATTTGGCCGGGCTCACGAGGATCACGCCATACTGGTTGAACAGGTTGACGTCACCTTCCACCAGTATCTTGAAGTCGCCCTTGTTGGCGAAACCGATCCAGGTGGCGCGGTCGGTCATGACATAGGCGCCCATGCCGACACCGGCATTGAGAGTCGCGCCCATGCCGGAGCCGGTCTCGCGATACCATTTGCCGCTTGCTGAATTCGGGTCGGCACCCGATGCCTTCCACAGCCGGACTTCCTTTTTGTGGGTGCCGGAATTGTCGCCGCGCGAGGCAAAGGTGGCCCGGGCGTCGGCGATTTTTCGCAATGCGGCGGCGGCGTCCTTCATGCCGCCCACCCTGGCCGGGTCCGCCGGCGGGCCGACGATGATGAAATCGTTATACATGAGGTCGGAGCGCTTGACCCCGTAGCCTTCCGCCACGAACTTCTCTTCCGCCGGTTTGGCGTGCACGAGCAGCACGTCGCCGTCGCAATTGCGCGCATTTCCGATCGCCTGGCCGGTGCCGACGGCAACGACATGGACCTTGATGCCGCTATGCTGCTCAAAGCGCGGCAGCAAATGATCGTAGAGCCCCGAATTGGCCGTCGAGGTGGTCGACTGGACGATGATCGAAGTTTCAGCCTGCGCCGCGCCTGCAAGCAGCGCCGATGCAGCGGCAACGGCAATTGCGGACTTCAAAAAACTTTTGCCAAACATACAAATTGTCTCCTGTTTTCAATGTGTTGTCATTTTTCAGAGAACAATGCGGCCGGCGAGATAGTCGGCGGCCTCCCGCGATTGCGGCGCGTCGAAAAAGCGTGATGCGGGCGTCTGCTCCACAATCCGGCCCCGATGCATGAACAGCACTTCATCGGCCAAGCGGTGCGCCTGGCCAATGTCGTGGGTAATGAAAATGATTTTGACGCCCCGGTCGCGCGCCGCCGCCACGATCTCCTCGATCGCCATGATTGAGGCCGGGTCGAGGCTCGCAGTCGGTTCGTCGAGAAACAGGACATCCGGCTCGCTGGCAAGCGCGCGCGCCATGGCGAGGCGCTGGCGCTCGCCGCCCGACAGCAGGCGTGCCGGCTGGCGCGCCTTCGCGGCAAGGCCGGCCATCTCAAGCAGGTCCATGCAGCGGCGTTGCGGCGCCGGTCCCTTCAGCCGGAGCACGAAATTGACATTCGCGGCGACCGAGCGGCGCAGCAATACCGGCGACTGGAAGACCATCGCCTGGCGCTTGCGCGTGACGTCGCCGAGCGGCATCCCGCCCCACTCGATCAAGCCGGCGCTGGGGCGAATCATGCCGTGCAACAGGCGCACGAGCAACGATTTGCCGGCGCCGTTGGGTCCCATGATCACTGTCAGCGGGCCGCTCTCAAGGGTCAGGTCCACGGCGTCGATAAGCCGCTCTGCGCCGGTATCGAATATAAGGCCTTGCACTCTGAGCGGCAGGACAGGCGCCGCCGCGTCCTGGTCCGAATGGGAGTCCTCCGCACCCTTCAAAGCGGTGGCGGGATCAAGCATAGGCGTTTCTCGCAGCGCTCATCCGCAAGCCCATGACGGCGGCGTTGACCCCGAGCGCGAGCACCAGCAGCACGATGCCGAGCGCCAGCGCCAGCGCCAAGTCCCCCTTTGAGGTCTCCAGCGCGATCGCCGTCGTCATCACCCGGGTGAGATGGTCGATATTGCCACCGACAATGATCACCGCGCCAACCTCCGCGATGGCCCGTCCGAACCCGGCCAGCGCCACGGTCAGGAGCGAGTAGCGCGCGTCCCATAACAGGGCGCCGGCCGCGGTCGGCGCGGGCACGCAGAGCGAGCGGAACTGCTCGGCATATTCGTTGTGCAAATCCTCGATCACCTGCCGCGACAGGGCGGCAACGATCGGTGTGATCAGGATCGACTGGGCAATGATCATCGCGCCCGGCGTATAGAGCAGCGCCATCCAGCCCAGCGGCCCCGCGCGCGACAGCATCAGATAGACACACAGCCCGACAACCACTGGCGGCAAGCCCATCAGGGCGTTCAGAAAAATAACGATGGCCGAGCGGCCGCGAAACCGGCTCATGCCGACGAGCGCGCCGAGAGGCAGCCCCGCCAGACAGGATATAACAAGCGCGCTCAGGCTGACCCGGAGCGACAGGGCGATGATTTCGAGCAGGTCGGCGTCCGCCGCGAATACGAGCCCAAACGCCAAACCGAAGGCAGCGCCAAAATCATGCATTTTTATGTGTTTCTTTCGCAAGAATACGATAAGGCAGTCTAATATCGCCTATAATGCACAGAATGCGCAGGATTCCAACAGTTTCGAAATGTCTGGCGAAACCCTGCCTGCCTGAGCAAGGGGTGGTCGCTCGGCACCCAGAAAGGGCGCTATCGCCGGGATGCGGCGGCCTGGATCATGACGTCGTTGCGTGGTTCGCCAGAATGAAATTACCGCGTGATCATCACGGAGTTGTCAGCCCGCGCCAGCACCTTGAAGGCAATGCTGTTGGAAAAGATCTGGCGCCAGCCGGTTCGCCGCCGGTAGCGTGACAGCACGATCACCGAATAACCCTTGCCTTCCTCGACAATGGTCGAGACGGGATCGCCGACGAGCACCTTCTCGCCCGAGGGCCTGACCCCGACTTTCTCGATCGCGACCCGCGCCGCCGCCACCGCCTTTTCCGCACCCTTGACGCCGGCCTTGGTCTTGGCAACGGAAAGCAGATAGACCGGGCAGGCGCAGCGGCTGGCTATCTCCGCATCCTTTTGCGCGCCCCTCAGCGACCCACCACCGAGCGGCGAAATGCACACCAGGTGCCCGTGGCTTTCCTCCAGCTCCCGGGTGACGAGCACGGTACCGGAATGTTCGCGGGCGATCCGCGCGGCGACTTCGGACGATATGAAACCGGGACCAGCCTCTTCCTCGTTGGCCGAGGCGGCGGCGACCACAAGATCAAACTGGCCGAGCTCGCATTCATCGAGAATACCGTAGGCAACGGAGGGCGCGACGAGCAGCCGAAGCACAACCGATCGGCCCCCGGGGCTGGAATAAACAATTGCATTGTCGCCGAGAGGATCGCCGGTGACGTCGGCATGGGCGAATTCGGCCTCCCAGTCCTTGTCCAGCCAGCCGATCTCGGCGAGCAGTTCGCGGCCCTTTTTCAGCGATCTCATACCGGGAAGCTCGAGCCCCCAGTCCAGCAGGTTTTCGCGCACAACGGATATCTGGAGTCCACCGGTTCTCATCCCCTGATCGATCGGCCGCACATAGAGCAGCGTCAAATCGGCATCGGTACCCGAACCGATGCGCACCGCGTAGCGAAGCGCCCTGTAGGAGGCCTCCGACCCGTCGATGCACACCAGAATGCTGAACCGCGACGCAGCCTTTCCCGCGACCGACTTTAACCGGCCGGTCTTGCCCCCTGCCGGCTTCCTCGCTGCCGGTTTCTTCGCTGCCGGCTTCCTAGCCGCCGGCTTCTTCGCTGCCGGCTTCCCAGCCGCCGGTTTCTTCGCTGCCGGCTTCCCAGCCGCCGGCTTCTTCGCGGCAGGCCGCCCGGTTGCACTGCGTTTCGCCTGAGTCTTCGTGCCTGGTTTCCGCGCCATCGCTAGACTCCGATCAGGGGCCAGTAGAGGGAAGCCGATATAATCAGCAGAATCGTCGACATGATGACCATGCGATAGCCGACCACCAAGAAGTCCGTCGTTTTCAGATAACCCGAGGCATAGACGATCGTGCAGGCCGGCGTCCCGATCACCGTAAGGTAGGCGAAAGCGGAGGAAATTGCGGTAATAAAGCCGATCAGTATCGGACTTTCCCCTGACGCAATCGCCATTTTCAGCGTGATCGGCCCGAGGACGGCGACGGCTGCGCCGTTCGACATGGTATTCGTGACGCCGGTCGTCAGAACCGAGATCGCCGTCCAGAGCGGCAGGCCTCCGTCAACTCCCAGCGGTTCCAGAAAATTGAGGAAACTGTTGGCGACCCAGAGCGCGGCGCCACTGTCCTTCATCTGCACGCCGAGCGATATCGCGGCGGCATAGAGCAATACAACGCCCCAGTTCACGCCGGAATTGACATCTTCCCAGCGCACCAGCCCGATAACCAGGAAGGCCACCGCGCCGAATATCGCCACCGTGCCAAGGCCCAGCGTGTCGGAAAAACCAAGCCAGCCGATCAGGACGCATGTGAAGGTCGCGATGGAAACCCAGTCGGCCGATTTCATCGGCCCGTCGGCCCGGATCTGTTTACGCAGTTTCACAACGGCGCGCGAAATATCCTTGCGTTCGGGCTTGAAGGTATAGAGCAGGATCAGCGTAACGAAGGGGAGCTGAATCAGGAAGATCGGATAGCAGTAAAGCATCCAGGTCAGATAATCGATGATATATTTGGCCGTTTCCGGATTTGTCGGATCGTAGAAAAATTCCTTCCAGTAGCCGATCATGATCGCGTTTCTGGCGCCGCCCGACGGCGTACCAATGCCAGCGATCGAACATCCGTAGGAAATCGAGAACAGCAGAACGGCGGCAAGACCGCGGACCTTCTTCACATCCTCCGAGGTGAGGCTGATAAGCGTGATCGCAACCGGCAACATCATCGCCGCCACCGTATGTTCACCGATGAAAGAGGCAAGCACGCCGGACACGACGGAAATGCCAATGCAGACATTCGCCGTTTTGGTGCCGGTCACCTGGACGATCCAGTACGCGATGCGCTTGTCGAGCTTCTGTTTGACGATGGCGACCGCCAGCATCAACGAGCCCATGATGAACAGCACCGAATCGCTCATCAGGCTTCGGGCGACGGAACTTGAGTCGATACCCAGCAGCACCACCTGCCCAAGAACGATCATCAGCGCGACGGTCGGCAGCGGCACCGGCTCCATGACGAACAGGATGATGGCGACGACCGACATGGACAGCACGATGAGACCGCGCTGATCGAGCCCCTCCGGCGGCGGCAGGTGCATCAGCAGCGCGCCGACGGCCAGCGCGATGAAGAACCACTTTTTCTCCCACAGGAACGAGCCGAAGCCGCGCACAACGGGCGCGCGTCGCCTCTGGGCCGCATGGCCGAGCGACCTGTCAAGTCTGGCTCTGACGGTCGGATGCATCCTGCACTATAGGACAAATGAAAAAGATATGTCCAAGCCATTGTTCGAAAACGATAAACGCTGTCTTTTAAGAAAAAGAGACGAACTATTGCGAGTCAGTTCCGCGCCATGATGTGAATGTCGTCCGCAACGAGGGAGACGGTGGCGTCGACACCGCTCACGATACCGTTACGCCGCGCCGCGTGCGTGGACATGGTGAAGCTGAGCGGCAGTTCCGGCGCAAAATCGGCGCGCAGCAGAATTGTCGTCTGATCGCCGAATACCAGCATGTCCTCCACCCTCCCCGACACCGGATTTTCACGCTCGCCGCGCGACGGCCGGCCGCGGCGGTGCAAAATTACCGAAGAGCGCGGGACCATCCAGTCTATCTCCTGCCCGGCCGCCACACTGGCGTTCACCCGCGCTTCGATGCGTTGCCCGCGCCAGTCGAGGACGGTGAAGCGGCCATCGTCGCTTGTTCCGTGAACGACCGCCTCGAACAGATTCGGCAAATCCAGCAACCGCGCCACGGTCGGCGAAACGGGTTGAGCGAAAATCTTCGGCGGCGCGCCGATCTGCAAGATGGCGCCGCGATGCAGAACAGCCATCCTGCTGGCGATATTGGCGGCCTCGCGCAGATCGTGGGTGACGAAAATAACCGGTGCGGCGATGCTCCGGTGCAGCACCAGAAGCTCGCCCTGAAGCCGGCGGCGGGTGACCTGGTCGACGGCGCTGAACGGCTCGTCGAGCAGCAGAACGGTCGGATCGCGCGCAAGCGCGCGCGCCACGGCTGTACGCTGGCACTGCCCGCCCGACAGCTCATCGGGCCAGCGCCCGCCAAGCCCGCCCATATTGACCTGATCGAGCAGCGCCAGCGCCCGGGCCCCGCGCTTCCCGCGCGGCAGGTGGCCCAGCGCCGCCTCGACATTGCCGCTGGCGGTCAGATTGGGGAACAGCGCATAATCCTGAAACACGAAGCCGACGCTACGGCGCTGCGGCGGCCAGCACTGGCCCGAGGCGATATCGAGCCAGATGTCGCCATCATGCTCGATCCGGCCGTGGGCGGGCTTGTACAGTCCGGCGATGGAGCGCAGGATTGTCGTCTTGCCGCTGCCCGAGGGACCAACCAGCGCGACAATCTCGTTCGCCCCGCAAGTCAGGCTCAAATCGAGTGGAATCGGCCCCTCCTGACGCAATGTCACGCAAAGTCCGTTCTGGCCTGGCTCAGCCACGCGACCTCCTTTGGCGGCGGGCCGTCAGATTGACCACTGAAATCGCGACTATCGACAGCAGCAGCAGCACGGCCGACATCTGGGCCGCGGCCGCATTGTCGAAAGCCTGTACGCGGTCGTAGATGGCGATCGCGGCCGTGCGCGTTTCCCCCGCGATATTTCCGCCAACCATGAGCACGACGCCGAATTCGCCGAGCGTATGCGCGAAGGTCAGCGCAAGAGCCGACACGAAACCCGGCCAGGCAAGCGGCAATTCGATGCGCCAGAATGTCGACCAATTGCTCAAACCGCTGACCCATGCGGCCTCGCGGATATTCGGCTGAATGGCCTCGAAGGAGCGCTGAATCGGCTGGACCGCGAAAGGCAGGTTGAAAATTACCGACGCCAGCAGCAGGCCCTGGAAGGAGAAGGCGAGCAATTCGCCGGTCACGCTTTGATAGAAGCCGCCGAGCAAAGAGTCCGCGCTGAAGCTCTCAAGCAAATAGAAGCCCAGAACCGTCGGTGGCAGCACCAGCGGCAACGCGACAAGCGCCTCCACCAGCCCACGGCCGGGAAAGCGTCTCCACGCCAGCGCGCGCGCGATCAGCGTCGACAACGGCACGAGGACGGCCAGCGTCCAGAATGCCAGGGCGAGGGAGATTTCAAATGCGCGCCAGTCCATCAGCCATCTTGCTATTGCGGGGAGGGTATTGTGAAGCCGTAACGTGCAAGAATTGCCTGCGCTTCAGCTGAGCCGACAAAAGAATGAAAGGCGCGCGCCGTCTCCTCTGCCGGGTTGAGCAACAGCATGGTTTGGTTCAAGGGAGCGTGCCACGCGGATGGAATGAGCGCGGACCGCCCGCGCTTGGCGAAATTGGGCGTGATCGCAATCGAGTAGGCTATCAGACCTCCATCGGCACCAGGCGTGGCGGCAAACTGCGCGGCCTGCGAGACATTCTCTCCCAGCAGCAGCCGGGACTTGATTTTCTCCCACAGGCCCTTGTGCCGCAGGACTTCCCGCGCGCGCATGCCGTAAGGCGCATGTTCCGGATTGGCGATCGAAAAACGGCGCAGCTTTCCCGCGCCGAGCGCTGCTCCGACACCGGTCATATCCGCGTCCACCTTCAGCGCCGAACCGCTGGCGGCGAAAAGGACGAGACGCCCTTGCGCAAATATCTTGCCCTCGCCTGGCGCAAGCCCGCGCGCGGCCAGAGCGCGGGTGTAGCTTTCGTCCGCAGAAAGAAAAAGCTCGAAGGGCGCGCCCTGGATGATCTGGCGCATAAGATTGCCTGACGATCCAAAGGTGACGCGGACGCTGCGGCCCGTCTCCCGCTCAAACAGATGCACGATCTCGGGCAAAGCGAATTGCAGACTTGAGGCCGCCGCCACCAACGGACTCTCCGCCGCGCGCGCCGGCGTCCCGCACAGCGCCGCCGCGCTGGCCACGACCGCTGCCGAGATCAGTAAATGGCGCCGGCTTGGCGTATATCGCGGACCGGTTCGCCGCGAGTCGGGCTCGGGGCGCATGAGGATATCTAACCTCCCGCTTCCGCTTGCCCCAAAGGCTTTGTGGCACTCACCGCGCCCGCGTCGAACAGGTTTTGAATCTCCTGGCCCGACAGGCCGAGCACGTCGTGCAGGACTGCGGCTGAATGCTCGCCGGCTTCGGGCGGAAAGCTGTGCTCCTGACGCCGGGTTTCCCGCATGAACAGGGGGTCGCCCATCACGCGCAGCTTCCTGCCGTCCTTGCTATCGAGTTCCAGGACCATGCCGCGCGCCTGAATCTGCGGGTCGTCGGCAACCCGGTCGAGCGTGTTGACCGTGCCGACGGGCACGCCTTCACGCTCCAGAACCGGCACCCACTCATCGGCGCCTCGTTCCAGAAACGCCTCCTCCAGAGCGGCCCATACATGTTCGCGGTTCGACCGGCGCAGGTCGCTTGTCGCAAAACGGGGATCGTCGACGAGGTTTCCCCGCCCGACCGCGTGGCACAGCCTCTCCCACATACGATCCGTCATCGCCGCCACGACCAGCTCGACGCCGTCCTTCGCCATGAATGTGCGGTAGGCGGCTATCGAGTCATGCGCACCGCCCTGCCGGCCCGGCACCTGCCCCGAATGAAGATAATAGGCCGCCTGGTAGCCCAGCATCGCCGCCTGGCAGTCGAGCATGGAGACGTCGATCACCTCGCCGCGCCCGGTTTCCTTGACCCGGTGAAGGGCGGCCAGAATACCGATCGCCCCATACATGCCGGCGGCGAGATCGGCAATCGGAATGCCGGCGCGCACGGAGGTGCCATCCGGTTCCCCGGTCAGGCTCATGCCGCCCGACAAGGCCTGCACCACAATGTCGTAGGCCTGCTTGTCGCGGTAGGGGCCATTCTGCCCAAAGCCGCTGACCGAGCACCAGATCAGCGCCGGATTCTCCGCCCGCAATGCGTCCGGCGACAGGCCGAGCTTGGCAAGGACCCCGGGGCGGAAATTCTCGATGACGATATCGCTGGCCAGCGCGAGACGCCGCGCGACGTCCAGCCCCTCGCCGGTCTTCAAATCGATGACGATGCTGCGTTTGTTGCGGTTGATCGCGAGATAATAGACGCTGTCGTCGCCGACGAAATGAGGCGGCATGGTCCGCGCGACATCGCCTTGCGGACTTTCCACCTTGATTATATCGGCGCCGAGATCGGCCAGAATCTGGGTGCAGAATGGTCCGGACAAAACTTGCGTGAAATCCAGGACGCGAACGCCGGACAATGCGCCTGTGTTCACATTATTCGCGGCGGATGACGGCATGGGTCAAACTGGAGCCCTATCGGATTTTTCTTGTTTATAGGCGAAACGGCGGCTTTCGCTTAACCGAAAAAAACTGGCGGAGCAGGCCGTCTGCTGCGAACCTGTCTCGGCCACAAATTCCCTGATGACATGGGAAAATACAGGGAACTTTCGCAAATCCCGCCTATATCGGGCCTTTCCATGCCCTATTACAAGCTGACCCTGTTGGCGTTTTTAGTCAATTTCCCTACACAACGGAACACTGAATTTTCGGACCCGGGACAGGCGGCGCGGACCTGAACGGCGATGTGGCGCCTGTTCGAGGCGATGGGCATGAGGCCGGGCAAGCGGCCGAAGACTTTCCCCTATTCGCGCCCGCTCCATGTGACATGCCGGCCTGGCACGCGCTACTGCGCCGGCGACCCGATCTTAAACCCGAGCTTTGGCGAGCTGATCATGGGCTGGCCAATCGGGTGGAGCGAAGCCGGGCAACCGGCAACGGCGTGGTCCCGCTGGCTGCGGCGCTCGCGTGGCGAACTCTCAAGGCTGATTTCGAGGTTTGAGGCGGCGATACTTTCATGAGCGGAGATCAACAGCGCCAATTATGCCTAATCAAACCGGAATGCCGCGCCGCTTAGTATCGACGAGCCAAGTGCGAATGCGACCCATGAACTCCCACACGTCCCCGTCCGCAGGTTTGACATAAGTGTCGGCTGTCGGGTCGCTCCCCATCTTTTCAAATATTTCTCGTAGCCACTTATGCTTCGCGCGCGGGACGTTCAATTCTGTGAGCCACGTCTCCACCTCGCCTCCACGAACAACAAAAAAGCCAAAGCGTTCGAGATCATCGCACAAGTCGTCTGCCGCTTCGCGTTGAGGACCACTTAGGATTTCGATCCCGCCACTGTTTTTGAATTCTGAGCACTCATCGCGCAAAGCTGCTAATGTGTTGGCACGCCGAGTACCACAAGGTTGGTGATCGCTTATTGGAACGCCACACGCCGTTAGATGTCTGGTCCAATTGTCGCCGCCCTGATTAAAGACATCGATATCGGCAATGCCCACAGTAGGAATGCCAAGTCTCCGCAAAGGCTCGACTATCTTTGGGATCGTATCCTTGCCTTGAGCATTCAGAAAAAGCGTGTGCGAAACGCCTCTGGGGTCGTCGGCCGCCAACAGTCGCTCGTTGATTTCCTGATAGAAGGCGCGGTCAGAATCACCCTCACCGACGACTACGTGATCATAGAATAGAGCAGATAACACCCCGACAGATCGCAAAAGTGGATCCTGCATAAGCTTCGTCAAATCGTCGCTTGGCAACAACCTCGCAGTACCAAACTCGTCGGCGTAGGTGAGTCGGATGATGTTGACTACGGCACCCGACAGGATAGCGCCCATTACAAAGTGAGCGCTATGGGTTGCGGCGAAGATGTGTTTGCCTTGGGTCACAGCACCTTTTGCAAGCTCCTTACCGAGCTTTTGTGCCAGGGATGGATGCAGAAAGGCTTCGGGCTCGTCTATGATGATCACCTGCGGATCGCCAGCGTGCAGCTGAAGAAGAATTCCAGTAAATGCCTTTACACCATCACTCACAGCATCAACGCCACGGGCGTTCTTCATATACTCGATCGCTTCGTCGTCAAAGGATCGTTCGTCTGGAGGCGG
>JAJFHO010000105.1 GCA_021775575.1 Hyphomicrobiales bacterium
CCCGAACCCTCCCAAGAGAGCCCAGCGAGACCGCGCAGCGGCCGATTGGCCGCCCTCGCGGAGGCCCCGCTGAAAGCGGGAACAGCCGTGAGCGATAAACCAAAGCTAACCCGCATTGCACCGATCCGACCGAAGAGAGGCAAGCGCGACCGCGCGCCGGCCGGTCAGGCCGCCCTCGCGGAGGCTGCGAGGCGAAGCCGAGCGAATAGCCGTGAGCGGTATATATAAAACCAGCCCCTCAGCTGCGCGCCTCCCGCCCCATCGCATAAAACTCGTCATTCGGGCGCATGGACATGAAATTGGCCATCCGGTTGGACAGGCCGAAAAAGGCGGTGATCCCGGCGATGTCCCAGATGTCCTCGTCCGAGAAGCCGTGGCCGCGCAGGGTTTCGAAGTCCGCATCGTCAACAGCGCCGGCGGCGTTCGATACCTTCATGGCGAAGTCCAGCATCGCCTCCTGCCGGGGCGGGATATCCGCCTTGCGATAGTTGACGGCGACCTGATCGGCAACCAGCGGATCCTTGGCGCGGATGCGCAGGATCGCGCCATGGGCGATCACGCAATATTGGCAGGCATTGTCGTTGGAGGTGGCGACGACGATCATCTCCCGCTCGGCCTGGCTCAAGCCGCCCTCCTTGTCCATCAGCGCGTCGTGAAAGGCGAAGAAGGCGCGGAATTCGTCCGGGCGGTGGGCGAGCGCGAGAAAGACGTTGGGCACGAAGCCGGCCTTCTCCTGCACCGTCTCGATCCGCTCGCGGATGTCGGCGGGAAGATCGGACAGTTCCGGGACCGGATAGCGGCTGATCGGTTTTTTGCTCACGAGGGGCCTCTTATTTTGCGCGTCTGTTGGTTTCCCCGTAAGGGTAGTACGGTGCGCATGGCGTATCCAGCCCGCGCGGCGTCGGGCCGCATGGCGTGGAACCGCGAGGGTTTTTTTGATCACTGTCTCAGAGCCTGGGATCAACTATAAACCCATATGCTGTTGCGTGGGGGTCAGGTCCGGCGTGACAGGTTGCCGCGAGAGCCTAAAACAAGCACTCTCGCTCCTGGATTCGATGATGGTTGGAAAATGCCGGCTCACATGCCTGGGCCGCGGGAGTTCTGATGGCGAGCGATTTGAACGTAGCGTATGAGTCCCCGCTCGAGGAGTTGCGGAGCCGGCGAAGTTTTCTGCGCAGGACGTTCAATCTGTTCAGCAAGCAGCCGTTGGGGATAGTCGGCGGCGCCATTGTCCTGGGCATGTTTCTGGTGGGAATTTTCGCACCCTATATCGCGCCGCACGATCCGATAAATATTGCCTTCGAGAACATGCTCATGCCCCCCGGCCCGGTATATCCCCTCGGGACGGATCAATTCGGCCGCGATATTCTATCGCGTCTCATTTATGGCGCACAAACGGCCCTATTCGTCAGTTTCACGGCGGCCTTTATCGGCTCTAGCATCGGCCTCGTGTTCGGTGTCACCAGCGCCTATATCGGCGGCCGGTTCGACCTGATGATTCAGCGCCTGGTCGATGTCTTCCAGGCATTTCCATTAATCATCATGGCGCTGATCATCGTCTCCATTTTTGGCTCGAGCGTGCAGAATGTGATCATCGCCATCACAATTCCCTTCATTCCCGATTGCGCCCGCGTGGTCCGCTCGACAGCGCTTGCCCTGCGTGAAATACCGTATATCGATGCCGCCCGCGCCAACGGCTTCTCAGGCGCACGGATCGTGTTGCGCCACATGGTTCCAAATGTAATGGCGCCCTATCTGATCATGGTTACGACATTCGCCGGCCACGCCATCCTCATTGAGGCCTCGCTCTCCTATCTCGGCCTCGGCGTGCAGGAACCGACACCGGCCTGGGGGCTGATGCTGCAAGGCGGCGCGGAAGAGTATGCCGAAAGCGCGCCCTGGGTCGCGATCTGGCCAGGCGTCGCCATCAGCCTCGCGGTGTTCGGCTTCAACATGTTCGGCGACGCCGTTCGAGACGCGTTAGATCCCAAGCTGCGCTCGCAATAGGTAATTCGGCGGCGCTTTGGGACCGGATAGCGGCTGATTGGTTTGCTGGTCACGAGGGGCCTCTTATTTTGCGCGTCCTTCGGTCTCCTCCTACGGGACCCACGCTTCGCTTCCCTCGGCTCCAGAGCGATGCGGCGGCATCGCGCTCCGCCTGGCGCCCCATTTAGCGGAAAACAAATCCGTGTCGGCTGGAATGGCTGCTATTGGCCCGGAAGCAGCCATCAAACGCAAAGAAATGCCTGGGGTGGAGTATGGCGAACTGAGCAAGGGTTCGTCTCGCTCACGGCTATTCCAATACCGACCTGTCATCCGCTATAGGTTGGGCGGTGCGTTTTCACGACGCCTTTCGGCCATGCCAACCCCCGGACGAGACTATGGAAGCAGAAGAAAAGTTTCAGGTTTTGCATGAATTCGTGGCGCCGGCGCGGGAAAATCTGTCGCCGGGCCACTGGGATTATCTGATGGGCGCGGCGGAGACCGAGACCACCCACCGGCGCAACCGGACCGGGTTTGAGTCTCTCGCCTTTCGCCACCGCGTTCTGCGCGATGTGCGCGACGTCGACACCGGCACGGATTTTCTGGGTCACAGGCTGCGGCTACCGGTGATCCTGGCGCCGATCGGCTCGCTGCAGGATTTGGTTGCAAGCGGCGGGGTTGCCCCCACGCGCGCCGCCGCCAGCTTCGGGGCCATGCATATGCTGAGCTGCATGGCAAAGCCGGGACTCGAAGAGGTTGCCGCCGCCGCCGATTACCCGAAAATCTTCCAAATCTATGTGCGCGGCGACGCGGACTGGGTCGACGATCTGACCGCCCGGGCGATCGATCACGGGTTTGCCGCGATCTGCTACACCGTCGATCTCGACTATTACGGCCGGCGCGAGCGCGACAAGGCGAAGCGCTATATACCGAGCGCCCGCCAGACCTCTTCCGGCCACGACCATCAGAAAGCCTTCACCTGGCACGATATCGAGCGCATCCGCAACAAGGTCGACGTGCCGCTGATCCTCAAGGGGATCGCGCATCCCGATGACGCGGTAATGGCCGCGGACGCCGGCATTGACATGGTCTATGTGTCCAACCATGGCGGACGCCAGCTCGACCATGCGCTTGGCAGCATCGACGTCCTGCCCGCTATCGTCGAAGCGCTTGAGGGGCGGGCAAAGGTCATTGTCGATGGCGCGGTGATGCGCGGCGCGGATATCGTCAAGGCGATGGCACTCGGCGCCGATGCTGTTGGCATCGGGCGTCTTCAGGGCCTCGCCGCCGCGGCCGCCGGCGAGGCCGGCATGGTGCGGATGCTGGAATTACTCGAGGAAGAAGCACGCACAATCCTCGGCTTGCTCGGCGTGAGGTCATTCGCCGAGCTTAACGCAGACTATGTGGAGAGAGTGGCGGCGCTGCCGCACAGCGGATGGCACAGCGCCTTTCCGCTTCTGGACGAGGGCTACTGAGGCGTTATTCGCCGCCGCGGAGCGAGAGAGCATAGATGAAGCATCCAGCATTTGGGCCGGGCCGCGCAGCCGTCGTCACCGGTTCGGCGAGCGGTATCGGTCTGGCGGCCGCCAGGCGCTGCGCCTCGCTCGGCATGAAGGTCTGCCTTGCCGATATCGCCGCAAGCGCTTTGCGCGAAGCAGCGCGCGAGGTCGCCACCCTGGCCGCGGGCGGCGGCGATGACATTCTCGCCCTTCCAGCGGATGTCTCAAGCATCGATGACATGGAGGCCCTGCGCGATGCGGTCTATGAAAAATTCGGCGATGTCGGCCTGCTCATGAACAACGCCGTCACCCGTGGCGGTGGCGGGATCTGGGGAGACGCGCGGGAATGGCGCGAAACAATGGACGTCAATTTCTGGGGCGTCGTGAATGGCGTGCGTGCCTTCGTACCGCGGATGATCGAGCAAAACGCGCCGTCGATCGTGGTCAATTGCGGCTCGAAGCAGGGCATAACCAACCCGCCCGGCAACGCCGCCTATAACGTGACCAAGGCGGCTTTGAAGGCCTATACGGAAGCTCTGCAGCACGAGCTGCGCAGTAGCGAAGACTGTCCGGTCGGCGCGGCGCTGCTGATCCCCGGCTGGACGACAACGCGGGGCCGCGAGCACCAGCCGGGTGCCTGGCTGCCCGATCAGGTGATCGACTTCATGCTTGCCGCGCTGGAGAAGGGTGATTTTTACATTCTATGCCCGGACGGCGAGGTCACAGAAGAGATGGACCATCAGCGCATATTGTGGGCGGCGGGCGATATAACCGAGAACCGTCCGCCGCTGTCGCGCTGGCATCCCGATTTCGTGCAAGCCTTTGAAAAGTTCAAACCTTAGCTCGCTACTCGGCCGCCACCGGAGCACCCGCGGCATGCGCCGGAACGAGCACCGATCCTTCCATGAGCCGGCGCTGCGTACGGTACACCGTCGCCGCCTTCGCGTGCCATTCGCCGCCCGCTGCCCGTTCAACATCCGCCTCCACCGGCAGAACACCGGACGGGTTGCCGAGCCGTAGCGCGCCCGCAGTTGCTCCGGCCATCGCATGGGGGAGCGTGCCCTCGATGGCGGCTGCCACGCCGGTGCACATGGCGCCGGTGAGCGTCACCACCTTGTGACAACGCTCCATGGCGATAATCCTGATGTTCAGATCGTGACTGCCGGGAGCATAGGCCGTTCCATCGATGACCTTGAAGGAATGCGGCGCGGCGACCATCGCCACGCGCGGCGCCGAAGGGGCGGCATCGCCCGGCCTTGCCGCGAGCCCCATGGCGAACGCGCCGGCCCGGCGGATCGCGTCAAGCCGCGCCATCAGTTCGCTATTGCCGTCCAGCGCCTCGGGAGGTTCCGTGGCCCGGCATCCCATATCGGCCGCGGCCACATAAACAACCGCGCTCGTGGCATCGACAAGCGACGCCTCGATGCGTCCGACGCCTTCGACCTCAAGCATGTCGCGAACATTGCCCGTCGGCAGCAGCCGGCCCGTGGCAGCGCCGCCGGGATCGAGATAATCCAGGGCGATTTGCGCGCCCGTTCCCGCGACGCCGGGGATCGAGAAATCGCCCTCTTCTACGGCAAGGCCGCCGCGCACCTGAAAACGCGCATGATAGAGCTTCCCCGTATTGGTGTTGAAGACGCGCACCACCGCATCGCCATCCGCCACCTTCACCAGGCCCTCGTCGACCGCGAAGGGCCCAACCGCAGAGGAGAGGTTTCCGCAGGTCGCCGAATAGTCCACCTCCGGAGTGTCGATGCTTACTTGCGCGAAATTATAGTCGACATCGGCGTCGGCGCGCTCGGAGGGGGAAATGATGACTGCCTTCGAGACAGAAGACACACCGCCGCCCAGCCCATTGAGCTGGCGGCGATAGGGGTCCGGACTGCCGATGACCTGGAGGAAAATCGCATCGCGCCGAGCCTGAGCCTCCGGCAAGTCCGCGGCATGAAAGAAGACGCCCTTGCTGGACCCGCCCCGGATGAAAATAGCGGGAATTTTCATGCGCGTCATTTGTGACCTCTCCCAGTCAGCTGCCCGCAAGCCGGGCGCGCTCCAGCGCGCAGTGAATGGTTTTTTTTATATTCGCGCAAGACCGGAGGCGCTCGCCCCATGGTCCCGGCACGATCGGGTTTTCGCCCATTCATTGACCGAAAGAGCCGCTTGTTCTATCTTTGTTCTTATTCGATTCGCCACAATTCGGCTTGAAATTCCCGCTAGGCACACCACCTGAACGGATACAGGACGAATCAGTGTCGGCAACCGCAAAAGCCAAGATAAACCAGAGAATGCATATTGTAATGACCACGCGACGCGCCAATTCGAAGTGGGGGAACCTCCCCCAGCCGGCAAACGAGCCTGCTCTTGTGTGCCGCGAAGCGCTTATCGAGCAGCCCTACCACTATTGGCGGGGCGCGTCGGGAGCGCGCTATCTGCATTCGGTCTATTCACTGCTCGATTGCCCGTCGCTGCCCAAGGCGACCTATATCATCGTGCGCCGCGAAGACGACGGCACATGCCGGCCGCTGCATATCGGGCAAACGGTGGAAGACACCCAGTCGCTCAATCTGGCGCTTTTGCGCCGCCTTGGCGCACGGCTCGGCGCCAACGAGGTGCATATCCATCTGCTTGCGGAGACGGCGGAGGAGCGTATGGCCATTGAGACGGATCTGAGTGTCCGTCAGATGGGCCGTTCACGCAGAACACGGTCATTCTCGGCCGCGAATGACAGTAGCGCGCTTGCCGTCGACTGACCGACAGAAGTCTTTTTCTAGCGGTCCGCTCTGCTCAAAATAAACAGATTCAGCCCAAGCCGCCTTTTCGCAACAAGGTTGATCGCCACCGCCGCCAGCGCGACGGAGAGCGCGGTGGCCGTAGCGGCGCCGTGGATTCCGTAGCGCGGAATAAGCAGGAAATTGAGGGCCAGATTGGCGATGGCCGCGACCGACAATACCGCGGCGCAACGGCCCTGTTCACCCAGCATGTTGAGGACGAATTCCGCCGGGCCCATTGCCGCGCGGACGATAAAGCCGGCGGCGAGGATGAACATGACCGGATAACCGGACGTGAACTCCGGTCCGAACAGCCACAGCAGCGGCTTGCCGAGCGCCAGCAGCAGCACCGCGCCGGCGAGCGAGGGCCAGAATGTCCAGCGCACCGCTTCGCGAACGCTCGCGGCAAGGCGCGTCTTTTCGCCTTTCGCATTAAGTGCGGAAAAGCGGTTCGCCGCCGCCGTCCCGACCGCAAAATGGACGAATGAAACGAGCCCGATGGTCTTGAGCGCGGCGAAATAGAAGGCCACTTCGGTGGGCTCCAGATAGCGGGACAGCACCAGAATATCGGTGTTTTGCAGCAGCAACTCAAAACCGAGCACCAGCACGAGCGGGAGCGCGGTCTTCAGCCAGAGCATCGTGTCATAGGATCGCGGCCCCGGCGCCATGTCCCGCGCGATACGCCGCTGCAGCACGAACGTTTGCAGCAATCCCGAGACCCAGTAGGCAAATACGGCGCATCCCGCGGCAGTGACCGCCGTCAGCGGGAACCCGGCCAGCCCGGCCGCGAACAAGGCGCCGAGCAGCAAAACCGGCCTGACGATATAGGGAGGCGACAGCGCGACGTCGATCCAGGCGTAACCGCGCGCGATACCGTCCTGGGTATCGACCAGTGCATAGATCGGCAGGCAGAACAGAATCAGGAAGGCCGGCAGCCAGTAATACCCTTCCAGATAGCCGCCAAACAGATAGAGTGCCGCCATCGCAAGGACCATGATCAGCGTGCTGACCCCAACCGCGATCGCCCGCCCGCCGAACAGCAGACCGCGCAGCAACTCATGTTTCCCGGTCTCGCGGTATTCCGGCACAAAGCGGAGACAGACGGTGGAAAGCCCGAGCGGCGCAAGCCCGCCGAGAATCAGCACCCAGACCCAGACAAAGACAAAAATTCCATATTCGAACCCACCCATCCAGCGGGCCATGAGCGCCTGGCTGAGATAAGCCAGACCGGCGCCGGCAACGCGAATCGCGAATGCGGTCAGTGCGCCTCGCCCGGTGCGCGCCCGGTCGTCCTGCCCGCGCAGCAGCCCGCGCAGATGCGCCAGTCCGCGGCCCAGCGGCCGCGAAGCGCCACCGTCCTCAAAGCCGGCCGTTTCGCGCAGGGACATGAATTCGCCTTTCGCCGCCTGTGAAAGCAGGTCTAGTCTTCAAAGCGACGATAAAGCGGGGGCTTTAAGAAAGGGTTGGTGCGGGCGGCGGCGTATCGATGCACTCGGCGACGCGGGCCCATGCGGCGGCGCGGGAAATGTCGCCGATCACCTTATGCTCTTGGGCGAAATGACGGGCGATCTCGGCGGCCTTGCCGTGATAACGCCGTCTCAAAACACCTGCCATGGCGAAGATCTCTTCACCGGTCAGCGCGCCGCTTTGTGTCTTGCTGTTTAACTTTTGTGCCATTTCGGAACCCTCGCTGCCGCATCTCCCCTACCGCAGCAAGAGCCGCGCCAATGCGAAATGGCCCATCCGGCAGCCCGGAAAAGCAAGGGTTGGCGAAAAAAGAAGATGACTGCCTATTTTTTCTTTTTCTTACGATTCGCGGTTCGGCGGCGCTTCTTGGACCGGCCACGGCACACAATGGGGCGCATATTCTGGGGGCCTTCGGTAAGCGAGGCCTTGATCGCGACTTCGTCGATTTTATCGGCGAATATCGAACGCCAGCTGAACCGGCGAAAACCGTGATCGAGCAGCTCCGCGGCGCGTATGTTTCGCGCGCCGCCGGACTTGCCGCCGAGAACGACGGCGACCAGTTGACGGCCCCTACGCGTCGCGCTCGCCACTACATTGTAGCCCGAAGCGCAAACGAAACCAGTCTTCATGCCATCCGCGCCCTCATAGCTGCGGAGCAGTCCGTTGTGACTGCGCAGGCGCCGCTTGCCGATCTTGACGTGCTGAAGTTTGAACAGCCAGTCATAATCAGGAAACTCGACGATGATCGCGCGGGCCAGCAGGCCCATATCCCGCGCCGTGGTCACCTGACGATCGTCCGGCAATCCGTTCGGATTGACAAAACGGCTCCGCTTCATGCCGAGCCGGTGCGACGCTTCATTCATCATCTTGATGAAATTAGGCAAGGTGCCGCCGACCTTCTCGCCAAGCATGACCGCGACATCGTTGGCCGATTTCACGATCAGCGTCCTGAGCGCCAGTTCGACGCTCATCTGCGCGCCGATCGGCAGTCCGATCTTGCTGGGCGCCTGTGCATGGGCGAGCGGCGAGCAGATCACCTTGTCCTTGAACGTGAATTTTCCGTCCCGGATCGCCTCGAAGACGAGATAGGCGGTCATCAGCTTGGTCAGCGACGCGGGATGCCACAGCGCATCCATATCCTCCTCATAGAGGATCGTGCCCTTGTGCGGATCGAACAGCAGCGCCGGTCCGGCCAGCGCCAAAGACGACCACATAACCGCCAATACGAACACAATCGCGCCCGCGCAACGCTTCACCGGATCACTTCCCATACCGCTCCGCATACCCAACACCCCGCCGCATTATGGCACAATCGCGCGAACGACTTGGTGCCCCAGGCCTGACTCGAACAGGCACGCCCTTGCGGACAACAGATTTTGAGTCTGTCGCGTCTACCAATTCCGCCACTGGGGCAAGCCGCCAGCGCGCGATGATAACGATGCGCGTCGGGGCGTCAACACGGGCGTGCGGGCGCCGGCGTATTTTACGCGAAAAAGTGATTGAGCCCGCCTGCGCTCCGTTATCGCGCGTTCACGCAATGCCGCATGGACAAACCGCCGGCGCGGAGCTAATCAGGCGTCATGCTGAGGCGGTTATACGACTGGGTCATGGCGCTGAGCGCGCATCCGCGCGCTGCTTGGGCGCTCGCGGCGGTGGCGTTCGTCGAAAGTTCGATTTTTCCGATCCCCCCCCATGCCATGCTCGTCCCCATGGTGCTGGCGCAGCGCGGCAAGGCATGGGTTTACGCCGCAATCACGACCGTTAGCTCGGTGCTTGGCGGCATACTCGGTTACGCGATCGGCTTTTTCCTCTTCGAGGTCGCCGGCCAGCCGATCCTCGATTTCTACGGCAAGGCGGATGCCTTCGCGCAGTTTGCCGAACGCTACAACGAATGGGGCGCGTGGATTGTCTTCATGGCCGGGGTCACACCCTTCCCCTACAAGGTGATTACCATCGCCAGCGGCGCGACCCAGCTCAATTTTATCGTTTTCATGATTGCGAGCATGGCCGCGCGCGGCCTGGTCTTTTTTGTCATCAGCGCCCTGCTCTACTGGTTCGGCCCGCCGATCCGGGAATTTATCGAGCGCCGCCTCGGCCTCGTGACGGTGCTGTTTACGGTCCTTCTGTTTGGCGGTTTTTTTGCGATCAAATATCTCAGGTGAAACCATGATAACGATCCCGAAACAGATACCCCTCATCGACGAGGATAATGTCCTGCCCATTACCGCGTTTATCGTCTGCGGCGGCGCGCTGGCGATTATTCTGGCCGCGCTGGCCTTCGAGCATATCGGCGGATACAAGCCCTGTCCGTTATGCCTCAAGCAACGCTGGGCCTATTATTTCGCTGTCCCCTTCACCGCGCTGGCTCTCCCCCTGTCGCTCTATGAACGCCGCGACGCGGCCGTGCTGGCGCTCACTCTCGTGGCGGCGGTGTTTGCCGTAAATGCGGTCATGGGCGCCCATCATGCCGGCATCGAATGGGGTTTTTGGGCCGGTCCCACCGACTGCACGGGCGCCGACCTTACGACGCCGGGCGACAATCTTCTGGGGGCGCTCCGCAAAACCCAGGTGGTGCGCTGCGACGAGCCGTCCTGGCGTTTTTTGGGGATTTCCTTCGCCGGCTATAACGCACTCATCTCGGCCGGGCTGGCACTGGTCGCTTTCGCGGGAAGCTGGTTTGGCTGGGAACGGAAGGATTAGCCCCTCAATTCACCATCCGTCGCCTTGTGAACGGCGGCCACAACCTTCTCCGCCACCGCCTCGATTTCCGCGTCGGTGAGCGTTTTTTCGCGCGGGCAGAGGGTCACTTCGATCGCCAGCGATTTGGAGCCTTCCGGAATACCCTTGCCGGTAAAGACATCGAACAGCGTGACATCGCTGATCAGCGCCTTGTCGGCGCCGCGCGCCGCGCGCAGCAGATCGCCGGCGGCAACGTCGAGCGCGACGAGAAAGGCGAAGTCGCGCCGGACGCTCTGAAGGTCCGCGATATCCAAGGCGCTTCGCGTGCGCGATGCGCGTTTGGGCGCAGGCGGCGCATCGAGAAAAATTTCAAATGCCGCCACACTTCCCTCGACGTCCAGCCTCTCAAGCAGGCCCGGATGCAGCTCGCCGAAATGGGCGAGCATATTTTTCGGACCGAGCTGCAGGGCACCCGAACGCCCGGGGTGAAACCACTCGGGCGCGGCGCGCGTCACCTGCAGTTTGTCCTCTGGAAAACCGAGCGCGGAAAGCACCGACAGGGCGTCGGCCTTGGCGTCGTACAGATCGGCGTCGGAAGACGTTCCCGCCCAGTGCCGGCCGGCGCCGGCCGGTTTGGCGGTGCCGGCGCGCACGCCCGACGCGGCGCCATACTGATCGTCCGGCGCATCGCCGCGATAGGCCTGGCCGATCTCGAACAGGGCGGCATCGGCGAAGCCCCGGTCACGGTTGCGCCGCGCCGCCGCGACGAGGCCGGGAAGCAGGCTCGGGCGCATGCTCGACATGTCGGCGGAAATCGGGTTGGCAAGCTCGAGCGCGTCCTGTCCGCCGCCGAACGCGGAGGCCTGATCGCGCGGTATGAAGGACCAGGTCACAGCCTCCACGAGGCCGCGCCCGGCCAAAATGCGCCGCGCGAGCCGGACCCGTTTCTGGCCCGTCGTCATCACCGGCCGGGCGACATCGCCGGCACCGGTCATCGGCGTTGCCGGAACCTCGTCGACGCCGATGATGCGGATCACTTCCTCGACCAGATCGGCCGGCTGACTGGCGTCGGGCCGCCAGCTGGGAACCGCTACCCGATATTGCGGGCCGCGCCCGGACATCCAGAAGCCGAGGCCGGTGAGAATCGTCTTTATCCGCGCTTCGGGCAGATCCAGCCCGGTCAGGCGTTTGACCTCGGAAAGGTCGAAATCGACAATCCGGTTATCCTCGGGCACCTTGCCGGCGATCACCGTCTTGCCGGCCTCGCCGCCGCAGAGATCCAGCACCATGCGCGCCGCCATCTCGATGCCGGGAAGGACGAAAGCCGGATCGACGCCGCGTTCGAAACGATAGCGCGCGTCGGACTGGATGTTCAGCTTGCGCCCGGTTGTGGCGGTCCGGACCGGATCGAAATAGGCCGACTCGACAAAGACATTTTGCGTCTCTTGCGTGCAGCCCGTGCTCTCGCCGCCGATAATACCGCCCAGGCCGAGCACGCCGGAATCGTCGGCGATAACGCAACAATCCTCATCGACCTTGTAGACAGTGCCGTCGAGCGCCTCGAAGGCTTCGCCCTTTTCCCCGAGCCGCGCGTGGATCGCGCCTTGCAACCGGTCGGCGTCATAAACATGCAGCGGGCGGCCCCGGTCGTAGGAAATATAGTTGGTGATGTCGGCAAGTGCATTGATCGGTCTCAGGCCGATTGCCTTGAGCCGGTTGCGCAGCCAGTCCGGGCTCGCGCCATTCTTGACGCCCTTGATCAGACGGCCCGCGAAAACCGGACAGGCGTCCGCCATGCCTTCGGGGAAACGCAGATCGATGGGAATGGACGTATCGAATTTTCCTTCAACCGGCTCGACACTCTCATCCTTCAGATTGCCCAGGCCAGCGGCGGCGAGGTCGCGGGCGATGCCGGCAACGCCGAGACAGTCGGGCCGGTTGGGCGTGATCGCGATCTCGATCACCGGATCGTCGAGCCCCAGCGCCTGCGCCGCGGGCGTCCCGACCTGCGCATCCGCGCCGAGTTCGATAATGCCTTCATGCTCGTCGGACAGCTCCAGCTCGCGCTCCGACAGCAACATGCCGTTCGACTCCACGCCGCGGATTTTCGCCGGCTTGAGGGTCAGATCGATGCCGGGGATATAGGCGCCCGCCGCGCCGAACACGCCCTTCAGGCCCTTGCGTGCATTGGGCGCGCCGCACACCACCTGTACCACGCCGTCCGCCGTCTTCACCTCGCACACCTTGAGCTTGTCCGCATCGGGGTGCTTTTCGGCCTTGATCACTTCTGCGACCGTGAACGCGCCAAGCGCCTCGGCCGGGTCGAACACCTCCTCGACCTCCAGGCCAATCAGGGTGAGCTTGTCGAGGATCCGTTCAAGCGGCGCGTCCGTCTCCAGATGCTCCTTCAGCCAGCCAAGGGTGAATTTCATCGGCTCAGCCCCCGCGCCAGGGTCGGCACGTCGAGCACGCCGAAGCCGTAATGCCGGAGCCATCTCAGATCCGCGGCGAAGAAGGCGCGCAGATCGGGCATCCCGTATTTCAGCATTGCGATCCGGTCGATGCCGAGACCGAAGGCGAAGCCCTGCACTTTCGACGGGTCGTAGCCGACATTGCGCAGCACGTTGGGGTGCACCATGCCGCAGCCCAGAATCTCCAGCCACTGATCGCCCTCGCCGATGCGGATCTCGTCACCCACCTTGGCGTAGCCGACATCGACCTCCATTGACGGTTCGGTGAAGGGGAAATGGCTGGCGCGGAAGCGCATCTTGACGGCGTCGACCTCGAAGAAGGCCTTGCAGAAGGCCTCCAGCACCCATTTGAGATGACCAAGATGGGTTTCCTCATCGATCACCAGGCCCTCGACCTGGTGAAACATGGGCGTGTGCGTCTGGTCGGAATCGCAGCGGTAGACACGGCCCGGCGCGATGATCCGCAGCGGCGGCTCACTGGCCTCCATCGTCCTGATCTGGACCGGGCTGGTATGGGTTCTCAGCAGCATCCGGGAGCCATCTTCCCTTTCGTTGAAATAGAAGGTGTCATGCTCCTGCCGGGCGGGATGTTCCTCGGGAATATTGAGGGCGGTAAAATTGTGATGGTCGGTCTCGATATCGGGGCCTTCGGCGATCGCGAAGCCCATGTCGGCGAATATTTCGGTGATCTCGTCCCAGACCTGGCTGACGGGGTGAATGCGTCCCTCACCGAGCGGCCCCTGCCGCACGGGCAGGGTTACATCGGCGCGCTCGCTGGACAGCCGTTCGGCAAGCGCGCCCGCATCAAGCGCCTGCTTGCGCGCGCCAAGCGCCTCGGCGACGGCGGTCTTGACGCCATTGACCGCCTGACCGAAGGCCTTGCGCTCCTCGGCGGGCATCGCCCCCAGGCTTTTCATCAATTCGGAAATCCGCCCCTTCTTGCCGAGCGCGGCAACCCGCACGTCTTCAAGCGCGGCAAGATCGCCGGCGCCGGCGACCGCGTCGAGCAGGTCGCGTTGAAGCGTGTCTAGGTCCGTCGGGGTCATGGGCGCGGGCCGCTCCCAGTCCAGGGTCAGGCTTTGGCGGCGGCCGAGGCCTTGTCGACCAGAGCCTTGAAAGCGGCCGGCTCCTTCACCGCGAGGTCGGCCAGCATCTTGCGGTCGATCTCCACGCCGGCCTTGCCGAGCCCGTCGATAAAGCGGCCATAGGTCAGGCCATTCTCGCGCGCCGCGGCGTTGATGCGCTGGATCCACAAGGCGCGGAAATTACGCTTCCTGACCTTGCGGTCGCGATAGGCATATTGCCCGGCCTTCTCAACCGCCTGATTGGCGGCCCGAAAGGTGTTCTTGCGGCGGCCGTAATAGCCCTTGGCTGCCTTGATGATCTTGCGGTGACGGGCGTGGGTCGTGACGCCTCTTTTCACACGTGACATTGCGGTGCTCCTTGATCCGGGGTGATTTGCGCGTTTGTGTTATGCGGTTCAGCCGTAAGGCATAAACCGTTTCACGACTTTGGCGTCCTGAGCCTTCAGGATGGTCGAGCCGCGCGCATTGCGGATGAATTTATTGGTGCGCTTGATCATGCCGTGCTGTTTGCCGGCCTGCTGGGCGCGAACCTTGCCGCGCCCGGTCAATTTAAAGCGCTTTTTGGCACCGCTCTTGGTCTTGAGCTTGGGCATTTTGCTTGTCTCCTTGGTGGACGCTTTTTGAAGCGTCTCAAGCATTAAGAACCGCCACGGCATGCCCTGCCGGACGGTTCGGGTGGGCGGGTTATAGGCCGCTTTTCAGAAACCTGCAACCGAGCTAGCGCGGCGCCAGCACCATGATCATCTGGCGCCCTTCGAGCTTGGGCTCGGATTCGACCTTGGCGATTTTGTCGGTTTCTTCCTTGACGCGCCTGAGTAGCTTCGCGCCAAGCTCGGTATGCGCCATCTCACGCCCACGGAAGCGCATGGTCACCTTGACCTTGTCGCCATGCTCGAAGAATTTGCGCATGTTGCGCATCTTCACGTCATAGTCGTGGATGTCGATGTTCGGGCGCATCTTAATTTCCTTCACATCGAAGGTCTTTTGTTTCTTGCGCGCCTCGGCGGCCTTTTTCTGCGCCTGATACTTATATTTTCCAAGATCGAGTAATTTGCATAACGGCGGCTTGGCGTTGGGCGAGAGTTCGACCAGATCGAGCCCCGCCTCATCGGCACGTTCAAGCGCGTCTTCGAGGCTTACAGTGCCCTGGTTTTCGCCTGTCTCGTCTATGAGTTGGACTTCGGCCACTTCAATTTCCCTGTTCGCGCGTGGCCCTTCTTTCACAGGCGCCTGCCGCGCCCTCATCGGTCTGCGTGGAATATCGATATCTCCCCGTTGTAATTTTCCCAAATAGCGACGGCAACCCGCACGGCCCAAGACCGGCAATTATGACCGTCCCCATAGCCTATAGGATCAAAAAGAACCCTAAACAAGTCAACCCGGATAAATGACACCAATCAGCCATGGCGGGATTCCGCGGCGTCGTCGAACGATCGGGCGAGCGCGGAGCGCAGCAATTCATCATAGACGCCGAGCGTAGCGCGCTTCATCCGGTCGGACGAAAAATTCTCGATGATATGCCGGCGCGCACGATCCGCCATTTCCGCGCGCGCGGCGGGCTTCAGGTTGAAGGCTTTTTTGACCGCATCCGCCAGCGCCTGCCCATCGGCGACCGGCACAATCCAGCCGGTGGCGTTATCTCCGCCATCGCGCTCCGCCGCCACGAGCGTTTCGGGAGAGGCGCCCTGCTCGGTCACGATAACAGGACACCCCATCGCCTGGGCCTCGGCGCTCGTCCGCCCGAAGGCTTCCGGTTCGGTCGAAGCGATGACCGCCACATGAGCAGCGGCGAAAGCGGCCGCCATGTCGGCGCAGTGGCCGGCAAGCCGCACCTTGTCTTCAAGGTCCAGTTCGCGAATGCGTTTGCGCAGCGAAGCTGCATAGGCCTCCCGGCCCTGAGCGTCGCCGGCAAACACGAACAGCACGTCATGCGCCGCGCCGGCCTTGTCAAGAATAGCGGCGGCATCGATCACGTGGCGCTGTCCCTTCCAGTCCGTCAGCCGCGCCGCGTGCAGGACAATTCTGTCGGTCGGCGCGGCGCCCCATTGTTTCCGCAGGGCGTCGACGCGCGCGCTGGAAACCGTTGCCGGGTTGAACATCGCCAGATCGACGCCGCGATGAATGGCGCGAATACGCTCTCGCGGCGTTCCGTGACGCGATTGCACGAGACCGGCGGTATAGCGCGAATTGGCGATCACCAGATCGCCCCGCGCCATCACCGAATTGTACATATTCTTGAACGGCCCCCGGTTGCCATAAGCGCCGTGATAGGTTGTGACGAAGGTCAAGCCGGTCAATCGCGCGGCGATCAGCGCACTCCAGGCAGGCGCGCGGCTGCGGGCATGGATAACATCCACGCCGCGCTCACGCATGAACCGGGCAAGCGCGAATCCATTGACGACAATGCGGACCGGATTCTTGGTCGCCGCCGGGAAAGGCACGACAATGCCGCCGGCTCTCTCCACTTCATCGGCAAGGCGGCCGCCCTCGGTAAAAACGAAACTGCGCCCGCCGGCCCGCGTCATCGCCTGGCAGATTTCCAGCGTCGCCATTTCAGCCCCGCCGGTGTCGAGCCGGGGAATAATCTGTAAGATAGTTGCGGCGCGTATCGTGGATTTCATAACCGAACCTGGGATATCAGCGACGCGATGACGTGCAAAGACATGTTTTTCAAGAACAGACCAGTGAAATCTCCTTATGATCTCTCCCGACCCTGAATACCTGCTGCGGACCAACGACCAGGGCGAACAGCGGCGGCTTGCCTATATCAATACCCCGGCGCTGGACACCAAAACCGCCGGTCTTGTCTGGCTGAACGGTTTGAACTCCGCAATGACAAGCACCAAGGCGACCGCGCTTGCGGACTGGGCGGCCGCCAAGCGCCGCTCGTTGCTGCGATTCGACTATTCCGGCCACGGACAATCGGACGGGGAATTCAATGACGGGACCATTGGCCAGTGGCTCGGCGATACGATCGCGGTCCTGGAAAATATACCGCAGGGGCCGCAAATACTCGTCGGCTCCAGCATGGGCGGCTGGATCGCGCTGCTGGTGCTGCGGGCAATCGCCCGAAAAGACCCCGTCGCCGCGCGCCTTCCCAAGATCGCCGGCGTTGTGCTTATCGCCCCGGCCTGGGATATGACGGAGGAGCTGATGTGGAATCAGTTCTCCGGGGACCAGCAGGCCGAGATTGAGCGCAACGGATATTTCGACCGTCCCTCGCATTATGGCGACGCGCCGTACCGGATCACCGAAAAGCTGATCAAGGACGGCCGCAACCATCTGATCGGCGGTTCCACCTTCCGGCCGCCCTGTCCGGTGAGAGTCCTTCAGGGCATCCTGGATCCCGATGTCCCCTGGCAGCACGCCAACAAACTTACGCATATCCTCGAAGGCGACAATATCATGGTGGTTCTCGTCCATGACGGCCAGCACCGGCTGTCGCGCCCCGAGGACATAGCGAGACTATTCCAGATCATGGAAGAGCTGGACAAGAGCATCGAATCCGGGAGCCGCTGACAGCCGGCCTCGCCGGACGGCGCCGGACAATCCATCCGTAAAAAGATGTTCCGTATAGGTATTTTTCTGTTAGGCTGCGCTACCGGGGAGATTATGCCTTAGAGAATTTCGGGATTTCAACCCGAACCGATGGAGGGGGGATGGCGTCGAAGCCCCGTTTCTGCCTGGCGAGATGGTATGCGTTGGCAGCCATTTTGTTCGTGGTCATTGCAGCGGCATTTTTTGCCACGCAGCGCAGCCAGCCGACGCTGGCCGGCGAGGCCGCGAGACCGGCTCTGCCGCAAACCTCTGAACTCACAGCCCAGGATTTGCTGATCGAGCGCCGCGCGCGGGCACGTGTCCAGAAGCTGATACGCCTCGCCCGGGACTCCAAAGACTCGAAGAAGAAATCATCGTCGACCAGTTCGAGGAAGAAGGCCGCGCCCGCGCCTGTGAAGAAAAAGGCCGCGCCAGCGCCGAAAAAGAAGTCGACGCCGGCTCCACGGAAGAAATCCACGCCGGCTCCAAGGAAGAAGTCCGCACCCGCGCCGCAGAAGAAATCCACGCCCGCGCCGCAGAAGAAATCCACGCCCGCGCCAAAGAAGACGACACCCGCGCCGAAGAAAACCGAGCCTGCCAAGAAAACACCGCCGGCGCCAAAGCCCGTGCCGGCCACACCTCTCCCCTCGAAGACGGATACGACGCCGGAAACCAGGCCGGGCGACCAGCCGGTTGAGGGAAAAGAGGCGTTTTGCGCACAGAACCCCGGCAGCCCGAAATGCAGCGGAGCGTCCGATCAGCCCCCGCCCCAGTCCGGCACCACCGAACAGCAGCAGCAGGACAATGCGGATTTCTGCGCCAAAAACCCGAACTCTCCAAGCTGTTCGAAAGAGCAACAGCCGCCACCGGCATCGGAGAAGATTTGTTCCGCAAACCCGAAATATCCCGGTTGCGACCAGATCAGCACCCAGCCCGATCTGGGTGGGGCCAAGGGCGAGGGCACCGACGTCGGCGACTTATGCGAGCAGAACCCGCAATTGCCGCAATGCCAGCCGGGCCAGACCGAAAATACACCGGCGCCGCAGCCGGACGGGCAAACCGGTAATCAGCAACCGCCGGACCCGCCGCCCGGCGGCACAGGCCAGACATCACCCAATCCGCCACCCCCGCCGTCGTTTTTACCTCCGCCGGAATGCGACGAGGGCTATGAGGTCGTTGCCCTATTCTGTGTTCCGGTATGCCTCGAAGGAGAGCAGCGTAATGCCGTTGGTGTCTGTGTCGCGGTGGCATGCCCCGAAGGACAGGAGTGGGTCTATGGTGTCTGCCAACCGGTTTGCCTGGAAGGACAAGACCGTGTGCTTGGTGTTTGTGTTGAGGATTGCCAACCTCTGTATGAGCGTGTCGCTGGTTTCTGCGTTAAGAAATGCTCCTATGCGCTTGAACGGGTCGATGGTTTCTGTGTTCCGAGGTGCCCCGAAGGGCAGGGGTGGCAAGTCGATTTCTATGGCAACAACGGCACCTGTGAACAATGCCCCGATGGGGAGATGCAATCCCCCGAGGGTGGCTGCATGCCTACGTCATGCCCAGAGGGAACTCATCTGGGTGACGTATCCGGTAGACACGGTCAAGAGTATGGATGTTTTGCTGACAAACCTACATGTCCCCCAGGGCAGGAACTCATTGGTCTCGTTTGTAAACTAAAGTGCCCTGGCTTGCGCGATGTACTGGGAAATTGCACTTGCCCCGTTGGGCAGAGATTAAATAACATATTTGGGAGACTGGTTTGTGGTATAAATTGCTCCGATGGCTGGAAGTATGACAAAGTAAACAACAGATGCGTCGAGGACAGTGTCACGCCTCCTGCCGAGCCGGAAGAACAACCACCCGCTCAGGAGGAGCCGCAATTAGGCGTCGAATGTGCTGAGGGGGAAGTGCTCTACATAGAGATATGCGTCCCCCTGGGTGCCGGACAATGTTCCGAGCAAGAGGCGGAAATATTCGGTCAGTGCGTAGTCCCGGGGCAGTGCCCGGAGGGGCAGGTAGAGGTTGGTGCAGGCACCTCTGAAGCTCAATGCGCCGCCAGTTGCCCGGAGGGACAGGTTGAACTGGTGGGTGGTTGTATTGAGTCGTCCGCCTGCACCGATGACAGGGGCGGCGTCGTCCAACGCGGGTTGTGTTTCCTGCCGGCAACGCCGCCGGATGGCAAGCAGCCATCGTTGCCGGAGGGAAGGCCGCCTGGAGGGCCGGACGGCACACAACCTCCACTGCCCGGCGGGGGGCTGCCCCCCCGGCCGGATGGCGATCAATCACGACCCGATACCGATACGCCTGCGCCCGACAGCGGCTCGCCGCCGGGCGGAGGAACGCCGCCACCCGATAGCGGCACGCCTCCACCGTCTCCAACAGACGGCACACAGCCGCCGCCGGATACAGGGACGCCTCCGCCGGACACGGGCACACCGCCGCCAGAAGGCACGCCGCCGCCGCCGGACACCGGCACGCCTCCACCTCCGCCCGATGGGACACAACCCCCGCCGGACACGGGCACGCCGCCGCCCGATACCGGAACACCGCCGCCTCCGCCGGGAAGCGGGCAACCGGCGCCGCCACCGCCCGGCACGGGAACACCACCGAAGCCTCCGGCGCCCGGCAAGCCAGAGACCAAGGCCCCGGCCGATCCTGTCGGCGACTACAAGAAGCTG
>JAJFHO010000106.1 GCA_021775575.1 Hyphomicrobiales bacterium
TGCAAAGCCGGTTCGTAAAGCGCTTCAAGCGGCGCATGACGGCGCTCGACTATCAAGTATGGGCCTCGGTCCGCGCCATCGGCGAGGCCGCAACCAGATCCGGGTCGGGAGACTTCGCCCAAATGGAAGCTTACCTCAAGGGCGATGATTTCGAGCTGGCCGGGTTCAAGGGCCTGCCGCTGACATTCCGCAAATGGAACTGGCAGTTGCGCCAGCCCATCCTGCTGATCCATCCCGCCGCGCTGGTATCCGTCTCGCCGCAACAGGGGTACCTGCATCGCCGCTCGGTCCTGGATACGCTGGGCCTCGACGACAGGGAAAGCGGATGCAAATTCGAATGAAACGGCATCGGAAGGACACCCGAAACATGCGCCGGTTAATCGGCATAATCGTCATGGGCCTGGCATTTTTGTCGGCAATCCCGGCGGCAAAAGCGTTCAAGGTCTATGTGACCAACGAAAAGGACAACACGGTCTCGGTCATCGATTCCGTAACCTTGAAGGTCGAAAAGAGCTTTGCGGTTGGCCAGCGTCCGCGCGGCATCATTATCACCAAGGACGGCAAGCGTTTGCTGGTCTGCGCCAGCGACGACGATACAGTCCAGGTCTTCGACATCAAGACCCTCAAGCTGCTCTATACCCTCCCCTCCGGCCCGGACCCGGAACTGTTGATCCTGCACCCCTCCGGCAACCCGCTCTACATCGCCAACGAGGACGACAATCTGATCACAATCGTCGATCTGGAGGCGAGAAAGATACTCGGCGAGGTGCCGGTCGGTGTCGAACCGGAAGGCATGGGCATCAGCCCCGACGGCAAGGTGCTCGTGAACACGTCCGAAACCACAAACATGGCGCATTTTATCGACACGTCGAGCTATGAGATCATCGACAATGTACTGGTCGACTCGCGCCCGCGAGTCGCTGAATTTACCGCCGACGGATCCCAGCTCTGGGTATCGTCCGAGATTGGCGGCACGGTTGCCGTCATCGACCCGGTGACCCGCAAGATCGTCAAGAAGATCACTTTCGACGTTCCCGGCGTGCCCGACGAAGCGCTTCAGCCGGTCGGGATAAGGGTGACCAGGGATGGCGCCAGGGCCTTTGTCGCGCTGGGGCCGGCCAACCGCGTCGCCGTCGTGAATGCGAAGACGCTTGAGGTCGAAAAGTATCTGCTCGTCGGCCAGCGGGTATGGCAACTCGCCTTCACGCCGGATGAAAAATATCTGTTCTCGACAAACGGCGTCTCGAATGACGTTTCCGTCATCGATGTCGCGAAACTGAAAGTCAAAAAATCGATCCGCACCGGGCGCTTCCCGTGGGGCGTCGTCGTCGGGCTCGAGTGAATTTTGCTGTTAAAGGAATCCAGCCATGACAATCAAAAATGCGTTTCTTGGCGCGCTCGCCGCCGCCTTCGTTTTTGCCCTCGCCGCCGACCTTCATGCGCAGGGCTTTGCGGGGCTGCTCACCGGCAAGACGCGGCTTGCGCCGATCACCCTTGCATCGGGCAAGCCGCTCGCCAAGGCGCCCTATGAGCTTCAGTCGGGCAAATATTACAGTATCGATATCATTGCCGACGGCTCGGCCGAGCTGACCATTGCCGGACCGGACTTCTTCCGCAATATCTGGGTCAACGAGGTGGTCATCAACGACATCGAAATACGCCCGCTCGGCATCGACAGCCTCGAATTCGACGACGAGGGCAAGGCCACAATCTCCTTCGTGACAATCCGTCCGGGCAGGTTTGAGCTTCGCATTCCCGGCACCAAGGCCGACTCCCAGCGCGCACTGTTTATTGTAAAGTGAATGGCGTCCCGGCATGTTGAGATATGAAAGCCGACGCAAAATCAGGCCTGATGCTTGAAGTCGAGGGAGTCAGCCATTCCTTCGGATCGCGCCAGGCCCTCAAATCGGTCAGCCTGTCGGTGCGCGAGGGCCGGGTCTGCGGTCTGCTCGGCCTGAACGGGGCCGGCAAGACGACCCTGTTCTCGCTGGTGACCCGGCTCTACGACAATGTCACCGGCTCAATCCGGGTCTGCGGCTTCGATGTGCGCCGGTCACCGACACAGGCGCTTCAGAGACTCGGCGTCGTCTTCCAGAACCGCACTCTCGATCCCGCGCTCAGCGTCATGCAGAACCTGATCTATAACGGCGCCCTGCACGGACTTCCGGCGCGGCTGGCACGCCGGCGCGCGCTTGATGCGCTGGGCCGCGTATCGATGATGGAGCGCGCGAACGACAAGGTCGCGAAACTTTCCGGCGGCCAGACGCGCCGGGTGGAGATTGCCCGCGCCCTGCTGCATGAGCCGAAGCTGCTGCTGCTCGATGAACCGACCGTCGGGCTCGATGTCGGCGCGCGCCGGGCTATCGTCGAACATGTTCGCAAACTGGTGACCGAGGACGGGCTTGGCGTCCTGTGGGCGACACATCTCATCGATGAAATCGACGATCGCGACGATGCGGTGATATTGCATGAAGGCAAGGTGCTGGCGAGCGGACCGGTCACGCGGATCGTGAAGGGCGCGAAGGTCCGGACCCTGGCCGGGGCATTCGACAGCCTGACCGGCAACGCCGGATCGAGCACAGCGGGGCAGGCGGCATGACGGCGGCGGCGCACAGGGATAACCCGCAACAGGGCTTTTATGGCCCGGCCGGCTATTTGCGCTGCATGACGGGCATCGTCTGGCGCGAGGGACTGCGTTTTCTTCAGCAGCGCGGACGTTTTATTGCCGCGCTTGTCAGGCCGCTTGTGTGGCTGTTCATCTTCGCCGCCGGATTCCGCTCGGTGCTGGGCGTATCCATTATCGAACCCTATGAGACCTACGTTCTCTACGAGGTCTACATCACGCCGGGCCTGATCGGCATGATCCAGCTGTTCAACGGCATGCAATCGTCGCTGGCCATCGTCTACGACCGGGAAATGGGCACTATGCGGACATTGCTCGTCAGCCCCTTTCCGCGCTGGTATTTGCTCATGTCCAAACTGATCGCGGGTACGGCGGTTTCCTTGGTTCAGGTCTATGTGTTTCTTGCCATTGCCTGGCTCTGGGAGGTCGAACCGCCGCTGTCGGGCTATCTCACCGTGCTGCCGGCTCTGGTCCTGTCGGGCCTGATGCTGGGGTCGCTGGGGCTGCTGCTGTCCTCGGTGATACGGCAGCTGGAAAATTTTGCCGGCATTATGAATTTCGTGATCTTCCCGATGTTCTTCATGTCGTCGGCGCTCTACCCGTTGTGGCGCATGAAAGAGGCCAGCCCCCTGCTCTATGATTTGTGCCACTTCAACCCGTTTACCTACGCGGTCGAGCTGATCCGCTTCGCGCTGTATGCGCAGATGAACTGGCAGGCCTTCTGGGTCACGCTCGCATGCATGACCGGCTTCATGGCGCTTGCCGTATTCGCCTATAACCCGTCCAAGGGCCTGATTGCCCGGCGCGGCGGACCTGGGGGCGCGGCGTAGAATGAGACGGCGTCTTTGCATAGCGTTCAGCGCCGCCGCGCTGCTCCTCTTCGGGTCTCGTGTCTGGAGCGCGGACGCGACAGATCCCGACTGGCCCTGCGTCCAGCGCAAGGTGCCAACGATCAGCGCCGGGATGATCTGGGCCGGACCGGCGCTCGATCAAGCCTTGCGTTCAACGTGGCGGGCGGATGAGGCCGTTGCCCGGCTCGTGCCCCGCCTGGCGGCGCGGCGCACCGAGCTGGAGGAAGCCGAGACACTGATCGAAAGCTTTGCGTCGGGCCTGAAGGCGGCAACGCGCGGCAGGCGGTTGGCCCTCCTGTTCGCCGGCGTGCTGGAGAGCATCAATACAGAGCGCCGGCAAATCATGGCGGGCATCGAACGCTATACCCGCAAGCAGCGCGAGCTGGCGCAAGCCGTTCGCAAAACGCGCGACGAGCTTAGCGCGGTCCTGAAGATGGCCAATCGGAGCGATGCGGACAAGGCGCGCCGGCGCAAGCTGGAGGAGACCCTCTCCTGGCAGAGCCGCATTCACGACGAACGCGAACAGTCGTTGCAGTTCGTCTGTGAATCTCCGGTACTTCTGGAGCAGCGCGCTTTCGCGATCGCGCGGGCAATCATGAACCATCTGGAGTAAGCGGCGCTATTTCTCCGGTTTGACCTTCTCCAGGCCAAGCCCGGCGCCGGCCCAGCCGTCGCTACCGTCTGGGTACCAGACGACATTGGTATAGCCGTACGCCAGCGCGCGCTTCGCCGCGTTCCAGGACATCCAGCAGCGCGCGAGGCAGAAAAACAGGATAGGTTTGGCGCGATTGCCGCGCGTGAGCCGCTCCAGCTGCGTTGTGAAATACCGATCCATCGTCGGATGCAGCCGGCCATATCCGACATTCGGCAGCCAGACGCTGCCCGGAATGCCGTCGCGGCGCGTATCGCGCCATATGGTGCCTTCGGGCAGGTTCGCCGGTTTGGGCGGGCGCGGCATCACGTCGATGAACACTGCCTGAGCCGCGTCCAAAAGCAATTTCGCCTGCTGTGTCGAGACAACCCGGGCGCCTTTCAAGGTGGCGGGCACATCGGACCGGAAATTCTCAAGCCGGTAACCGGCGGGTTCCGCCACGCCGCCGGCAACGGCGAGACCATGCGTGGCGACAAAAATAAGCGCGGCCAGGATCAGGGTGGAATGCGGGCCGCGCAAACCAGCCTCGGCGGTCGGGCAATATCTGTTCATTTCGCGATAAGCTGGTCTTTCTCGTCCAGAATCGGCACGCCATATTCGCGAAGGATCGCGTTGATCCGCCCCTGATTGGCCGCTATCAGATCATTGAGCTGATGCTTCCAATCCCGCTCGGCGGGGCGAATGCCGAAGGTGATGCGGTATGACATGCGCGGCCCCTTGGTTTCGCTTCTGAGCGGAACGACGGTCAGCTTTTGTTTCGACTGTCTGGCGAAATATCCGCCAATCGGGCCCCATAAAAGCGCGACATCGATTTCGCCGCTTTCAAGATCGGCGATCATCTTCTCCGCCGGTGACTCGTGGCGGCGATCGACCATCAGCCGATAGGGCTTGAGATTGGTCAACAGCGCATTGAGGGATAGCACGGTGACCGGAGGCGTCCCGGCGATGGCGCCGATCCGGCTGGATTTCAGGCGCGGGTCGTCGAGATTCGCGATTCCCTTGAGCTTACCGTCCGATTTGTGGATCAGGACATATGACGAGCGGTAGTAATGGTTCGTGTTCAAAACCAGTTCATGGCCCTGCGCATAGCCCATGATGATATCGCATTTCTTGGCCCGCAAGGTCTGCCGCACAAAGCCCGTCGCCTGCGGAAACCAGGTATAGACGACGGGAAGGCCCAGTTTTTCGCCGATCAGGTCGGCG
>JAJFHO010000107.1 GCA_021775575.1 Hyphomicrobiales bacterium
TTGCAGCCTTGGCATTTCGTCTGGATTGCACCAGGAAATCCAGCACTTCGCCTTCTGCATCGACAGCACGCCAGAGATACTGTTTCTTGCCTTTTATCATGACGATCATTTCGTCGAGATGCCACTGATCGTCGGGGCGAGGTCGGCGCCGCCGGATGTTGCGTGCAAAGGCGCCACCGAATTTGAGCACCCAGCGCCGCACCGTTTCGTGGGAGATCTTGATGCCTCTCTCGGCAAGAAGATCTTCGACATCGCGGAAGCTCAGGGTGAAACGACCATAAAGCCAAATAGCATGTTGAATGATGGAAGCCGGAAATCTATGGCGATGGTAGGAGATCGGGGTTATTCACCAAAGCTACAGCCGCTCTACAACGGAAGCCAGCCAGTTAACGTGACAATGCCGCCGAAATTATATAATTGGCAGCTGTCTAAACCGGCATGCTGCTTCGTTTGTGCAAGTTTTACGTGCATGGATGAAAAGCAGGGTTTGTATGATTATGGAACCGAAACTCTCCGTGCACCCTATCTCCATGCCCCCCAAAATGCAGAAACACGAGCCAGGCAGGTGGTTGCGGGCTTGTGCAATCTTCGGTTTTGGAGTTAAAATGAAGTTTGTGGGCACGTGCGGTTCCATCCGCGCGGTTGGGGCAGTCTTACGGGGCGACGGCAGTTTCTTGCCGTTGGCCGACGGGGAAAACCGCGATGCCTGCGCGCCCAATGATCGACGGGTGGGAACCTCCTGGGTTAGAGGCGGTTGAAGCATGGGAAGGGCGTCGCCTGGCAAGGCTTCCCGTTCCCGGGCTGCAGGGCGATCTCCACCACGACATGGGACGAAGCGCCCTTGAAGTCAGGCTCGCCGGGTCTTTGAGCGGAGAAGAAGCGCGCGACACATTCCTTGCCGACCTCCGCGAAAGATTTCTTGCCGGCGATCCGGTTGATTTTATTGCCGACATCGTTGCGGAAGCGGATCTCGAACGGGTTGTGATCGTCGGTTTCGATCTGTCGGAGCGGGCCGGCAGGCCGGATGAACTGTGTTACGACATCATTTTGCGGGAATATGTCGAGCCGCCCGAGCCGCCCGGTTTCGGTCTTGGCGATCTCGACCTCGGTCTCGACATCGATCTCGGCCTCGACCTGCTTGACCTGCCGGGTCTGCTTGGCGGTGTTCCGGATGTGGGGCCACTGCTTGAACCGGTGGCCACGGCCGCGGACGAACTCGGCGTCGCCCTCAGCGAAGCCGGTGCCCTCCTGTCTCCACTAGACGACCTGCTGGGGGATTGAGCGCATGGCCCTTTCAGCGGATCTTTCCGTACAACTCGATGCCTCCGGCCTGCAGGCCTCGTTGATGGCTGATCTCGGCGGCGCGCTCGCAGCGCTCGACGGCATCAGCATTCCGCTCGATCCCAGAGCCCTTGACGGTACTGTGTCGGTCGCCGGCGGGATCGATCTCACAAATCTTGAAACCGCGGTCTCGGGACTTGTCGAGGCGCTGGAGGCGGTCATCGGCGACATTCCGGAGGCCGGCACCGCTCTGGCGTCGATCGCCACTATTATCGAACTTGCGGGCCAATTTGCGGATGCGGATTTGAACACCGAGATCGGGGCGCTTTTCGACAGCCTGGCGGCCGAACTGGAGAGCCGCGACGGTGGCGCGTTGGACGCCGTAACGCGTCTTGCGGCGAGCCTTGACGCAGCGCCGCAACTGGCTCTCCTGAAGAACCTTTATGGCGTTTTTGTCACCGCCGGCGGCGCGCCGGACCTCAGCGAATTTCGCCTTCCGGACCTGTTGCCGGCACTGGCTGCGGCGGTGCGCGCCCTGGGCATCATGATGTCGCTTGAAACCCAGTTGCTGGATTTCGAGCGCCTGTCCGGCGCCATCGCGGTGGAACTGGACCTTGGCCTACTGGCGGAGCGCGAGGCGGCACTAGTTGCTAGGCTCGAAGAACTGCCGGACCTGATTGCTCAGACCGATACGGCCGACTTGGGCGCGATCGAGATTGCCGCCCAGGCTCTTGCGCGAGTACAGCTCGATCTTTCGGCCTACATTCGCGACATCGCGGATGGCATGGGCTTTGGCGACGGCACGCTCGTTTACATCAATGTGCCGCGTCTGCGTGGTGAGATCGAGGTGCTGGTCGGCGAGTTGCGCGGTGAAGACCTTTCGGTGATCGAAAGGGCTGTCGGTGATCTGGCGGCAAAACTTGGACGGCTGCTAAACCTTGACCTGTCCGGCGCGCCGCAGTTCGCGCTCGACGACCTGTTGGGCCAGGTCGAGGAAAAAATAGCCGAAGCGGCCACGCGAATCGAAACCGTGGACCTGTCGGCCATTTCGGACCCGGTGGCGATGGGACTGGCGGAAGCGACAAGGGTGCCCGCCGGTCTTGCCGCCGAGCTGGAGTCCATCAATCTGACGGTGTCGTCAACGCTTGCCGGCGTCAGGGACGCGGTGGCCGAGGTTCCGCTCGATGTAGTCGGCGACGCACTGCAGGTTGCGGCCGGCGGTCTCGCTGACGCTCTCGGCGCGCTGACCGAGGCCCTTGGCGCCATAGACGCCGTGGTCGGGGAGGCGGCCGGCGCCCTCCAGTCGGTGCTTGACGATGTCGAGGTCGCGCTGGACGCTTTCACCGCGGCGTTGCAGGCCCTGTTCGAAGGTGCGGAGGCCTTTGTCGGAGAGCTGAATCTCGACCAGGCGGCTGGTGCGGTTGCGGACAACATCACGGCATTTTCCGGCATCGTCGCAAAGGCCGATCTGGCGCCGTATTTCGCAACGGCGAGCGGCGCCATCGACACCACCGCCGGCGTCATAGAGAAAGTGCCCTTCGCCCTCCTGCCGGATTCCATGGAGGAGGAGGTTGTCGCCGCTGCCCGGCCGATCAAGCAGGTTGATCTCGACGCCTTTCGCGGTGAAATCCAGAGCGTTCTCCAGATCGGCGACGACGGGGCGTTCACGCTGAGGCCGGAACTGGAAACAGCCCTCAGCGACGTTCTGGAAAAGGTCGACCTGGTTATCGGCACGATCCGCGATCACGATCCGGCCAGCCTTGCCGGCGAGCTGGCGCCGACAATGGATGAGATCCGAAACCGCATTGCAGACATCTCGCCTCAGGTGGAGCTGTCACCCATACGCGAAGCGCTCGACACGGCAAAGACAACGGTAGCGGTTCTGGATCCTGCCACCGTTCTGGCGCCGATCGACACGGCCTTCGACGGCGTTCTCGACCGGGTCGACGCGTTCGCGCCTTCAACGCTCTTGGGCGGTGTCGAGGTACGTATCGACTCGGTGCGCGAAACGCTGATCGAAACACTCAGACTCCGTCAGTGGAGCGACGAACTGGATACGCTTGAGACCCGGCTCAACGATCTTGTGGCGCTTCTCGATCTGACGCGGCTTGAAGACGACATTGCATCCGCGCTGGAAACCGTCCGAACGGAAATTGCCGAAAGCGAGTCGCTGGGAGTTTTCGACGGTTTCGGCGCCATGCTCGCAGCGGTGCTTGCCGGCCGCGGCGACCGCCGGGCGGCTTGGACATTTGCTACCGTGTCCGCCTGGTTGTCGGGGGCGGCAGCCGGTTCGGCGCTTGAAGGTCACGCCAGCGCCGCGCTACGGCACAT
>JAJFHO010000108.1 GCA_021775575.1 Hyphomicrobiales bacterium
TGACGATGGCAAGGGAGAGCTCAGATTTGTCGCCGTGCCGGTCAATGACGGGTAAGCGGCGGTCGGACTCTTACGCTTCAACAAAACTGTCTTTGGAATAACCCTGCAGATAAAGCAACGCCGTCAAGTCCGCATGTTCGATGCGAATATCGGCCTGCGCGGCGACGATCGGTTTGGCGCGGAAGGCGATGCCGAGACCGGCCTCAGTGATCATCGCCAGGTCGTTTGCACCGTCTCCAACGGCCATCGTTTTCTCGCGAGCGATGCCTTTCACCTGGCTATAGTGGAGCAGAGCCTCGAGTTTGGCGTCCTGGCCCAGGATTGGTTCGTTGACGCGACCTGTCAGCTTTCCATGCGAGATTTCAAGCCGGTTGGCCTGGTCAATGTCAAAACCGGTGATAGCGGCGATACGGCTGGTGAAAAAGCTGAAGCCGCCCGAGACCAGGGCGCAGAAAGCGCCGCCTTTCTTCATTGTCCGCACAAGCGTGCTCGCGCCTGGCGTTAGCTTGATGCGGTCGTCAATGACTTGCTGCAACACCTCCTCGTCAAGGCCGTTCAACAAGCCGACACGCTCTCTCAATGCCGTCTCGAACTCCAATTCCCCGCGCATCGCACGCCCTGTAATCGCGGCAATCTTCGGCTTCAAACCGGCGAAATCGGCGATCTCGTCGATGCATTCCTGCTGGATGATCGTTGAGTCCATATCGGCGATAAGCAACTCTTTGCGCCGGTTCGCCACCGGTTGAATGGCGACGTCGATCCGGACCCCGCCCAAAGCGGCGCGCATAGAAAGTTCCAACGTCGGAAAGTTGTGCGGTGCGTCGGGCACAAAGGGAATGTCGCAGGCCTCGCCATCGGCAAGCCAGATCGGTTGCCCCGAATTCGGCACGCAGTCGCATGCGCGCGAAGCGAGACTGTGGGTCAGTGCCGACGCGCCGGGCGCGCCAATCAAGGTGATGACATGGGTCATGGCGTAGCGGTTCAGCGCATGAAATGCAGCGATGTGAAGCGCCCGCGAAACGCTGAAACATCCCCGGCAACGCTTTCGGGCGGCTCTTCGTCAACCAGAACACGCGCCATGAGCTGTGCGAGTTCACCCATGTCGCCGGGCGTCATCCCCCAGCGCACGATTTCCGGAGTGCCAATGCGCAGTCCATTCACGTCCCCTTCGATTTCGGGGAGGGGCAGACCGATACCGCAAGACAGAATGTTCGCCCGCCGAAGTTTTTTGGCGAGGCATTGGCCGCCGCCATGGGCCGCGGCCTCGATCGCGAATTGATGAGAGCGGGTGCAGCCCTTCTCGGCGGCGAATATCGCGACACCTTTGTCCGCGAGTGCTTGCGCCAGGGTCCGGGCGGTCTCGCCCATCGTGGCGGCATAGGCTTTTCCGTGCGCTTTCCAGTCGAGCAGCGCGATGGCCAGGGAGGCGGATTTCGCGGCATCGAAATTGGCGGTTAAACCGGGATAGGCGATGGCGTCGATCCGTTCAGCCAGATCGGGTTCATTGGTGACAATCAGGCCCGAGGGCGGTCCGCCAAGGCTTTTGTAGGTGCTCATTGTCATAACGTGAGCGCCTTCCTCCAGCGGCTGCTGCCAGGCGTGTCCCGCGATCATGCCGGACATATGGGCGGCGTCGTAAAGCAGGAACGCACCGACCTCGTCGGCGATCTGGCGAACCTGCGCAACCGGGTGGGGGAACAGATTGAGGCTGCCAGCCATGGTGATCAGCTTCGGCCGGATCTCTTTGGCCTGATCGCGCAGTGCGTCGATGTCGATGGTGTAGTTGCCGGGATCGTAGGCGGCGCTGTGTATTTCGAGGCCGTACAAACCCGCCGCGCCGGCTTCGTGATGTGTGATATGACCGGCAATTTCGCCAGGCTGAACGATGACCCGGTCGCCCGGACGGGCTGTCGCCATAAACGTATACAGGTTTGCCATGGCTCCGGAGGCAACGCGAATTTCGGCGAAGCGGGCGCCGAATATCTCGGCGGCCAGTTCCGCGGCAATAATCTCGATCCGCTCGATCGCCTCCAGCCCCATTTCATATTTGTCGCCGGGATAGCCAAGAGAGGGGCGGGCGCCGAGCCCCTTGGCCAGGACATCCTCCGCCTTCGGGTTCATGACATTGGTCGCCGGATTAAGATTGACGCAATCGCGCTCATGTATCGCCCGGTTTTGATCGATCAGGCGCGAGATTTCATCTTCTATGGCTTGCGCCTCCATCGCGGCGCAGGCCCCCGCCACGTCCTGGACAAAGTCCTCGCAATTTGCCGGGACCCATGGCCGTCGGGCAAGTTTCGTCATTATAGTCTCCATACAAACGATGACGATCGCGGGGAATATCTCATATCCGCCTGACGCGCCGGAACAGCTGAATGACAGATGATTATCGCGCCATCCTTATTGCAGGACCGACCGCCAGCGGCAAGTCGGCTGCGGCGCTGGCGCTTGCCGAAAGGCTCGGCGGTTGCGTCATCAATGCCGACTCCATGCAGGTCTACAAGGATTTGCGTATTTTGACGGCGAGACCGGATGCGCGCGACGAGGCGCGGATTCCGCACGCTTTGTACGGGTTCTTGGCCTGTGATGACGCTTATTCGGTGGGGCGCTGGATCAAGGACGTCGAGCGGGAAATCGCCGAGGCCGGGGCGCGCGGCGAAATACCCATCGTCACCGGCGGGACCGGCCTCTATTTCAAGGCGCTGCTGGAGGGGCTGTCACCGGTCCCCGACATTCCCGAGCGCGTTCGGCGGCGCTGGCGGCGCATCGCCCGGGAGACCAGCGGGCCCGAGCTGCATGAAATGCTGAGCGCGCGGGACCGCGTCATGGCGGAGCGGCTTCACCCCTCCGACCCGCAGCGTATCGCCCGCGCTCTCGAGGTCATCGAGGCCACCGGAAAGTCGCTCGCCGAATGGCAGCAACAGCCCGGAAAAGGACTGCTTCGCACCCGGGATTGCTTGCGCATAGTTGTTGCGCCGGAACGCGAAATTCTTGCCGAACGGATCAATGCCCGCTTTGCCAGGATGATTGACGCCGGCGCGCTTGACGAAGTGCGCGCGCTGGCCGCGCGAACGCTCGATCCGGGCCTGCCGATCATGCGCGCCCTTGGTGTCGCTCCCTTGATCGAGCATTTGCGGGGGCATCTCGACAGGGCCGGCGCGCTCGAGACGGTTGCCACGCAGACGCGGCAATATGCCAAAAGGCAGCGGACCTGGGCAAAAAGTAATATGATTACGTGGAATTGGATTATTGAGAAAGATTCAGAAAGTTTGGTGCGAAAAATATTTTCATTCGTTGACGTATGACGGTTGACCCTCGCCAATCCGGGCGATACGGTTCGCCGCCGGTCCGGGGAGCAGCCGACCGGCGGCAATGACTCGGGCTAGCGCCGGGCGGGCGAGCGGGTAACAATGACTGATTGCGGGCCAGCGTAAGGCGGCCACGCGAGTGGAGCGGATTGCGATGGTACGCACGATGACGGGCGCGCAGATGGTCCTGAAGGCACTGGCCGATCAGGGCGTCGAGCATATTTTCGGCTATCCCGGCGGCGCCGTGCTGCCGATCTATGACGAGATATTCCAGCAGGACGAAATCCAGCATATTCTCGTGCGTCACGAACAGGGCGCGGTCCATGCGGCTGAAGGATATGCGCGTTCCACCGGCAAGGTCGGCTGCGTGCTGGTGACTTCGGGCCCCGGGGCGACCAATGCGGTGACGGGTCTCACCGACGCGCTGATGGATTCCATCCCCCTGGTCTGCATCACGGGTCAGGTGCCGACCCATCTGATCGGCAACGATGCCTTCCAGGAATGCGATACCGTCGGCATCACCCGGCCCTGCACGAAGCATAATTATCTGGTCAAGGACATAGCCGACCTCGCTCGTGTCCTGCATGAGGCTTTTTATGTCGCGAAGGCGGGCCGTCCGGGCCCCGTCGTCGTCGATATTCCAAAGGATGTGCAGTTCACGCCAGGCGAATATGTCGGCCCGTCCAACGTGCGTCACAAGACCTACCGGCCCCAGGTTACCGGCGATCAGGAGGCGATCCGCGCGGCTGTCGATCTGATCGGCGGCGCCAAAAAGCCGCTCTTTTACACCGGCGGCGGCGTCATCAATTCAGGTCCCGCCGCGAGCCAGCTTTTGCGCGAATTCGTGCGCCTTACCGGTTGCCCGATCACGTCGACGCTGATGGGGCTGGGCGCCTACCCGGCGGCCGACAAGCAATGGCTCGGCATGCTCGGTATGCATGGCACCTATGAGGCCAACTGGGCGATGCATGACTGCGATGTCATGATCTGCGTCGGCGCGCGTTTCGACGACCGGATCACCGGACGTCTCGATGCCTTCTCGCCGGGCTCGACCAAGATCCACATCGACATCGATCCGTCGTCTATCAACAAGAATGTCCATGTCGATATTCCGATTATTGGCGATTGCGGACACGTGCTTGAAGAGTTGGTCCGTGTCTGGAAGGCGCGCGCGCCGCAGGTCGACAAGGCGGCCCATACGGCGTGGTGGAAGCAGATCGACAAATGGCGTGGCGTGGATTGCCTCAAATATAGCGGCAAGGACGACGTGATCATGCCGCAACTTGCGATCCAGCGGCTTTATGAACACAGCAAGGACAAGGACGTCTACATCACGACGGAGGTCGGCCAGCACCAGATGTGGGCGGCGCAATATTTCCGTTTCGAGGATCCGAACCGCTGGATGACAAGCGGCGGCCTCGGCACCATGGGATACGGCCTGCCGGCGGCGGTCGGTGTGCAGATGGCGCATCGGGACTCGCTGGTCATCGATATCGCCGGCGAAGCGTCGGTGCTGATGACCATGCAGGAGATGTCGACGGCGGTGCAGTATGATCTGCCGATCAAGATCTTTATTCTGAACAACCAGTATATGGGCATGGTCCGTCAGTGGCAGGAGTTATTGCATGGCAAACGCTATTCGCACAGCTACACCGAGGCGCTGCCCGATTTCGTCAAACTCGCGGAAGCCTATCAGTGCGTCGGCATCCGCGCTGAAAAGCCGGACGAGCTGGACGACGCGATCAAGGAAATGATCGCGGTGGACAAGCCGGTAATTTTCGACTGTGTCGTCGATCAGCACGCGAACTGCTTCCCGATGATCCCGTCGGGTGAGGCGCACAACAATATGCTGCTTGGCGAAGGCGTATCCGATGAAAGTATTTCCGAGGCGGTTTCCGAGGAAGGCAAGGTCCTTGTCTGAGCCGGCGGGAGCACCAGGATCGCATGCGTTCAGCACATGGCGGCGAGTTTGCGCTGCCTGAATTACAAGTGAGTCAGAGACATGAATGCACCATTGCCGTCGACCCATTATCCCGCGGCCACGGGGGCCCAGAGCGCCGAGAGTCATACACTTTCCGTCCTGGTCGACAACGAGCCGGGCGTTCTGGCGCGGGTTATCGGCCTGTTCTCCGGACGCGGCTATAATATCGACTCGCTTACCGTGTCGGAGACCGAGCACCAGTCGCACCTCTCCCGCATCACCATCGTGACGACGGGGACGCCAATGGTCATCGAACAGATCAAAAGCCAGCTCGACCGCCTGGTTCCCATCCACGATGTCACGGACCTGACCGTGGCCGGCAATCCGCTCGAGCGCGAGCTGGCCCTGATCAAGGTTGTGGGCAAGGGCGAGAAGCGGGTCGAGGCGTTGCGGCTGGCGGAAGCCTTCCGGGCGCAGGTGATCGACGCCTCGACCGAGCATTTCGTCTTTGAAATTACCGGCCGGCTCAACAAGATCGAACAGTTCGTCACGCTGATGCAGCCGCTCGGCCTCGTCGAGGTCTCGCGCACCGGCATTGCCGCCATCGGCCGCGGTCAGGAAGCGATGTAGGTCGAACACAGGATTATCGAAGAAATTCCAACCCGTTAAACGAATGAAATAAGGGGCGAGTTATGCGCGTTTATTACGATCGGGACGCCGATCTCAATCTCATCAAATCGAAGAAAGTGGTCGTCATCGGCTATGGCAGCCAGGGCCATGCCCACGCGCTGAACCTGCGCGACTCCGGCGTCAAGGACACCGTCGTGGCGTTGCGCAAGGGTTCGGGTTCGGCGAAAAAGGCGGAGAAGGAAGGCTTCAAGGTGATGGAAGTCGCCGACGCCGCGAAATGGGCGGATGTCATGATGATGCTGACGCCTGACGAATTGCAGTCGGACATCTACAACGACCACCTGCACGACAATATGACCAAGGGGGCGGCGCTGTTCTTCGCCCATGGGCTCAATGTCCATTTCAACCTGATCGATCCGCGCGACGATCTCGACATTCTCATGTGCGCGCCGAAGGGGCCGGGCCACACCGTGCGCTCCGAATATTTGCGCGGGGCGGGGCTGCCCTGCCTGATGGCGATCGCGCAGGACAATTCCGGCAACGGCCACGATCTGGCGCTGTCCTACGCGGCGGCAATCGGCGGCGGGCGCGCCGGGATCATCGAGACCACTTTCCGGGAAGAATGCGAAACCGATCTGTTCGGCGAACAGGCGGTGCTGTGCGGCGGCGCCGTCGAGCTGATGCGCGCCGGTTTCGAGACGCTGGTCGAGGCGGGCTACGCGCCCGAGATGGCCTATTTCGAGTGCCTGCACGAGATGAAGCTGATCGTCGATCTCATTTATGAGGGCGGCATCGCGAACATGAACTACTCCATCTCCAATACGGCCGAATATGGTGAATATGTCTCAGGCCCGCGCGTTATCAACGCCGAGACCAAGCAGCGCATGAAGGAGATCCTCGCCGACATCCAGGCTGGCCGTTTCACCAAGGACTGGATGCTGGAAAACAAAGCCAACCAGACGTCCTTCAAGGCGATGCGGCATGCCGCCGACCAGCATCAATGCGAGGAAGTCGGCGCCCGTCTGCGGGGCATGATGCCGTGGATTTCCGAAGGCGCGCTGGTGGACAAGGAAAAGAACTAAGTTGCCTGGAACGGCCGGGACGCGAACAACGGAAGGCGCCCGGCTCAGGCCGGGCGTTTTTCTTGCGCAAAGGCTTTTTCCGGCGCGTCGGCGATAGGAAAACTGGCCGCTCCGCTGTTGATTTCCAGCTCGCATTGCCTAGTGTGCGGCGGCAGAGGGAGTTCAAATATGGCACGCCGGTTTCGCACATTCGACGTCTTTACCAAACAGCCGTTTACCGGCAACGCCCTGGCAATCGTCGCCGACGGCGAGGGGCTTGATGACGCGGCCATGCAGGCGATCGCGCGAGAATTCAACCTGTCGGAGACCGTATTCCTTTTTCCGCCCGAGAATCCGGCCCATAGCGCCAGGGTGCGAATATTCACGCCGGGCAAGGAGTTGCCCTTTGCCGGTCATCCGACCGTGGGAACGGCCATTCATCTGGCGATGGAGAAACTTGGCGCGGTCGAGAAGGAAGAAGACGCCATCATTGTGCTTGAGGAGACTATAGGTCCGGTGCGGGTCGGCGTCAGATTGCGTCCGGACGAAGCCGCCTTCGCGGAATTCGACGTACCGCAACTGGCTGAAGAGGTTTGCCCGGCCAAGCCCAAGGAAGTGATCGCGGCGGCGCTGGATTTGGCGTCGGAAGATATCGGTTTTGAGAACCATGTCCCGACGGTCTACACGGCGGGCAATGCGTTTAATTTTGTTCCGGTCCGGGATCGCGAAGCCATTGGCCGGGCACAGGTCGCGGGCCAGCACTGGGATGCGGCGTTTCCTGCCGACACAAGCGCTGCCGCCTTCCTCTACACCCGCGAGGCCGTCAATCATAACGCCGCCTTTCACGCCCGCATGTTCTGGCCGGCTATCGGTGTTGGCGAGGATCCGGCCACGGGCTCGGCGGTTGCCGCGTTTCCCGGCCCGATCCTGCGTTTCGACGAATTGCGCGACGGCCCCTACAACGGCATCGTCGAGCAGGGCTATGAAATGGGGAGACCCAGCCAGATAACGCTCGAGATCGCGGTCAAGGGCGGCGCGCTCGAAGGGTCACGCATCGGCGGCTATGCGGTTCCCGTCACCCGCGGCGAGCTGGAAGCTTGAGTTTGTTCGCTATAGCGCTTGCGCG
>JAJFHO010000109.1 GCA_021775575.1 Hyphomicrobiales bacterium
CATTGTCCGTTACGACTCTCCGTCAATCGCCGGTTGCACCATCTCCGCCTCCTGGGGTGAGAACGACCTCTGGGACGTTGCGGCGCGGTGCAAGAAGGAGCTGAACTCGATCAAGATCCTGTTCGGCATCGGCTATATCGAATTCCAGGGCAACGAAGCTCATCCGCTCGGTGGCGGCACGACGGCGATCGACCGTGTCTCCAACTCGGACTTCATCGTTTCGGGCTCGGTTCTGCATGATCCCACGGGTCTGTATATAACGGCCTGGTACGGCGACCGGAGCTTTGACCGGGTAACGTCACTGGCTGGCGCCAGCGGCGCGTGCGCGGTGAATGCGGGCAATCCTGGCGGCTGTAAGGACGGTTCGGTCTGGTATGTCAATGTTGGCGTCTACCGGCGCTGGAACGACCTTGGCAAAACATCGATCTATTTCGACTATAGCCAGTTCGACGACGCCAATTCCGGAGTTGCATGGGGCGGCCCGACTGCCGTCGGTGCAAGCTTCGTCAACTCCAGCGAGACCGATGTCTGGGGCTTTGGTGTCGTGCAGAAGGTCGACGCCGCGGCGATGGAATTGTACTTCGATTACAAACATCTCGAAGTTGACATCCAGAACTGCGACAACGCGACCGGCCTGGTTTGCCAGAACCAGAACATCGACGATTTGGACCGCGTTTTGATCGGTGGCCGGATCAAGTTCTAGTCCATACAAATTTTTCCACTCCAAGATTAAGCCGCCCTTCGGGGCGGCTTTTTTTGTCCCCTCTCCACAAATGTAGCGCGACGAACGCACCTGCGCCTGCCGGTTCAGTTATTGACGCGCTTCAATGTTCCGCACAATCAAAGGTAGCAATCGATTTTGCGACCGGCTAAGTTTCCGGATGCTTCCGGGTGTGGCTGAATTTGCGGCCTGGGACTAGGTGTAATACTGGTGTTCTGGAGTAGCAGGAGGGTGCAGCAATGTTAAAACGTCGGCGCCGCGTAACAATAATCGCTGAAGGATTGAATATCGAAGGGACTGTTTCCGCCGAAGGCCTTGTCGAGGTCCACGGGGAGATTGAAGGTGAATTGAACTGTTCGGCTCTTCATGTCTCGGAAAAGGGCCGCATCATCGGAAAAATAGTTTCCCAGGATGTCGTTGTGAACGGAACGGTCGACGGCCCGATTCACGGAGTTGATGTGTGCCTTCAGTCCAAGGCCCGCGTGACCGGCGACGTCCATCACAAATCCTTCGTTATTGAGAAGGGTGCGTTCTTCGACGGCCGGTCCAAGCAAAAGGACATGCCAGACAAGGATAAATCCGCGAAGACAACTGCCAAGCGAGATGCGGCGAGCCGGGTTCAAAATGGATCGGGATCGAAAGCGTCGGCGGAAGCGACGGCGGCCTAGGCGATCAATTTCGGCACGCTGATCCTGCGATCTGTCAGGAAACGGCCTGAGACATGATCGGGCTCTGCCCTGTTTTTGGCGGGCATTGCCCGCTTGTGTGTGCACGAATATGAAACTCGTCTTGGCGGCATCACAAACCGGTCATATTTGCGTGGGACGTTCCACGCAAATCACCGCGTTAAACCTCGATGGACTGTCATGAACCCAACTCTAAGAATTTGTGCCCTTTTCGCCACCCTGTTCACCGCGCAAGCCGCAAGCGCCGCGGATATTAGGCCGCCTTACGCGCCGCCGTCATACGCACCGCCGCCCGTCGTCGTCGACACCTATCAGGCGCCGTATTGCTACGCCATGTTCCACACGCTGCCCGATGCCGAAGGACACGCGGTGCTGCGCGAAGGGCCGGAGGAAGTCCCCGTCATCCGGGCACTGCGTTATGACAATGGCCTGCCGCTGTGGGGGCGCGTTCGATCCGTCACCACGTCTCCCGGCGCGCGCATCGAGCTGTTTCAGGGGCGGCGCTACCGCCGGCTGCTGTTCGATGTCGGTCCGGGGTCTATGATCAACCTGCGCCACCCGCGGCTTAACAGCTACCGGCTGATCTGCCCCGAGCCGCCGCCGCCGCCGCCCGTGCCGCACAGCTTCAAGTAAGCCGGGCTACTGCCCGGCCCCGGCTTTGCTGTCGGCCGGGATCAGCGGCGCGAACTCTTCCGGAGTGAGCGTTTCGCGCTCCAGCAGCAGTTTTGATCCCTTGTCGAGATCCCTGCGGCGCTTCTTCAGCACGGCGGTCGCGCGGGTAAAGGCTTCATCGACCAGAGCGCGTATCGCCAGGTCGATCTCGCGCGCGGTTTCCTCCGAATATTCCTTCGTCTTCATGCCGAGCGCCGCCTCGCCCAGAAATGTCTGGCGCTGCGGCTCGTAAACCGACTGACCCAGCGCCTCGGTCATGCCGAAGCGGGTCACCATCTGCCGGGCGATCTCGGTCACCTTGTCGAGATCGTCCGCGGCGCCTGTCGAGATTTCGTTGAAGATCAGCTTTTCGGCGGCGCGCCCGCCCATCAGCACCGCCATCTTGTTCTTGAGGTCCCCGGTCGAGATCAGGAAGCGGTCCTCGGTCGGGCGTTGCAGCGTGTAGCCGAGTGCGCCGATACCACGCGGGATAATCGACACCTTGTGAACGGGGTCGGCGCCGGGCAGCGCCGAGGCGACCAGCGCGTGCCCCATCTCGTGATAGGCAACCGTTTTGCGCTCCTGCGGGTTGAGCACGCGCGAGCGTTTCTCGATGCCCGCGATCAGCCGCTCCACCGCCTTGGTGAAATCCTCCATGATCACATGCTCGCCGTCGCGCCGCGTGGCGAACAGCGCCGCCTCGTTGACCAGATTCTCGATATCGGCGCCGGTAAAACCCGGCGTTATCGCCGCCACCTGCTCCAGCTCGATGCCGGCGCCGGCCTTGATCTTCTTCATATGCACTTTGAGTATGGCCACGCGCCCTTCCTTGTCGGGGCGGTCGACGACCACCTGGCGGTCGAAGCGGCCCGCGCGCAACAGGGCCGGATCGAGAATCTCCGGACGGTTGGTGGCGGCGAGCAGCACGATACCCTCGCGCGGATCGAAACCGTCCAGTTCCGACAGCAGCTGATTGAGGGTCTGTTCCTTTTCGTCATGGCCGCCAAGGCCGCCGCCCGCGCCGCGCGCGCGGCCAAGCGCGTCAAGCTCGTCGATAAAGATGATGCAGGGTTTGGCCTGGCGTGCCTGCTCGAACAGATCGCGCACCCGGGCAGCGCCTACGCCGACGAACATCTCGACGAACTCGGAACCGGAAATCGAGAAGAAGGCGACACCGGCCTGCCCCGCGACCGCGCGCGCCAGCAGCGTCTTGCCGGTGCCCGGAGGCCCGACCAGCAGAATGCCTTTCGGAATACGCGCGCCGAGCCGCCCATATTGTTCCGGATTCTTCAGGAAGTCGACAATCTCCTCCAGCTCGGCCTTGGCTTCGTCCACGCCGGCGACATCGTCGAAAGTGACGCCGGTCTCCTTTTCCACATAAACCTTGGCCTTGGACTTGCCGACGCTCATAAGACCGCCGAGCCCCTGTTTCTCGGCCATCTTGCGGAAGACGAGCATCCACAGGCCGAAGAAGAACAGCACCGGCACGACCCAGGACAGCAAATCGCGCAGGAAGGTCTGCTCCGTTCCGCCGGTGAATTTGATGCCCTTGTCCGCCAGCTCCTTGGCGATATCGGGATCGACGCGCTGGGTGATGAAATAATTGCGCCCGCCGATCGGCGTCCTGAGTTTGCCCTGCAGAGTGGTTTCGCGGACGGTAACTTCCTCGATCTGGCCCTGGGCAAGCAGCTTCTCGAATTCCGAATAGGGAACCTGCTCGACCGAGCGCCAGTTCACCCACAGGCTCTGAAACAGAAAAACGAAACCGATGGTGATCGCGAGATACCAGAAGTTCAGCTGGTTCTTCTTTTCCATGACGAATATTCCTAACAGAGAAGCGATGCACCATCTGTCCCCAAAGCGGACCATCCGGCGCAGCCGCTGTCAATGACCGGCATCATGCAATGATCTGGCTCAAGATCTCGGCCGCGCCGTGGCCGCGCGCAGCGCAAATTGCCGCGTGGAACCGCGCGCGGGGTTGCCCGGAAATCAATCCTCGAACGGATCCTTCATCAAAATTGTGTCGTCGCGCTCGGGGCTGGTGGAAAGCATCGCTACCGGCGTCTCGATCAGCTCCTCCAGCCGCTTGACATATTTGATGCAATTGGCCGGTAGGTCGGCCCAGGAGCGCGCGCCGGCGGTCGATTCGCTCCAGCCCTCCAGCGTCTCGTAAACCGGCTCGACGCGCGCCTGTGCGCCTTGCGCCGCGGGCAGATGGTCAAGCTCCTCGCCGTCAAGCCGGTAGCCGGTACCGACGCTGAGCTTTTCTATTCCGTCGAGCACGTCGAGCTTGGTCAGCGCGATGCCGGTGATCCCGGAAACCTTGATGGTCTGGCGCACAAGGCAGGCATCGAACCAGCCGCAACGCCGCGCGCGGCCGGTGACCGTTCCGAATTCGCGGCCGCGCTTGCCGAGCAGCTGTCCCATCTCGTCATGCAGCTCGGTCGGGAATGGCCCCTCGCCGACGCGGGTCGTATAGGCCTTGGTGATGCCGAGCACATAGTTGATCGCGTCGGGGCCGATGCCGCAGCCCGTTGCCGCCTGGGCCGCGACCGTGTTCGACGAGGTCACATAAGGGTAGGTGCCGTGATCGATATCGAGCAGTGCGCCCTGCGCGCCCTCGAAGAGAATGCGCTTGCCCTGCCGCCGCTCGCGGTCGAGCAGCGACCAGACCGTATCCACATAGGGGAGGATTTTCGGGGCGATCTCCTCAAGCTGCGCGAATAATTCATCCCGCGACGCCTCGGCCTCGCCAAGCCCGCGCCTGAGCGCATTGTGATGGGCGAGAATGCGGTCAATCTTGGATTTCAGCGTCTTGAGATTCTGCAGATCCATGACCCGGATGGCGCGCCGTCCCACCTTGTCCTCATAGGCCGGACCGATGCCCCGCTTCGTGGTGCCGATCTTGCCCGCGCCTGCGGCCGCCTCGCGGATTGCGTCCAGTTCCCGGTGCAGCGGGAGAATTAGGGTTGCATTCTCCGCAATTCGGAGATTGTCGCGGCTAATGGCGACGCCCTGCCCGGCTATTTTTTCGATCTCGCCGGAAAGCGCCCACGGATCGATCACAACGCCGTTGCCGATAACGCCGAGGGTCCCCTCGCGAACCACACCGGAAGGGAGCAGCGACAGCTTGTAGGTGACGCCGTCGATAACCAGCGTATGGCCCGCATTGTGGCCGCCCTGGAACCGCACCACAATATCGGCGCGCTCCGACAGCCAGTCGACAATCTTGCCCTTGCCCTCGTCGCCCCATTGCGAGCCGACTACCACTACATTCGCCATGACCCTGCCCCGTCCAGCCCATTAAACACCAAACGGCCCCGGACATCGTCCGGGGCCGTTGGCCGTTATATCCTGAGTCTATCCCGTAGGCGAGTGGGATTGATTCATTTGCCGATTTGCTGTTCCTATGCGCACGCCTCGTCCCGGAAGCTTTCCGCACCCACTTTTTCAGGTTCCTGTTCCTCCATGATCCGCCGCCTCGCCGACGCACTCTATGCCAACGCTTATATCCTGCTCTCGGCGACATCGCTGTTCTGGGCGGGAAATTTCGTGGTCGGTCGCGCCATTCACGGCGATGTGCCGCCGATCGCTCTCGCCTGGACGCGCTGGTTGATCGCAACGCTGATTATCCTGCCTTTCGCGCTCCCGCATGTAAGGCGCGACTGGCCGGTGATCCGGGCCAACTGGCTGATCCTTGCATGCCTCGGAACCCTGGGTGCGGGGCTGTTCAATTCGATCTCCTATTACAGCCTCAACTATACGACCGCGCTCAACGCCCTCGTTCTGCAATCGAGCGGGCCGGTGCTGATCGTGCTGGCGACATATATCCTGTTCGGCGACCGGATACGGCCGGTGCAGGGCCTGGGAATCGTCATATCCCTCGCCGGCGTCCTCGCCATGATCGCGCGTGGCGATCCCGCCACCCTGACCGGCATGTCGCTTAACAAGGGCGATATCGGCGTGCTGATTGCAATGATCACCTGGGCGATTTACGCCGCCTTCCTGCGCAAGCGCCCCGCCATTCACTGGCTGAGCTTCATTGCCGTGACATTCGCCGTCGCCGTCCTCTTCAACACACCGCTTGTGGTGGCCGAGCATCTCTCCGGCTGGCAAATGCAGCCAAGTTTGCAGACGCTCCTTGCGGTTGGCTATGTGTCGATCTTCCCCGGGCTGCTGGCCTATATCTTCTTCAACCGGGGGGTTGAGCTGATCGGCGCCAACCGGGCCGGCGTGTTCATGCATCTGGTGCCGTTATTCGGGTCCGTCCTTGCAGTCGGTCTGCTCGGCGAAACGCCGCGGCTCTACCATCTGGCCGGCATAGCGCTCATCCTCGCCGGCGTAACGCTTGCCGTGCGCAACAGCTGACGCGGACACCCGTCCATCCAGCCCCGAAGCAGGTTTACCTGCAACGGTGATAACGCATGCAGCCGCGATAGTTGCGGCCACCATAGCCCCAATTCCGGGCGCACCGGCTGCGCCACCTGGAGCACCGGCTGCGATATGTCGGGCGCGGCGCGTAATAGGGCCTGGAATAGTAGGGCCGGTAATAATAGGGCTGGTAATAGTAGGGCCGGTAATAGTACGGACGCGGGCCCACATAGATGCTCAAGCCCGGTCCATAATAGCCGAAACCGACCCGTGGCCCGGCATCCGCCGGCTTCGACATACCGCAAACCGCCAGCAGCAGGGTTGCGGCAAAAACAGCACTGGCAACTCTCATTGATCTCTCCGCAGGTTTCCCGAGCCCCCACGTCCGATCAAACATCAAAATGATGTTGGCACAATGGCCGCTTCGCGCGTTGATTTGCATCAATTAACCATGCAACCCAGAAGGGTGCAGCGCGCGAAGAACGCGAACATCTTCCCATCCCGGCCCAGTCTGCTAGTCTCGCGACTCCGATCTATGTGTGGCTAGGGTTCCGCTGTTTCCGCAGGCCCGGACCGAGCGCCACGGAAAGCCAAATACGGCAGACACCTTAAGGGCGAAAAAACCAGGGGGGATAGACGGGGCGCGGTTTTGCGCGCCTTGTTTCCGTCCCGACCCGAAGGTGTCAATCCATGTCCACTCTCGCACTTGCCCTCGTTCTCGCCGCCGCCTGCTGCCACGCAACCTGGAATTTCCTGGTCAAGCGCATCAATGGCGGACCGGAGCTCGTTTGGCTCTTTTCAGCCATCGCCGCCCTGCTCTATCTGCCGGTGGCCATTGCTGTTGTCGTTATTCAGAAACCGGTTCTGGGCTGGTACGAAATCGCCTTCTGCCTGGTCAGCGCGCTGCTGCATATGGCCTATTTCCTGCTGCTGCAGCAGGGCTACCGGAAGGGCGACCTGTCGCTCGTCTACCCGACCGCCCGGGCGACCGGGCCGTTCCTGGCGACCGCTTTCGCTGTTGTCCTGCTGGGCGAGCAGCTGACGGCGCCCGTGCTGGCCGGCGGCCTGGCGGTCATTACCGGCGTGTTTTTTCTCACCGGCGGGCTGAACCGGAGAGCAAGTCACGTGAGCAGCTCGCTGCTGTTCGGACTGATGGCCGGCGTCCTGATCAGCACCTATACGGTCTGGGACGCCTATACGCTGCGGGCGCTTCTGGTGCCGCCGCTGGTGCTTGAGTATGCGTCCATGCTTGCACGCACGGCCCTGCTTGCGCCCTATGCCGTAACCCGCAGGGCCGCGATGGCCGGCCATTGGCGCGACCACCGCCTCGCCGTCCTCGGCATCGCGGTGTTCAATCCGCTCGCCTATCTCCTTGTGCTCGTGGCGCTTGTCTTCACGCCGGTGGTTTATGTCGCTCCGGCCCGGGAGGTCAGCGTGCTGATAACGGTCCTGATGGGCACACTCATTCTCGGCGAGGGCGAGTTGAGGAAGCGGATGGTCTGGGCCTCACTCATTCTCGCCGGCATGGTGCTGCTTGCGACCGGGTAGAGCCCTTAGGAAAAGCTCAACCGATGTGCCTGCACGACATGCTGCAAGTCCCGCACCTTGCCCAGAACCTTATCGGTGATCGGCTGATCCAGCTCGATCAGCGCGATGGCGTTGCCGCCCGGCTTGTCGCGGCCGAGATTGAAGGTAGCGACGTTGACCCTGTTTTCCCCAAACAGCGTGCCGATTGCACCGATATAGCCCGGTTTGTCGGCATTGGTCGTGTAGAGCATGTTGGAACCGAGCTCGGCCTCCATGTCGATGCCCTTGACCTGGATGATGCGCGGCTTGCCGTCAGAAAAAACCGTGCCGGCCACGGAGCGGTCCTGACGCTCGGTGACCACACTCAGGCGCATATAGCTCCCATAAGCGCCCTCCTGCCCTCGGGTGACCTCTTCAAGCGCGATGCCCCGGTCCTTGGCCATGGCTGACGCGCTCACCATGTTTACATCCTGCAGAATTGGACGCAGAACGCCGGCAAGCGCCGCGGAGGTGAGCGCGCGCGTGTTCATTTCGGCGATTTCGCCCGCATATTCGATACGGATGCCTTTCAGGCCCGTCTCGGTCAACTGGCCCGCGAAGGATCCAAGCTGTTCGGCGAGCTTCACGAACGGCTTCAGCCGCGGCGCCTCTTCCGCTGAGATGGAGGGGAAGTTGATGGCGTTGCTGATCGCACCGGTCAGCAGATAGTCGGACATTTGCTCGGCCGCCTGAACGGCGACATTTTCCTGCGCCTCCGTCGTGGCGGCGCCGAGATGCGGCGTGCAGATCACGCCGGGAATGCCAAATAGTCCATTCTCCGTCGCCGGCTCCTCGGCAAACACATCGAGCGCCGCGCCAGCGACATGGCCCGTCTCCAGCGCCACCTTCAACGCCTCTTCCACGATCAGTCCGCCGCGCGCGCAATTGATGATCCGCACGCCCTTTTTCGTCTTCGCCAGCGCCTTCGCATCGATGATATCGCGGGTTTTGTCGGTCAGCGGCGTATGAAGAGAGATAAAATCGGCCCGGGCAAGGAGACCGTCGAGTTCGACTTTCTCGACGCCGATTTCGACCGCGCGCTCCGGTGCCAGGAAGGGGTCATAGGCAATGACCTTCATGTGCAGGCCGAGCGCCCGGTCCGCGGCAATCGATCCGATATTGCCGCACCCGACAATGCCAAACGTTTTGCCCGTCACCTCGACGCCCATGAAGGCCGACTTCTCCCACTTGCCCAACTGGGTGGAAACGTCCGCGGCGGGAATTTGCCGCGCCAGCGCGAGCATCAACGAGATGGCATGTTCGGCGGTGGTGATGGAGTTGCCATGCGGCGTGTTCATGACAATGACGCCGCGCGCCGTTGCCGCCGCAATGTCGATATTGTCAACACCGATCCCGGCGCGTGCGACGACCTTCAGATTATCGGCCTGCTCGACGATTTTTTCGGTGACCTTGGTGGCCGAACGGATTGCGAGACCGTCATACCCGCCGACAATCTTGGCTAACTCGGTTTTGTCGAGCCCGACCTTGACGTCGAAATCGATGCCGCGCCGCGTGAAGACCTCTTCGGCAAGCGGGCTGAGTTTGTCTGAAATCAGGACGCGTGGCGCCATTTTCTTCTCCTCGCCGCCAGCGGCGGAATGCTTCCCCGCCAGCCAATCATTTCTAAATTCAATCGGGGGTTCAGGCTGCTTTGGCCAATTCCGCCTTGGCTGCCTCGAAGGCCCAGTCGAGCCACGGCATCAACGCTTCCATGTCGCTGGTCTCGACCGTGGCTCCGGCCCAGATTCGAAGACCTGGCGGAGCGTCGCGATGGGCCGTGATGTCATAGGCGGCCTTCTCGCCCTCAAGCAGCGCAGCCATGCTTTTGACAAATGCCAGACGTGCCTCCGCGCCAAGCGCAGTCACCGCCGGGTCGACAATCTTGACGCAGACGGATGTGTTGGAGCGAATGTCGGGAGCTTCGGCCAGGAATGCGGCCCAGCCGGTACGCCCGACCCAGTCCGCGATGACGCCGGCGTTTGCATCCGCACGCGCGATCAATCCGTCAATTCCGCCAACACTCTCGGCCCAGCCGAGGGCATCGAGCCAGTCCTCGGTGCACAGCATCGATGGCGTGTTGATGGTTTCGCCGCGAAACACGCCGTCCATAAGCTTCCCGTCCTTGGTCAGCCGGAAGATTTTCGGCAGCGGCCAGGGCGGCGTATAACTCTCCAGCCGTTCGACCGCACGCGGAGACAGCACGAGCATGCCGTGCGCGGCCTCGCCGCCCAGCGCCTTCTGCCAGGAGAAGGTGGTCACGTCGAGCTTCGGCCAGTCGAGCCGTTGCGCAAAAGCGGCGGAGGTTGCGTCGCAAATCGTCAGACCTTCGCGATCGGCGGCGATCCAGTCGCCATCGGGAACCCTTACGCCCGATGTCGTGCCGTTCCAGGTGAAGACAACGTCGCGGGCGAAGTCGACGCTTGCCAGGTCCGGCAAAGCCCCATAGTCCGCTTCGAGCACGCGCGCGTCGTCGAGTTTGAGCTGCTTGAAGATATCGCTCGCCCAACCTTTCCCGAAACTTTCCCAGGCCAGGATATCGACGCCGCGCTGCCCGAGCAGAGACCAGAGCGCCATCTCCATGGCGCCGGTATCGGATGCAGGGACGATCGCGACACGGTAATCTTCCGGAACGCCGAGGATCTCCGCCGTCCGGTCAATCGCGCGTTTGAGGCGCGCCTTGCCTTCGGCCGCGCGATGCGAGCGTCCGAGAAAGGCTTGCTTGAGAAATTCGAGGGAATGACCGGGCCGCTTGGAACAGGGACCGGATGAAAAGCGCGGATTGGCCGGCCGCACGGCCGGTTTGGTCAGTTCTATCATGGCATACTACCCTTCCAGATAGATGCCCCTCGTTGGGGAGGGGTGTCCCACCCGGAGAACTAAGTTTTTTGGGAAAAACAGTCAATCCTTATTGCAGGTTCGTGCAGAAATAGACAGAACGATGCAAGAACGTCCAGGGGGTGCTGACACACCATTGGCACAACCGGTCAAGCGGTGTTTACGGAAAGTTCGAAGATGCTGATTGTCACTTTGCACATGCTTTTCTATCTCCGGTTTGGAGCTGTCACGGCGGCGTTGACACGTTAACGGCTGACTAATCGTGGTCTTCGCGATAGCGTCAGCGTATGCAACAGATCTCATATCGCCGTTTGGCAGGTCAGAAGGGTGAATATCCACGGGTCACTGTAGTTTCAGAGGGGTACAAGCCGAGCCTGGCGCGTGCCGTCAACCGCTATTGCGCAGGCCCGCGGAGATACCGTTGATGGTGAGCTGAAGGCCGCGCAGGATCTTGGGATTCTTCTGTTTTTCGCGATGCGCCCTGAGCAATTCCACCTGCAGATGGTTCAAAGGATCGATATAGGGGAAACGGTTCTGGATTGAGCGTGCGAGCAACGGATTGCCGGCCAGCAGTTCCCCGCTTTGGGAGATCTCCAGCAGCGCCTCGATTGACGAGGCCCGCTCAGTGCTGATTCGGCCAAAGACGTCGCGTCTCAATGCTTCATCAGGCACAAGTTCGGCATAGCGCGAGGCAATGGCCATGCTGGTCTTGGCGAGGACCATGTCCATATTCGACAGCAGTGAGCGAAAGAAGGGCCAGTCTCGATACATGTCGCGCAAAAGTTCCATGCTGTTTTCCGGCGCATCGGCCAGCCAGGCCTTCACGCCTGAGCCGAAGCCGTACCAGCCCGGCAGCATCACGCGCGACTGCGCCCAGCTGAAGACCCAGGGGATGGCCCGCAAATCCTCGATCCCGCCATCTTTCTTGCGCGACGCCGGGCGCGAGCCGATATTCAGGGTGGAAATCTCCTCGATGACGCTCGAAGCACGGAAATATTCGTTGAAGCGCGGCGTCTCGTAAACCAATGCGCGATAGGCGGCGTAAGCATGGGCAGAAAGCTGGTCCATGGCATCGAGATAGGCGCCCGGAACCTCCTTCTCGCAAGCGCGCGGCAATGAGGCCTCAAGCGTCGCGGAGGCGAGAATCTCCAGATTTCGGCGGCCGACATCCGCATTGGTGTATTTGCTCGAGATGGTCTCGCCCTGCTCGGTGAGCCGGATCTGTCCGTTCACCGCGCCTGCCGGCAGGGCGAGAATGGCGTCATAGCTCGGGCCGCCGCCCCGCCCCACGCTGCCGCCACGCCCATGGAACAGGCGCAGCCGCACATCATGCCTGGCGCACAGCTCACCCAGTCCGACCTCGGCCTTGTAAAGCTCCCAGCCCGAGGTGATATAGCCGCCATCCTTGTTGCTGTCGGAATATCCGAGCATGACCTCCTGAACGCCGCCCCGGCTGTCGACCAGCCGCCTGTATTCCGGCATGGACAGCAGGCGGTCCATGATTGCCACGCAGTTGCGCAGATCGGTGATTGTCTCGAACAGTGGCACCATGTTGATGGCGCTCGCGCCGTCTGCGGTCACGAGCCCGGCTTCCTTCAGGAGGACCGCCAGGCCGAGCAGGTCCGACACGCGCTGGGTATTGGAGACGATTGAGGTGACTATCGATTGCCGGCCATATCTGTCATGGCCGGCCTTTGCCGCCTTCAGGATCGCCAGCTCTTTCGCTGTTTGCTCCGAGTAGGTCCAGAAGGAGCGCAGCAACGGGCGGCGTGAGCTCAATTCCTCGGCAAGCAGCGTAATCCGCTCGTCCTCTTCCTTGTTCAGATAATCCGTCTCTGGCGCGACCGCGGCGAATAACTCATCCAGCGTGGCCTCATGCACGTCCGAATTCTGGCGCAGATCAAGGCTCGCGAGGTGAAACCCGAAACAATCAATGGCGCGGCGAAGCCGCCGCAGCCGGCCCAGGGTCAGGGCGCGCGATCCATTTTCCACAAGCGAATCATGGATGATCCGCAAATCCGCCAGAAGGTCCTGGTAGCGGGCATAGGGCTCGGCCTCGCTGATCGGCGATTTTGGCGGCCCCACGCCATTGAAGGCGAGCTGGGTCGCCGCGAGCCGTGCATAAACCCAGGATATGGCGCGGCGATAGGGCTCAACCTCCCTGTGGGGCGACTTGTCCGGCGACTGGTCAGCAAATTCGCGCAAACCTTCCGATATGCCGACAATGATCGAGGACAGGGACAGCTCACCGCCGAGCTTGTGCAATTCCTCCAGATAGAAATTCAGCGCCTTGGCGCTCTGCCTCCGCAAGGTTTCGCGCAACACATCCGCGGTGACGAAGGGATTGCCATCGCGGTCCGCGCCGATCCAGCTGCCGATGCGAAGGAAGGAGGCAATTGGCGCGTCCGCCACTTCAGGATCGAGACCCGCCAGCCTGTCTTCGAGAATGGCGTAAAGGCGCGGCAGTTCGCGAAAGAAGCTGTAGTCATAATAGGACAGCCCGTTGGCGACTTCGTCCAGCACGCTCAGCCGGGTCTGGCGCAGCAAATTGGTCTCCCACAGGACCAGAATGGCCCGGCTCAGCTTGTCGTCGATATCCTGCAGCTCCACCGGCGTCCAATTGCCCCGCCCGCGCCGGTCGAGCAGCTCGGCAAGCGCCATTTCACGCCGCATGGTGCTCTTGCGCCGGACTTCCGTAGGATGGGCCGTCAGCACTGGGCGGATATGTGCGTCATTGAAGAACTCGGTCACGTCGGCGGGGGAAAGTCCGGCCTCGCGCGCGCGCGTCAAGGCCCTGTCGATAGTGCCCGGGCGCGGCGGCGAGCTGGCGATGACATGGGCACGGGTGCGGCGAATGTGATGTTGATCCTCGGCGATATTGGCCAGATGGGAGAAATAGCTGAAGGCGCGGATGACCTGGACCGCTTGTTCAGGAGAGAGTGTCTGGAGGATCTCCTCAAGCTCCCGCCTGGCCTTGGCGTCATCGTCGCGATGAAAGCTGATCGAGGTCTGACGAATCTTCTCGATCAGATCAAAGATCAGCTGGCCTTGCTGGGCGCGCACTGTGTCGCCGAGCAGCCGTCCGAGCTCGCGAATATCCTCACGCAGCGGGATATCCTTGTCGACGATTTCCTCAGAAATCTGCTCGAGCCGGTCCGCCGCACTTTTCTCGTTTTGTCTCAATTTCACTCCCTGTCGCTCTGCATTTGACACTGCAACCTCACAACCGCCCCGGGCGAGACTGATTTCTCCATTCCAACGCCAGTCTCTTGACCTGAGCGGTTGTGATCAGCAAATGCGGCCGGCTCAGCTGCGACCGCCATGAGCGTGAATTGCACGGGGGGAAGCTGTGAGCCGGTTAATCGGGGGTCCTGTTTGAGGCGATTTGCTCGGCCTTTCCAACCAACACTTCGGCTTGGCGGATCGAAGCATAATCGATCAGGCGGCCATCCAGGGCGACGGCGCCCTTGCCGGCTTTTTCGGCTTCCGCCATCGCTTCCAGAATGCGCCGCGCCCGCGAAACATCTTCTTCACTCGGGCTCATGACCTCATTCGCGAGGGCAATCTGGGATGGATGAATGGCCCATTTCCCTTCACAGCCAAGAACGGCTGCACGATTTGCCGCAGCACGGAAACCGTCGGTGTCGGAGAAATCACCAAACGGGCCATCGAGTGGCCTGAGCCCATTGGCGCGGGCCGCGACGACCATACGGCTGATCGCGTAATGCCACATATCACCCCAATGGTTTTCGCGGTTTCCATCATCATCGGGATCAGTTAGGACCGCATAGTCACGGTTGACGCCGCCGATCATTGTGGTCCGCGCACGGGTTGAGGCTGCATAGTCGGCAACACCGAAATGGAGCGATTCATTGCGCTTGCTGGCAGCGGCAATCTCAGCGACATTTTGCATACCCAATGCAGTCTCGATGATGTGCTCGAAACCGATACGCTTGCCATGGCCTTTCGCGTCCTCGATCTGGGTCACCAGCATATCGATGGCATAGACGTCTGATGCGGTCCCAACTTTTGGAATCATGATCAGGTCGAGATGCTCGCCAGCCTGCTCAACAACGTCGACAACATCACGATACATGTAGTGGGTGTCGAGGCCATTGATCCGTATCGACATAGATTTGGAGCCCCAGTCGATGTCGTTCAAGGCCTGAATTATGTTCTTGCGGGCCTGTTCTTTTTCGTCCGGAGCAACCGCATCCTCAAGATCCAGAAAGACAACATCCGCATCGGAAGTTGCTGCCTTTTCAAACAGTTGTGTTTGACTTCCCGGAACGGCAAGTTCGCTTCTGTTGAGCCGCGCCGGGGCCTGTTCAATGGTTTGAAAGCTCATTTTTTTGGATACCCTATTCAAAGTCGATTTGTATAGGGGCGCCATTGATCAAGCAGGAATTGAACTCTGTCAAGGTCCAACTATCTGAATTAGCGACGACAGACTGGGCCTGTCCGGCCCGGGATCAGAGCGGTTGATCAGGTCTCTTCGCTCAATGCCGATTGGGCCAGTGGACGCCCTGACTGAGTAGAATAATAATAGGCCATGGCCTGGGCACGGTTCTTCACTGAAAGCTTGTCAAACAGGTTGCGGAGGTGAAATTTAACCGTGTTGACCGAGATGCTATGATCATCGGCGAGCTCCTTGTTGGTGCGCCCCTGTGCCAGAGATATCAGCAGGGCCCGCTCGCGTTTGGTGAGTGAATGCATCGGATCATGGCGCAGGTCGCGCACATCGACGAACGGGAAAACCATTTCGCCGCTGGCAATCCGGCAGGTGGCATCAAGCAGATATTCTGGTGACCGGCTGCGCGCACAAAACCCGGCCGCACCGGCAGCCATCGCCTGACGCGCAATATCACTATTTTCGCCATGGGCGTAGATCATCATGCGCGGCGGCACTTCATGGGTGCGGACAATATCGATTAGGCGCGCACTGCCGAGCTTCGGCAATATCCAGTCGATCACGCCAACCGCTATCGGAGTGATCAGCGACACCTCCAGAAAACCTTCACCACTATTGACGGCGGCCACCAGGCTGAAACGGGGATCACGATCATAATGCTCGGACATTGCCGACAGCATCAGCGGGTTGCTGTCGGCAAGCGCGACCTTGATCGGGGGGATTTGGTCAGCCATCGGCACGGCATTCCTGTTCGCGGCACAACCCATTTTTATGGGTAGGTGCCAATATGACGTTTTTTCATAAAACAGTCCAAAAGTATAGGTATCTCTTCATTCTAATGGATACTCAAAAGCGGGTGTTTCGGGTGTTGCTCAAAAATCGGTAAAGAATTTAGATTGCTGCAATCGCGTGTCGCTGCTGGGGAGGGAACCCGATCACGTTGCCGCTTCATGTCAAACAGCAAAAGCCGCAAAGGCACTGGCCACCAGGGAGGGCCTGTGATGGATATTCACGAGTACCAAGCGAAATCGATACTTGCAGGTTACGGCGTTCCCGTCCCTCGCGGCGGCCTTGCATACTCTCCGGAACAGGCGGCTTATCGGGCCCGTGATATCGGCGGCAACCGCTGGGTCGTTAAGGCTCAGGTGCACACGGGCGGCCGTGGAAAGGCCGGTGGCGTCAAACTTTGCAACACTGAGGATGAGGTTCTCGAAGCCGCCGATGAAATGTTCGGCAAGCGGCTGGTGACCAACCAGACCGGCCCCGACGGCAAGATTGTCTACCGGGTCTATGTCGAGGGCGGTGTCGCAATCGAACGCGAAATTTACCTGGCTTTCGTACTTGACCGGAAAGCCGAGCGCATCATGGTCGTTGCCTCGGCTGCCGGCGGTATGGAAATCGAGGAAATCGCCGAAAAAGAACCGGATTCAATCATCCGCAATATTGTTGAACCTGCCGTTGGAATCCGTGATTTCCAGGCCCGCGAGATTGCTTTCGGGCTCGGTATCGATGCAGGCCAGATCTCCCAGGCTGTTGAGACCATCAAAGGGTGCTACCGCGCGTTTCGTGACCTGGATGCAACCATGGTTGAGATCAACCCACTTGTCCTCACATCGGATGGCGGAATGGTTGCGCTCGACGCCAAGATGACTTTCGACGACAACGCGTTGTTCCGGCACCCGGACATTTCCGAGTTGCGCGATAAATCGCAGGAAGATGCACGGGAGTCGAAGGCGGCTGACCGGGGGCTCAACTATGTCGGTCTCGATGGCGAGATCGGATGCATCGTCAACGGCGCCGGGCTCGCCATGGCGACCATGGATATGATCGAGCTGTCGGGTGGAAAGCCCGCGAATTTTCTCGATATCGGCGGTGGGGCAACGCCGGAACGCGTCGCCAAGGCGTTCCGGCTGGTAATGGCGGATGAAAATGTAGGGGTCATCCTCGTCAATATTTTCGCCGGCATCAATCGCTGCGACTGGGTCGCCAAGGGAATTGTGCAGGCCCTGCAAAATAACCCTGTCGGCGTACCCGTCATCGTCCGCCTGGCGGGTACGAATGTCGAAGAAGGCAGAAAGATTCTAGTAGAGAGCGGCCTTCCGGTAGTCCGCGCCGCAACGCTTGGCGAAGCGGCAGAACGGGCAGTTGGCGCATGGCAGGCAGGCACTCAGGATACTGCAAAGGTAGTGGCGGAATGAGCATACTTATTGATCGCACGACGCCGATCCTGGTCCAGGGCATCAGCGGCAAGATCGGACAATTCCACGCAAAGGAAATGATTGAATACGGGACGAATGTCGTCGGCGGCGTGACGCCCGGCAAGGGTGGCCAGTCGATCGAAGGCGTCCCGGTGTTCAATACGGTAAAAGATGCTGTGGCATCGACCGGCGCGACCGCAAGCATCACTTTCGTGCCGCCGCCTGCTGCCGCCGACTCGATCATGGAAGCCGCCGATGCCGGAATAAAATTCTGCGTATCGGTCACTGATGGCATACCGGCCCAGGACATGATGCGGGTAAAACGCTACATGCGCCGCTATCGCAAGGACGACCGTATGCGTCTGACCGGTCCGAACTGCGCGGGTACCATCTCGCCCGGTCAATCCCTGCTCGGTATCATGCCGGGGCATATTTATACGCCCGGCCCGGTCGGCATCGTCAGCCGTTCCGGTACCCTTGGCTACGAAGCCGCTTCGCAGATGAAAGAGCTTGGCATCGGCGTGTCGACCAGTGTCGGTATTGGCGGCGATCCGATTAATGGCAGTTCCTTCAAGGACATACTTGAGTTGTTCGAGGCTGATCCGGAAACCGATACCGTGGTTCTGATTGGAGAAATCGGCGGACCGCAGGAAGCTGAAGCGGCCGAATTTATACGAGACCATATGACAAAACCGGTAATCGCCTATATTGCCGGTCTGAGTGCTCCGAAAGGACGCACCATGGGACACGCCGGCGCCATCATTACCGCATTCGGTGAAGGTGCCAGCGAAAAACTGGAAATCCTTCGTGATGTCGGCGCGACCATTGCCCCCGACCCATCCCGGATCGGCGCGACTGTCGCTGATGTTTGCGCCAATGCGGCTTAGGTAACGGGAAGACGGAGCCAATGGCCAAACCGAAAGTCATCGTCACTCGCCGGCTGCCTCGCGCTGTAGAGGAGTCCCTGAGCGAGGCGTTCGATGTCACTTTCAACAATGCCGACCGGGTACTGAATACGGTTGAGCTGAAAGAAACGATCATGACTGCCGACGCCGTTTTGCCGGTTGTTTTGTCCTCTAACCGCAAGAAAACCCCATGACCATATTCCCGCCGCTTATCATCCCTGAAACCCTCGCTGCTGGTCCTGGACCGGGCAATACAGACCCCCGCGTTCTCGCCGCCTTTGCCAACTCCGGCATTGCCGATCACATGCAAATCGACGTGTTGCGCGGCATGCAAGAGATTAAACTGATGCTCCGGGAGATGTTCGGCACGAAGAACATTCATACCTACGGCATCGCCGGAACGGGCTTCAGCGGTCTCGACTGCATGTTGAGCGCCATACAGCCAGGCGACAGTGTCGTCGCCTTCACCAACGGTACGTTCAGCGGTATCGACTGCCAGACAATCCGTATGAAGGCGTCCGCGCCGGACGATCTCGCCGCCAATCCGCTGCAGCCAAACCCCGAAAATGTCACCGTGATTGAGGTTCCGCATGGAACCTCCGTGACCGGCGAGATGGTTTACGCAGCCCTTGGTGAACACAAGCCGATGTGGGCGTTCATGGCCCATTGGGAAACCGGCAGCGGCCGTATCAACGACCTCCAGGGCTTTAATGGCGCCTGCGAAAAACACGGGGCCATGGGCCTCGTCGACGCGGTATCTAGTCTCGGAATTGCGGACTTCAACGCCGATGATTATCCGGCAGTGGTCGGCTGGGCCTCCTGCCCCCAGAAAGGCGTTCTGGGCCTGCCGCTGACGTACGCGCCCGTGAGTTTTTCCGACGCCTATATCGAAACCGTCGCCAAGCGCGGCTGTTACACCTACGTTAACCACCCTATTTTGAGCGCACGCCACTGGGGCATCGTCGACGGCAAGGACGTTGATGTACCGGCCTACCACCAGACTCACTCCTGTTATGCGATCGCGTCGTTCCATGAGGCCTTGCGCATAAGCTTGACCCATGGGCGAGCCGAAAAAGCCGCCGACTATGCATTCCATGAGGGCGTTCTGCGCGAGGCCGTGACCGCCATGGGATGCAAAGTGAGCTCGAACATGACCAGTCTGGTGGTTCTAAATTTGCCGGACGCGCTTTCCGGCCGTGAAAAGGAACTGGTTCAGGGGTGCCGTGCGGAAGGGTTCGCCATTTGGCCGACGCTGTCGGAGCCCGTTCAGGTTCGTATCGGTATTCTCAATCAGCTATCGGAAGAATCCATCAAAGATATCGTAAGCCGTTTTGCTGACGCGATGTTGAATATGGGCGCGAACGATGTGGACAAGGACGCTATACTGAAACAAGTAAAAGCGCGCTTCGCCGCCACAAAGGCCTGAGCCGCACCGCCGGCAATAAGCCTTGTTCTGTTTCCCCAGAAGCCCGTCACATGGCCGGGCCGCCACCTGGGGATTGATGTCACGGTGCCTCTCGGGCATCGGAATAACCTCATCTTCGTATACCGCATTAACGGCATGCACCAACATTCAAACTGGACCAGTCAAAAGGGCCGCTTAGGGTCTTGGCTGTTCTCTAACTCGGGGGTTGGTTGTCAAGCTCTCCATGTTGTCCCTGCCGGGTTCACTGTTCTCTCCGCAGTAGGGTCTATGCCCTCTGCATGATGGCGTTGGAGGACGTTGGCGGATCAATGTGTGAAGCGCGGTTGCCTTGATGAAGGCTCGCAAAGCCAAGGTCGATCTCGCCGACGCCACCGTCCCGACAGGGACATCGCTTCGGCTATCGCGGAATTTTCGGAGGTTGATTGTTCTACGCCGGCGTCTCCTTGCTTGACCAAATGAAGTCGGTTCCGTCACGCCACGTGCGATGCAGGATGACCGCCAGCTTCCGTGCCACGGCAATCTTGGCCTTCTTGAAGCCTGTGTGATGCCAGCGCCTGACAAACAGATTGTTAGCGGTGAATAGAGGAGGGTTTTGGCTCATCGCAACCCTTGAGGTGGACAGGCAGGTTGTTGCGAACCGGATTATTGGTTCCGGGTTTTCAAGGAGAAGGCCGATGTCCAAGCAACGCAACTATTCCACTGAATTCAAGCGTCAGGTGGTTCTGGAGTACCTGGCTGGCGAGACTCTCTATGGGCTCTCCAAACGCCATGACGACTCGGCTAACATCATCCGGCTGTTGATTGCCAGATACGAAACCGATGGCGAGCTCAATGGCGACACCACTACTACCAAGGGGCGCAAAACTGGGTTGTGCAAAACACGCAAGAATGACTGCTCCGCAACCTCGGCCCTTGCGAGAATTGACGTGAATCGATTCGGCTAAACAGGCAGACATCAACGGGGAACCCGAAGGTGAATTACGATCCCTGGCTGGAAGCGGGTTGCACGCTAGCTGAAGCGCGTGAGCGCACAGGCGATCGCGGATTTCTGGACCGCTTGCGCTGCTGCCGAGCGGCTACCAATGATCATCAAGCCCGCACGAATGCCGCTGCACTCGAGCGCATGACTGCCTCCGCGTTTTGCTCACTCCTCGAACAGAAACGTCCGATCGCTTATGGTCGCAAGAACGATCCAAGTGCAACATCTGAGCTGATGCCTTGTGACCTTTGGCCGGGGCTGAGCGTCGATTGGCTAGCCTCGAGCGTTAGAGACGATGAACCGGGCGGCTCAGCATATGATGAGGTGTGCGTTTTTTCCTGTCGTGAAAGCCCCCTGATGCCGTTCTGATTTCTGTCGCATCGTTCACTCCTGAATGGTGACGATGAGCCAAAAACACTCCCTTGCGCAAATCCCTCAACCAGGTCCCATGGGCGCTGTCGTCGGACACGCTGGGCGGCAGGTCATGTCAAGGCGATTGGTTAGCGGCAAAACCGGCGGGCCGATTTGGCGCAGGTTGAGCCCGGCATTCCCCAAAAGGAAACCGCCCGCCACTTGCGTGGCGGGCGGCACTGCCAATCCCTGCTCTGATGGGAAAGACGCTATTTGAATGGCGGCGTGTAAGTTGGCTGCGCATAGGCGGCCTGCTGACAGCAGGAGTCGTGCCCCCAATTCCAGCGCAGACCAACCATAATGTCGTGGGAGTCGATGTCTTCGACAGTCATCGGTCCAGGACTTGTAACGGCTGGGTTGAAGCTGGTGAATGTGCCCGTGACACCGTCGCCCATATTGACGTAGCGATAACCGACATCGAGCGTCAGATCCTGCGTTACCTCATAGGCCAGTCCGGCGTGCAGCGCCCAGGCAAAATTCCACTCGCTGCCATCGCGCGCCCAATGGATCGCGCCGGCGATCTGGTTGATATCCTGGAAATTGTCCAGATTGACGTTGGCGACGCCGATGCCGGCGCCGACATAAGGCGTAATGCCCCGGATTTCGCCGATGTCCCAATAAGCGTTGGCAAGGAACAGCCATTCGGACTTGTGGCCCATATATTCGTTGGTGCACGTGCCTGTGCCGAGCCCGCATCCGGTGAAATAGTCGAGGCCCTTGAAATTCGACCTTGCGCGATATTCACCGGTGGCGTCAAAGCGCAGCCAGTCATTATGCCGTATACCGACACCCAGGCCGACAAAAGGCGCACTGTCAAACTCGTGAGTGACAATCGTAAACGCGCCGGGATTGCCGCTTATAATGTCGTTGTTGAAGCCCTCGGCTTGCTGGTTGCTGATTCCGAAGAACCCCTTCAGATACCAGTCTCCACCATAAACCGGAACCGGCACAGGCGCCGGAACCGCAATCGGCTCGGGAACCAGGTCAGCGGCATTCGCAGCGGCAAGGGGGCTTACAACAAGAGCCGACGCGAGGATCATAGAAAATTTTATTTTTCCCATCTCAGTCACCTTTTCACTCAGGTCGAACACACGCGCCACGACCGGGCCCGATTCCTTCGAACTGTTTCATTTCGGGACTATGGGATGATTTATTTAATGTAAGATTAACCGTATCTATAAAGATGAATTAATTACTTATTAAATATTGTTAACAACAAGATAACGTCTAATTAAAAATAGATTAACAGGAAAATATAGAGCAAAAAAGACTGATGGGCCGCAAGGAATACCCTGCGCCGGAAAGTGATAAAAATCCGCAGTATCAGATAATCAGGCCGCTACGCTTCGCAAGACAGTGACGATGTCCTTGACGACGGTCCCGACGAGCTTCGCATCGTCGCCTTCCGCCATGACCCGGATTACCGATTCTGTGCCGGACGGGCGGATCACAAGCCGGCCTTGCTTGCCGAGCTTGTCCTTGCTGTTGCTGATGACCTGCCGGACCGTCTCGTCGTCAAGCGGCTGGCCCTGCTTGTACCGGACATTTTTCAACACTTGCGGAAGCGGGTTGAATCGGTTGCAGATTTCACTCACCGGTTTGCCGCTCTGCACCACCACCGAGAGAATCTGCAGCGCGGCGACCAGCCCGTCGCCGGTGGTGGCGAAATCCGAAAGCACGATATGGCCGGATTGCTCGCCGCCGACATTGTAGCCGTGCTGGCGCATATACTCGACGACATAGCGGTCGCCGACTGGCGTGCGGGCAAGCTTCAGGCCCAGCCCCTCCAGATAGCGTTCAAATCCCAGATTGGACATAACGGTCGCGACGACACCGCCTCCCGACAGCCGGCCCCGCTGCAGCCATGATTCGGCGACGACGGCCATCAGCTGGTCGCCGTCGATAACCTGCCCGGTTTCATCGGTGATCAAGACGCGGTCGGCATCGCCGTCGAGCGCAATACCGATGTCCGCACGCATCTCGCGGACTTTCTCACAGAGTATTTTGGGCGCGGTGGAGCCGCAATCCTTGTTGATATTGAAGCCATTGGGCTCAACGCCGAGCGTGATTACTTCCGCTCCCAGTTCCCACAGCGCCGCGGGCGCAACCTGATAGGCGGCGCCGTTGGCGCAATCGACAACCACGCGCAGACCGTCGAAGCGGATATTGCGCGGCAAGGTGCGTTTGGCGAATTCGATATAGCGCTCCTGGGCGCTGTCGATCCGTTTGGCCCTGCCAATATCCGCCGGCGGCGCCAGCAACGGGGCTAAATCGCCATCGATCAGGGCCTCGATCTCAAGCTCTTTCTGGTCCGACAGCTTGTAGCCGTCAGGCCCGAACAGCTTGATGCCATTGTCTTCATAGGGGTTGTGGGAGGCGGAAATCATAACGCCGAGATCGGCGCGGAGAGAACGCGTCAGCATCGCGACCGCCGGCGTCGGCATTGGCCCAAGCTGGAAGACATCCATGCCGGCGGCGGTGAAACCCGTCACAAGCGCCGACTCGATCATATATCCCGACAGCCGGGTATCCTTGCCGATCACGACGCGGTGACGGTGGTCGCCATTGACGAAAATCTTGCCGGCGGCCATGCCGACCTTCATGGCGATTTCCGACGTCATGGGGCTGGAATTGGCCAGCCCTCGAATACCGTCCGTGCCGAAATACTTCCGCGACATTACAAAAAAACCCTGTTCAGAAAGAAAAAATGGTGAGCGGTGCTCCCCTCGCCCACGCCATTATGCCCTCAGTCATACCCTAAAAAGTTTCAAAAAATGTAAGCGAAAGTTACACCGCGCCCTCCGGCGAACCGTTTATGGCGGCACGCCAGAGCGTTAACGCCCGCACGGTTTCCCCAACATCATGGACCCGGTGTATCTGCACACCCTGGGCAACGGCGCTCAATGCCGCCCCAATCGACCCGTATGCCCGCTTGCGAGGATCGTCCTCCCCGGTCAGCGTGCCGATGAACCGTTTTCGGGAAACGCCGAGAAGGACGGGCGCCCCGAGGGAATGATACAAGGCGATTGACTCCAGCAACGCAAGATTATGTTCCAGTGTTTTGCCAAAACCGATACCCGGATCCACGACAAGCCTTTCCCTGGCAATCCCGGCCGCTTCGCATATGGCGATCCGCGCGTCGAGAAAATCATACACCTCAAGCACGACATCTTCATATACGGGGCTATCCTGCATCGTTTTGGGGTCGCCGAGCGCATGCATCAAAATGACCGGCAACCCGCTGGCGGCGACCGTGTCGAGGCTGTCGGGGTCATGTGTCAGGGCCGATACGTCGTTTACAATGCCCGCGCCCATTTCGGCCGCCCGCCGCATGACCGCGCTCTTGCGGGTGTCGGCGGAAATGACCGCCTTCACGCCCTTCAGGCCCTGGATGACGGGAAGCGTGCGTTCAACCTCGCGCGCGGCATCGACGGGGTCGGAACCGGGGCGCGTGGACTCGCCTCCGATATCGAGAATGTCGGCGCCTTGCTTTACAAGCGCGGCGGCGTGCGCAATGGCAGCATCGGTTGCGTCATAAAGACCGCCATCTGAGAAGCTGTCGGGCGTAACATTGACGATGCCCATGACGCGCGGCCGGTCGAGAGTGAGGCCTGCAAGCGGGGCACGCGGCGCGGTCATCAAGGCCAGCCGCCCGGCCGCGGCTCCTTCTTTCGACGCGGCCAGATCGGCAACGGAGACAATACGCCTCGCGGCCTTGCCCGGCGCCCCTTCGATAATTTCGATGAGCGAGAAGGCAACCGGCCCCCCGGCCAGTAGCGCGGCATAGCCCTGCCCGACCGCCGCCTTGGCAGCCGCGCCATACAGAAATCCAAGCGGCCGGAAATATAGTCCTTCGGACATATTCTTGACCTAGCTGCGCTATTCCAGCGACGTCCCGGCACAAAGAGAAGGGAGCGGCGCCCGGCACCGCTCCCGTTATCTCATGCCGGAGTTCAAACAGTGTTACGACTGCGGCTGCGGCTCCATGCCGCCGGTGTCGGGCTCATCGGTGCCCTTCTTGGGCTTTTTCGCCTTGCCGGCCGTCGGCACCGCCGAAGGTCCGCCAGGCGACGAGGAATCGACATCGATGTCGCGGACGGGCGGCTTGCCCTTGAGCAAGCCATTGATCTCGTCACCGGAGAGCGTCTCATATTCAAGCAACCCTTCAGCGATGATGTGCAGCTGCTTGATTTGTTTCTTGAGGATCTTGTTGGCCATCTCATAGCCCTCGTCCACGATCCGGTGAATCTCTTCGTCGACGATTTTCTGCGTATCGTCGGAGAGATTCTGGGTGCGCGCGACGGAATGGCCGAGGAAGACCTCCTCTTCATTATCGCCATAGGCAAGCGGACCGAGCTTTTCCGACATACCATATTGGGTGACCATGGCGCGGGCCATGGAAGTCGCCATCTTGATGTCGGCGGAGGCGCCAGAGGTTACTTTCTCATGGCCGAAGATCAACTCCTCCGCGACCCTGCCGCCCATCGCCACCGCCAGATCGGCCTTGAGCTTGGCGCGCGTCACTGAAAGCTGGTCGCGTTCGGGCAGCCGCATGACCATGCCGAGAGCGCGGCCGCGCGGAATGATCGTCGCCTTGTGGACCGGATCGGAGGCCGACATATGCACCGCGACCAGCGCGTGCCCGCCCTCATGATAGGCGGTGAGTTTTTTCTCTTCGTCGCTCATCACCATCGAGCGGCGCTCGGCGCCCATCATCACCTTGTCCTTGGCGTCCTCGAACTCCTGCTGGGTCACCAGCCGCTTGGAACGGCGGGCGGCCAGCAGGGCCGCTTCATTCTCCAGATTGGCGAGGTCGGCACCGGAAAAGCCGGGCGTACCGCGCGCGATCACGCGCAGATCGATATCCGGCGCGAGCGGAACCTTGCGAACATGAACCTTGAGGATCTTCTCGCGGCCGATAATGTCGGGACGCGGCACCACGACCTGGCGGTCGAAGCGACCGGGCCGGAGCAGCGCCGGGTCGAGCACATCTGGACGGTTGGTCGCGGCTATGAGGATAATCCCTTCATTGGACTCAAAGCCGTCCATCTCCACCAGCAACTGGTTCAGCGTTTGCTCACGCTCGTCATTGCCGCCGCCAAGACCGGCGCCGCGATGACGGCCGACGGCGTCGATTTCGTCGATGAAAATGATGCAGGGCGCATTCTTCTTCGCCTGCTCGAACATATCGCGTACGCGGCTCGCACCCACGCCGACGAACATCTCGACAAAGTCGGAGCCGGAAATGGTGAAGAAGGGCACATTCGCCTCGCCGGCGATAGCGCGCGCCAGAAGCGTCTTACCGGTGCCCGGAGGTCCGACCAGCAGCGCGCCGCGCGGAATGCGTCCGCCCAGCTTCTGGAATTTCTGGGGGTCTTGCAGGAATTCGACAATCTCCTGCAGATCGTCCTTGGCTTCGTCGACGCCGGCCACATCCTCGAATGTAACCCGGCCCTGCCGCTCGGTCAGCAGCTTGGCCTTGGATTTGCCGAAGCCCATGGCCCGGCCGCCGCCCGACTGCATTTGCCGCATAAAGAAAATCCAAACCGCGATGAGCAGAAGCATCGGGAACCAGGACACCAGGACGTCCATCAGCGAGGGAACATCGTCTTCCGACGGCTTTGCGGTGATCTTGACGCCCTTGTCATACAGGCGCTGAACCAGCGACGGATCATCTGGCGCGTAGGTCTGGAACGTCGCGCCGTCGGTATAATGTCCGGAAATCTGTTTTCCGGCGATAGTCACGTCGGTGACCCGGCTGCCGTCGACCTCGCTCAAAAGCTGCGAGAAACTGATCTCGTTGGAGCGCGCGCGCTGGCCCGGACTCTGGAACAGATTGAACAAGGCGATCAGCAGCAAGCCGATGATTACCCAGATCGCGAAATTCCTGAAATTTGAATTCATTGATTTCCTCTGGTCGCCGGATATGACCGACAGGTCCGGCCCGTAAAGTGTCAGCGGGCATACGCGGCGAAAGCGGGGCTCGTCTCAAGCCCTTTCCTTTCTTGCAACATAGGCATGTGCCGCCAGTTTCTCAAGCCGTGTCACGCTATCGTGCTGCCAATAACATGCCCCGTGCAAAGCTGCCTGGCGAGCTTCAGACGGATAGCGGCAAATTGCGTCAGGAACGAGTTTATTCCCGCAATGGCATTAACGCGTCGAAATACCGTCGAAAAGATGCGCGCTGACGAAGCTCGCGGCGCATGGCGCGGTCGGCCCGGTTTCGTCGTCAGGGGCATAAAAGCCGAGCGGCGGGACGGCGACCAGGCGTTCCTCACGCCAGAATGACACGAGCGCCGCCGCCGCACCCGACGGCAACGCCATCGGCCGGCCGGCCCGGGCCCGCATTTCGCCCATGCCCTTTTGTCCCAGCGCCCGGACCGTGAGGGGAAATCGCGCATCGCACGCCACCGCCACCTTGAAGCGGCGATCCCAGATCGCTTCCTTGCCTGGTTCAAGCCTGATTTCCCCCAGCCCGCTGCGGCCGGCTTCGCGGACCATCAGAATTTGATTTTTCCGATACACGATCCGGCACCCGGCCAGCGTTCGCGGCTTCGCACCGCCTTCCCGCAGATGCCGGGTCAGGGCTTCAAGCCTGGTCAGGCTGATCGCCGCCGCACCGCCGCGAACGGCTTCGAGCGCCTGTTTGACGGCGCGCAGGCCGATTTCCTCCGGCGCGCGCGCAAATGCCGCGTAATCCAATTCGCAATATCCGCTCTGCGACAGCCGCGCATGGCTGCCGAGAAACACACTAGTGGCCGCATCGAGAGCCTGTCGGGCACGATGCATCCGCCGGGCGGTCCGCGCCAGTCCTTCGCTCGTAAAACCCAATGACTGCAGCACCGGCATCGCCTTGCGGACCCGCGCGCGCTCGAAACGCTCATCCTCGTTGCTGGGATCAGCAACCCAGTCTACTCCCGCCGCGCCGAGCGTGGCTTCCAAACGGCTCCGGGGAAGGCTCAGAAAAGGCCGAAACACGGGGAGCCCGGCCCAGTGGCTGACCTCGGCAATAGCGGCAAGCCCGTCCAGACCGCTGCCCCGGCCCAGGCGCATCAGCAGCGTTTCCGCCTGGTCGTCCAGGTGGTGGGCCGTTACCAGGCAGCCAATCGCGTGAGAATGGGCATATCCGGTCATCAGATCGTAACGCGCGGCCCGCGCCGCGGCCTGTACGCCGCTTGAAGGCTTGTGACCGGGCCAGCGTAATGTGCGATGCGGCAGGCCGAGCGAGCTTGCCTCGCGCGCCACGTGCCGGGCCTCCCCGGCGGAATCGGCGCGCAAACCATGATCGACCGTCAATACGCTCAGCGCCGGGGCGTCCGCGCCGGCCAACTGCCGCCAGCGCCCGGCAAGCAGCATGAGCGCCATGGAGTCGCATCCGCCCGACACCGCCAGGCCCCAATGCGCGCACGCACGCAGCGGGCGAAAGATCGCCTCAAGTTCGCACTCATGAACGGGTTGGTGTTCCATCCGCTTAATATAAGCGCATTTCGGAGATCGGAAAACGCGGCTAGCAACCGCTGCGCTGGCGCTCGGAGGTAGCGCGCTGCTTGAGATGGGCCGGCGCGCGCGGGAATTTGCTCGAAAGCTCTTCGAATGTCGCGCATGCGGCATCCTTTTCGCCAAGCTGATGCAACGCCATGCCAAGCTTCAGCAGATTTGCCGGCGCTTTGTCGCTGGCGTTGTATTTCTGGTAGCCGGTGAGGAAAGAATCCGCCGCCTGGCGAAACTTCCCGCGCACATAATATGTTTCTCCCAGCCAGTATTGGGCGTTTCCGGCCAGCGCATCTTTTGGATATTTCGCCAGAAAATCACGAAACCCCGCTTCGGCTGAATTGAAGTCGCGCTGGAGAAGCCGATTATAGGCCGCGTCATAGACCGCACGCGTATCGGCGCTGGGGGCTGCGGCCGCCTGCTGCTGCGGGACAATCGGCGCGGTCAGCGGCTGCTGGAACGGAATGGCGCCCGGCTGGGCGGCGGGTTGCTGCGGCTGGGCCGCCTGCTGCTCCGGTTCGATCTTCACGGTGCCGAAAATTGATTGCCGCTGTGTCTGCGCCTGCGGTTGCGGCTGCCCCTGGGTCTGCGGTTCCGGCTGGGGCGCGGGTTGCAGCTGGGGCGTTAGCTGTTGCTGGGGGAGCTGTCCCCCATTCAATGCCGCCTGGATTTGCGTGAGCTGGTTTGTGATCTGCTCCATTTGCCCCGACAGGGCGCTGATCTGGGTTTCGATCACATTGATCCGCTGTTCGACATCGCCTGACGCCACGCCCGGACCGGGGACCGTCACCTGGGGCGGCACCATTGGCGGCGCGCCGCCGGCGTCGGGCGCGGCCACAGTCCCCTGATTCACCAGCGACTGGAGCGTGGCGACCATGGCGTTGAGATCGAATAGCTGCTCCTCAAGCCGTTGCATCCGCTGATCCTGCGCCGCCGGCGCAGCCGCCTGGGCCTTCGCGGGCTGCTGGGCGCGCACGCTCGCTGGTTGCGCGGCCAAAGCCGCAACGAGGGCCAGAACGCCCAGTAGAGCGCCTCTGATCGGAAACAGGGTGAAGCGTGCCATAACGTCAGACAAATGAAGTCCCGAAGATTTCCAGCCATGCAACATAAGTGCGGCCAGTCTTGTTATCCCAGATCGCGCATGTCAATGCCTGCGCGCGGCGCAAACCCGCCGGACGCCGCGCAAATGCTTGCGTCCGGCCAGAGTCAGACCGCAAATTCGTTGACCAATGGGGCCAAACTTTGATGATGCCGAAAGGGCGCTAGCTGCCCGGACGCTGCGCCGGCACTGTGACCGCGCGGCGGTTTTGCGACCAGCAGGAAATATCGTTGCACACGGCAACGGGGCGCTCCTTGCCATATGAGACGGTCCGGATGCGTGAGGGACTGACGCCCAGACCCGCCAGATAGCTGCGCACCGCGCTCGCTCGGCGGCCGCCGAGCGCAATATTGTATTCACGCGTGCCGCGTTCGTCGGCGTGTCCCTGGACCGTCACCGTATAGGCGGGATAGCGCGCAAGCCACTGGGCCTGGCCGCGCAGAGTGGTCTGCGCCTGCCCGGTGAGTTGTGAGCTGTCGGTTGTGAACAATACACGGTCGCCGACAACGGCGGTAAACTCGCCCGGCGTACCGGGCACGACCTGACCGGGACCGCCGAGATTGGCCTGGGCCTTGGGTTTCTTTGAACATGCGGCCGTTCCAGCCGCCAGAAGAACAACGCCTGAAAGCACGCAGGCGCGGGCAAAGCCCCCAGAAGACTTCATCAGCTAAACTCCCACTCCACCTTGATATGCGGGATTCAGCCTAGTCCTGAATCCGTTAACGCAACCCTACCGCCGACTCGTGGCGGCCATGGGGCATCAATGCGGACAGAGTGGGATTTTGCGCAAAAAAAAGATGGGGCTGGATTACCACTTCCCGCTCGCATCAAACGAGAAAGAAACGGTATCCAGCTTATCCATCTCAAGCGAGAGTCACCCCCCGCCAAACAGGCAATAATTTTTGGTAATCAGTGTCTTGCTTAGACACGCACCGCCTGCTCAACCGTGACGTCCGCAGAACCGATTTTCATCGGCTTATGCGTAACTTGCTTACGGCAAGCACCCAGCGCAGCCGCGGTGGCCACGATAGAGGCGACAATGATCACGCCTTTTAAACCCTGCATGGTCTTCTCTCCTGTTTTAACGGCAATAGCCATTACCGCGTGTACCCAACCTAGGCCATACAGATCAAGGATTCACTGCATTCCCGCCGCCAGTTTCTTGCCACATGGTGCGAAAATGCAACGCTGGAACCTTGGTCCACCGGCACTGAAAAATACAGTCTGAGCCAGTTATAAGCAATATGGTTAACGGCGCGTAAACAGGCTGAGAAAGGCTGACAGGTCAGTTGATTAGCGGTGACCAGGCCGGATCCGACCCAAATGACGGTGTGGCCACCGCGCGCTCGTTATAGCCGGTCAGATCAATGGTATAGAGCCTCGGGCCCCCCGCGGCGCCCGGAGTTTCGCGGAAAAACATCAAAACGCGCCCGTTCGGCGCCCATGTCGGGCCTTCATTGTGATAGCCCTCGGTCAATATCCGCTCGCCTGAACCATCGGGCCGCATGACGCCGATCAGAAACCGGCCGCCGATTTTCTTTGTGAAAGCGATCAAATCGCCGCGTGGCGACCAGACCGGTGTCGAGTAGCGCCCGTCGCCGCGGCTGATCCGCAGCTGCCCGCTGCCATTGGCGTTCATGACATAGATCTGCTGCGTACCGCTGCGATCCGATTCAAACGCGATCCGGCGCCCGTCCGGCGCGTAGCTCGGCCCGGTATCGATTGCCGGCGTGTTGGTCAGGGCGCTGGTGCGGCGCGTCCGCAAATCCATCACGTAGATATTCGCGTTGCCGCCTTGCTGGAGGCTCATCACGACCCGGTGTCCGTCCGGCGAAAAGCGGGGCGAAAAGGTCATGTTGGGAAAATCGCCCACAATCTCCTTCTGCAGCGTCTCGATGTTCAGAAGATAGACACGGGGCCGCCCGCCCTCGTAAGACATGTAGGTGACTTCCTGGCTGTTGGGGCTGAAGCGCGGCGTCAGAACAAGTGCGCCGCCGCTGGTCAACATCCGTATATTGTGGCCATCCTGGTCCATGATCGCGAGACGCTTGACCCTTTTGTCCTTGGCCCCGGTCTCGTCCACAAAAACAATGCGGGTGTCGAAATAGCCCTTTTCGCCAGTCAGCCGCTGATAGACGGCGTCGGCGATAATATGCCCGATCCGCCGCCAGTTCTTGCCGCGGGTAAAGAATTGCTGTCCCGCCAGCTGGGTCCCGGCCAGCACATCCCAAAGCCGGAATTCGGCCTTGAGCCGGCCATTTCCCTCCCGCGTCACGCGCCCCACGACCAGCGCCTGCGCGTTGATGACACGCCAGTCGGCGAAACGCGGCGTGCGGCCGGGATCGGTGATCTTCTCGATGAATGCGGCCCGGTCGACCGGTGCGAACAGCCCCGAACGCTCGAGATCGGAGAGAATGACACCGGCGATATCCCCGCCCAGCTTTTGCTCGGTGGCGGTATTGCCCGTGAACGCGGTAATCGCGATCGGCACCGGTTTGAGTGTGCCGCGGGTAATGTCGAGCTCAACGACCGCCGCGGCCGGCCGCGCCATCGCCAGCAGCAAGCCGGCAAGCATGAAAATACGCGTCAGACGCGCGCGCGCCGGGCTCATTGGAGAATTCATCCGCCAAACATCTCCCGTGGATCGAAATTTAGTATCATGTCCTTCCACAACGCGTATTTCGTCGCCGGAAGCTGATAGGGCTGACACAGCATGACCGCGCGCACGGCGCTGTCGGCAGCGGCCAGGAAAAACGGCGAACCGCCCCTGTTCACCACTTGCGGCCGGTTGGCGAGCATGCCGTCGCTGTCGAGTTGAAGGCGGAGTTTAACCTTGATCGCGTCCGCGCCGAGACCGCCGGTCGGTGGACTCCAGCATTGCGAGATGCGCGCCCGGAGCGCGTCGATCTCGCTCAGCGTCATTTGCGCGTCGCGGCCCTGCGCCAGCCCCTGGGCGGGCTTGGGCGGCAACGGTTTGCGCTCGGGCGCCGCCGGCTGCAGCGCGCCGGAATCGGGCCGCTTGTCCAGCAGCGCGGAAATCCGGTCCGGATCGAAGGCCTTTTTCACCGGCTTCTTCGCTTTCGCCACCTTGCGTTCCGGCTTCAGGGCTTCAGTGAATTTCGGTGCGGATGCAGGTTTGCGCAGCGGCATCGGCAGCGGCGGTGCCGCTTTTGCCTTTTTTTCCGGTTTTGGTTCGGGCGTCTCGGCCACCGGCTTGGGCGCCGGTTCGCTGGGGCCTCGCGGCTTCGGCGCGGGCGCCGGCGCCTTCACACGTTTCAGTTTCGTCGGCTCTTTCTTCTTTTCTTTCGCCTTCACCGGTTTCGGCGTCTCGCGCTTTTGCAGGGCGGCCGTGCGGGTTTTCTCGGCGTCCTTTTTGCCAGCCTTGAGCTGCGAAACCTCGGCCGATGTCACGACCTCGACCGGTATCGGCTGCGCCGCCATGTCCAGATCGCGCGCGGACGGAAAGACGGCCACGGCCCAGAACAGGATCGCGGCGTGAGCGGAAAGCGAAATGGCAAGGCCCTTGCGCACTGTCGGTCTCAAAGCCTGTCTTCGAGTTCGGTCACCAGTGCAATGCGCCTGAATCCGGCGGCGCTGATCGTACCCATGACCTTCATGACCGCGCCATAGTCGGTCGAGCGGTCGCCGCGCACGAATATGCGCTGGTCATAACCCGAGCCGGTTATAGCAACGAGTTTTGGCACAATTTCGGCGAGCGGAATTTCTGTTTCCTGCAGGAACACCGCGCCCTTTCTGGTTACCGTGATCGTCAGCGGCTCCTTGTCGCCGGAAAGCTGCTGCGCCTCGGTCTTGGGCAGATCAATGGGCACACCCACGGTAAGCAGCGGAGCGGTGACCATGAAAATGATCAGCAGCACCAGCATGACGTCGACAAAAGGCGTCACGTTGATTTCAGCCATTGGCTGATAGCCGGAGCCGAAACGTCCGCGGCGGCGCCCTTTTCCTGCTCCCATTCCTGCCTGGCCCATCGCTCAGGTCCTCTGGTCGACCTGACGGGACAGGATGGAGGAAAACTCATCGGCGAACCCCTCCAGCCGGTGGGCGTGGCGCGACACCTCATTGGTGAACTTGTTGTAGAAAATCACCGCCGGTATCGCCGCCAGCAGACCGAGCGCGGTCGCGAACAGCGCCTCCGCGATACCCGGCGCCACGACCGCCAGATTTGTGCTCTTGGCGCCGGCAATGGCCTGGAAGCTGGTCATAATGCCCCAGACCGTTCCGAACAGGCCGACAAAGGGCGCGGTGGAGCCGACGGTCGCCAGGAACAAAAGCCGCCGTTCCAGCCGGTCGACCTCGCGCGACACCGTGACATCGAGCACCCTGTCGATGCGCATCTGCACGCCCGGCAGCAGCTTTGCGCTGGCCTCGACGCTGCGCTTCCATTCCCGCATCGCGGCGACGAAAAGGGCGGCCATGGACCGGTTGTCCCGCTGCCCCAGCGCCTGATAGAGCTCCTCCAGCGACTGGCCCGACCAGAACACATTCTCGAATTTGTCGGTTTCGCGCCTTGTGCCGGCCAGCAGCACGATCTTCTCAGCGATAATCGCCCAGCTCCAGACCGAGGCGACGAGCAGTCCGATCATGACGATCTGGACGACGATATGGGCTTCCAGGAAAAGGCCGAGCATCGACAGATCCGTTTCGATGCCGGCGGCGGGTAAAATGGTTACTTCAGGCGGATTCATGGGGTTCCCCGCAGTAAGATCCGTTGTTACTCCCCCCGGGTCCCGCATCGTTCTCTTGTGCGCGGTTTGGGGTTCCAATGTGACAAAATTTGGGCCGGCAACCGCGTCCGGGAGACCATGAAGGCCCTGGGGCCCGCTGACATTCACGATTGCGGTGCCGGGAATGCCGGATTGTCGTACCGAGAGTCAGCTTTCTTGGTTAAGGAAGCGTTCAAGCGCGGAGCGGACGAGGACGCCGAGCCGCATCGGTTTGCCGGATTGGGAAACGAGCACCACCTTGACCCGGATGCGCACCAGCAGCGCGGGCCCTCGCATCACTTTCTGCACCAGCGTCAGCGTCGCCCCGCCAATCTCCTCGCAGGCCGTCACAACTTCCAATATGTCGTCGATCCGCGCCGGTTTAAGGAAGTCGATATCCATATGGCGGACGACGAAGGCGGCCGGTTCCCCGCCGCCTTGCGCATCGATCAGCTCGCGGTGATGGATGCCGAGCAGGCGGACAAAATCGGAGCGCCCGCGCTCGCAAAAACGCAGATAGCTTGCATGATAGACGAGGCCGGAGAAATCGGTGTCCTCAAAATAGACGCGGACGGGCAGGATATGGACCGAACCCTCGATGCGCCCGGCAATGTCGGGCCAGCCCTTTGCACCGTCCGGTATTTCCGCCATCACGCCGGTGCTCCGCCGCCAAGTTCCACCACGAGGATCTCGGGCGGCGAACCGAAGCGCACGGGCATCATCGAACAGCCGAGCCCGCCCGACACGATCAAATGGCGGCCCTCCTCCACGATATGGCCATAGGCGTAGCGGTTTCCATAGGCTGAGGGCACGACGGGCGCATAGCCGAAAAGACGGACCTGGCCGCCATGGGTATGGCCGC
>JAJFHO010000110.1 GCA_021775575.1 Hyphomicrobiales bacterium
GCGCCAGGCCGCGGCGGAATAAATTCTGTCGAGCCCCGCATGATTCTGTCTCACAAGCACCGCTTCATCTATATCAAGACATACAAGACCGCTTCGACCAGCATCGAGGCGGCGCTTTCGGCATTTTGCGGACCCGACGACGTGATGACGCCGGCCTCGGAACCGCTGATGAAATACCGCAAGGACCAGCGCGCGCAGAATTACCGGCTGGACCATCCGGAGGTTCCCAAGCGCACCTTGTGGCGGCGGCTGCTCGGGCGTCCGGAGCGCCATTATCATGCCAGCGTCGGTTATTATGAGCATATGCCGGCCTGGCGCGTGAAAGCCTATGTCGGCGAGGAGATCTGGAACAGCTACTATAAGTTCTCCTTCGAGCGGAATCCCTGGGACCGGCAGGTGTCCTGGTATTACTACAAGACCAAATCAAAAGCGCGCCGGCCATCCTTCGATACCTTCAACACCGACAGACGGCGCGCCTATGTCGAGAATTTCGACCTCTACTCGATCGACGACGAGGTGTGCCTGGACAGTATCGGAACCTATGAAGAGCTCGAGGGCGACTTCCGGAAAATCATGGGCGAAATTGGCCTGAAAAGAAAAATAGTCCTGCCGAAGGCCAATCTGTCGACCGGGCCGTCCGAGCGGAGCTATCGCGATTATTATACCGACGAGGCCCGGGAACTGATGGGCGAATGGTATGCGCGCGAGATAAAGCTGCTCGGGTATGAATTTTGATCTTGCGAGATTGATTAAGGCCGTTTCAGCAGTCAGGATTACCGCAAAGGATTCGGACAATGAGAAAATCAGTAAAGATGACCGGCGCGGCCCTGGCATTGGGATTGGCCGGAACCGCCGCATTGGCGCAACAGCTCCCCGGCCAGCCTGATCCCGCCAAGGGCGCGGAACTCACCAAAGCGCTCTGCTCGAACTGCCATATCGACGACCCGAATGCGCCGCGCCTGCAGGGGTCTGCCGATATTCCGAGCTTTGTGGAGATCGCGCGCCGGCAAGGCCAGAGCGCGGAGCGGATCGCCGGAAAAATCATTTTTCCGAATCATCCGATGCCCAGCATTACGCTTACGCGCGATCAGATGACCGACATAGCGAGCTATATTCTCAGCCTGAAATAGCCTCCAGCGCCGCCCTTGATATTGGCGTTGCGTCTTTCTGGTTGGTTTACCGTCTGCGCCGGAGGGTCTACAAAGCAAAGCCTTTCAGTGGGGAAGGAGGGGGCGGTGTGCATGTTCGATAAAATCCTGATTGCCAACCGTGGAGAAATCGCCTGCCGGGTGATCAAGACGGCACGGGCGATGGGCATCAAGACGGTTGCGGTCTATTCGGAAGCCGACCGCGATGCGCTGCATGTTGAAATGGCGGACGAGGCCATTCTGATAGGGCCGCCGCCGGCGTCTGAATCCTACCTTCTGAAAGACAAGATCATCGCCGCCGCGAAAGAAACGGGCGCGCAGGCGATCCATCCGGGCTACGGTTTTTTGTCCGAAAATGCCGATTTCGCCCGCGCTCTGGCGAAGGCGAAAATCGCCTTTATCGGCCCGAACGTCAAAGCCATCGAAGTGATGGGCGACAAGATCGAGTCCAAGAAATTCGCCGACGAGGCCAAGGTCAATACGGTTCCGGGCTATCTCGGTGTCATCAGAGACGCCAAGGAAGCGGTGAAGATTGCCGGGGAGATTGGATATCCCGTCATGATCAAGGCATCGGCCGGCGGCGGCGGCAAGGGCATGCGGATCGCCCGTTCCAGGGACGAGGTTGCCGAGGGCTTCACGTCATCGATGTCGGAAGCGAAGTCCAGCTTTGGCGATGACAGGGTTTTCATCGAAAAATTCATTGAGGATCCGCGCCATATCGAAATCCAGATTCTTGCCGACAAGCATGGCAACGCTGTCTATCTGGGCGAACGGGAGTGCTCGATCCAGCGCCGCAACCAAAAGGTTCTCGAGGAGGCGCCGAGCCCGTTTCTCGACGACAAGACCCGCGCCGAGATGGGCGAGCAGGCGGTCGCGCTTGCCAGCGCGGTCGACTATGAGAGCGCGGGAACCGTTGAGTTCATCGTCGACAAGGACCGCAATTTTTTCTTCCTGGAGATGAATACCAGGCTTCAGGTCGAACACCCGGTCACCGAGCTGATCACCGGCGTCGATCTGGTCGAGCAGATGATCCGTGTCGCCAATGGCGAGAAGCTGGCCCTCAAACAGGACAATATCGAGCTGAATGGCTGGGCAATCGAGTCCCGGGTCTATGCGGAAGATCCGTTCCGCAATTTCCTGCCCTCCACGGGGCGGCTCGTCGCCTACCGGCCGCCCGGCGAAGGCAGCGAGAACGGTCTGACCATCCGCAACGATACCGGCGTTTATGAAGGTGGTGAAATTTCCATCTATTACGATCCGATGATTGCGAAACTTGTTACCCATGCGAGCAGCCGCGATGCCGCGATCGACCATATGGCGCGGGCGCTCGATGCCTTCCACATTGCCGGTATCCAGCACAATATCCCGTTCCTGGCGGCGATTATGCAGCATCCGCGCTGGCGAAAAGGCGATCTGACCACCGGTTTCATCGATGAGGAATATCCCGATGGCTTCTCAGCCCTCGCGCCGGACGGCGCGGCGAAGGACGTTCTGGCAGCCGTCGCCGTTCTGATCGATCACTTAGGCAATCTGCGCCGCCGGGAGATCGACGACCAGATGTCGGGGCCGGCATTCCGTTTTGCCGAGGAGCGCGTGGTCAGTTTGGGCGGCGAATTCTTACATGCCCGGATTGCCGGCCGGCTTGACGACGATTGCGAGGTTACGCTCCTGGACGCCAAGGGCGAAGAGCGCGAGATCATCCGGATTGAAAGCGACTGGTGGTTCGGCGAGCCGGTTTGGTCGGGCAAGCTCAACGGCGTTGCCGCGTCGGTTCAGGCGACGCCAATCCTGAACGGCTTCGATCTGGCCTATCGCGGCATTCACGCGCCGGCTTACGTCTATACGCTGCGCGAAGCGGAACTCGCCGCGCTGATGCCCGAGAAGGTTGTACCGGACACATCCAAAATGCTGCTCTGTCCGATGCCGGGCCTTGTCGTATCGATTGATGTTGAGGAGGGGCAGGCGGTCAAAGCCGGGCAGCCCTTGTGCATGGTCGAGGCGATGAAAATGGAGAATATCCTGCGCGCCGAGCGCGATTGCACGGTCGAGAAGATTTTGGCAAAGCCCGGCGACAGCCTCGCAGTCGACGCCGTAATCATGGAGTTTGCCCAGGTCATGAGTTGATGATCTGAGGTGCGGAGGCCGCGAAATGCCTCTCTATTTTGCCTATGGGTCCAACATGGCTCCGCGGGTTATGGCCGAGCGGTGCCCCGGTGCCCGGCCTGTCGGCGCGGCGCGGCTGCGCGGCTGGCGCTTTCATATTACCAAGCGCGGCTCGGCCTCGATCATTCGGCGGGAATCGGGGACCGTCCATGGCGTCCTGTGGCGTTGCGAGCCAGCCCATATTCATATGCTCGATCGTTATGAGGGCGTTGCATGGGGCAATTATCGGCGCCGCCGGCTGCATATCGAAACCGCGACGGGCGACATCGCGCCCGCCTTCAGCTATGTGAATTCCAGGCATCAGCCGGGCCGCGCGCGCGTCACCTATATGACGACCGCCATACTGCCGGGCGCGCGCGCCTTCGGTTTGCCGGAAGACTATCTCGCGGAACTGGCGAGCTGGCTTCCCGACAGGCCGATTGGAGAGCGGCGGATGGGCTATAACGGCAGCCGCAAGCCCTTGCGCTTTCCACGCAAGTGAGTCGAATTGGCATAATTCTAACTAGGTATTATTTATTAGAAATATATGCTGTATTAGTCAGAAAAAAGGGCAATAAAAACTAGTCAACAGCCGTACATTAGAAAAATAGGAAACCTCTTCTCTCCGAAAATTCGTATGTTCTGAACCCGCACGGGAGGGGAGAGACTGCTATGGGATTGTTCACAGACCATCCGAGAAGCGTCGGTGAAACCTATCTTCAGCATTTGGCCATGGCGACATCATTTGCGCTGCGGCTGTTTACTGGATCAATATGCTGTCTGCTGCACGCGCTGTTTCCGTTCCTGTTTGAACGGACCGGGAGCAGGATCGTCGCTGAATTGCACGACCGGATGGTCGCCAACAGACAACGCAGATAATGAGGCCGCCGCTATATCAATGCCGGACCGGCAGCGCATCGTGAAAGTGCTCATCGAGGGGCGGGTGCAGGGCGTCGGTTTCCGCTACTGGACCCAGCGCGAAGCCCGGCGTCTCGGGCTCGATGGCTGGGTCCGCAACCGGCGTGATGGCGCGGTGGAGGCGGTTTTTTCCGGTTCCCCCGAAACAGTCGCGGAAATGCTTGCGCTTTGCGGGGAGGGGCCTGCCTATGCCCTGGTCAGCGATGTCGCGACAGACGAAGAAGCTGGCGGTGTGCCTTTGGGTTTCGAGGTGAAACAAACCGTGTAAACTTTTTGTACCGTTCAGGAAACGAGACTGAAGACGCGTTCAAATTCCCGTCTGAGCGCCGCGTCCACTTCCGCCATTGTCACATCGACGCCCAGCGCCTTCAGGCTGGTTACCCCATGATCTTAAACGCCGCAGTGGACGAAGCCCGAG
>JAJFHO010000012.1 GCA_021775575.1 Hyphomicrobiales bacterium
GGAGTGAAAGGTGCCTTGCGAGCCGGTAAAGCCCTGGCAGATCACTTTGGTATTCTTGTCGACGAGTACGGACATCTATTTCTTCGCTTTCATCATTCCGGAGATCGTAAAGCCGTGCTGGCCCATCGGCTCGGAGTCCGACAAAGTCACCAATGTGGTTTGCTGGCGAAACTCGATTTGCCAGACCCGCTTGCGTTGCCCCGCGGATATTTCGTCGGTCGCCGGCCTGTTCAGCCCGAGCGCCAGTTTCAGATGCGGAAATATGGCGGTCACCGGCGCATAGGGGTTCGACAACCGGCAGATTGCCATATCCTCGCCGCGAAACATGCCCGACGTAATGGCAATGAAATGCGGCGGCACGGGCGCGCGATCCACAAGCCAGCCCTTCAAGACCGGGTCGGGCGCGTTCGGGGTCAGCAATTTCAATGCATCGCCCTCCAGCGGCTCCCACTTCTTCTCCTTGGCCGCCGCCTCGATATGGCCGAGTTCGGGAAGCGCCAGCAGGCAGCTCCCGACAAAGGCAAGCGCGAGATCCTTGCCCAGATCCCTTGCCGCCTGCGCGCGCGGGGCGAGAGCCACACAAAGCAGGATTGCCGGGAGTATGAGAACCCTTCTCACGCCGCCGCCTTCACCTGAGCCACGATCTTCTGAGCGGCATCGTCGAGATTGTCGGCCGAGACGATGGCCAGACCGGAATCGTTCAATATCTTTTTGCCGAGATCGACATTGGTGCCCTCCAGCCGGACGACCAGCGGCACGCCGATATCCATTTCCTTGGCCGCCGCGACGATGCCTTCCGCGATAATGTCACAACGCATGATGCCGCCGAAAATATTGACCAGAATGCCTTTCACATTGTCATCCGACAGGATGATCTTGAAGGCGTTCATCACCTGCTCTTTCGATGCACCGCCGCCAACGTCGAGAAAATTGGCCGGCGACGATCCGTACAGCTTGATGATGTCCATGGTCGACATTGCCAGCCCCGCGCCATTGACCATGCAGCCGATGGAGCCATCGAGCTTGATATAGTTGAGATCGAATTTCGACGCCTCGACCTCGGCCGGATCCTCCTCGTCGAGATCGCGCATATCGACAATATCGGGGTGCCGGTAAAGCGCGTTGGAATCGAAATTCATCTTGGCGTCGAGGCACAGGAGATCGCCGTCCCCGGTCACCACCAGAGGATTGATCTCCAGCAGGCTCGCGTCCTTCTCGGTCACCACCTTGTAAAGATTGCCAATGAGCGCCACGCATTGTTTCACCTGTGCGCCCTTGAGCCCGAGCGCGTAGGCGACCTTGCGGCCATGGAACCCGGAATAACCCGACGCCGGATCGATGGTCAGCGTGAGTATCTTCTCAGGCGTTTTCGCCGCTACCTCCTCGATATCCATGCCGCCCTCGGTGGAACAGATGAAGGCGACCCGCGACGTGGCGCGGTCGACCAGCGCGGAGAGATAGAGCTCGCGCTCGATGCCGCAGCCCTCTTCGACAAAGATGCGGTTGACCTGCTTGCCGGCCGGGCCGGTCTGGTGCGTGACCAGCGTCATGCCGAGCATGCGCTTGGCCTCGGCGCGCACATCGTCGATCGATTTCACCACCGTGACGCCGCCGCCCTTGCCGCGGCCGCCGGCGTGGATTTGCGCCTTGACGACCCAGACCGCGCCGCCGATTTCCTTCGCCGTCTTGACCGCCTCCTCGGGGGAAAAGGCAACCGCGCCGCTGGCCACCGGAACGCCATAGTCCCGCAGCACAGCTTTCGCCTGATATTCGTGGATATTCATTGCTTCGCACCATCCTGTCCGGCTATGCGGACTTTGCCGGCCCGCCCTCTAATTCGCGAGCTTTGGCGAAATTTTCTTGCACGCGTCGACCAATCCCTTGACCGCCTCGACCGAGCCCATGAACGCCTTGCGCTCGGCCGCGTTCATGTTGATCTCCACTACCCGTTCAACGCCTTTCGCGCCGATCACGACTGGCACGCCGACATAAAGGCCTTTCACGCCATACTCGCCGTTCAGAAAGGCGGCGCAGGGCACGACGCGCTTCTTGTCCTTCAGATAGGATTCCGCCATCGATATTCCCGAAGCGGCCGGGGCGTAAAAGGCAGACCCTGTTTTCAGCAATCCGACGATTTCAGCGCCCCCGTCGCGGGTACGCTGCACGATCTCGTCGAGGCGCTTCTGGGTGATCCACTTCATCTTGATGAGATCGGGAAGCGGAATGCCGGCGACGGTCGAATAACGCGGCAACGGCACCATCGTGTCGCCGTGGCCGCCGAGCACGAAAGCCGTTACGTCTTCCACCGAGACGTCGAACTCCCGGGCGAGGAAATAGCGGAACCGCGCGCTGTCGAGAACGCCGGCCATTCCGACCACCATGTTGCGCGGCATCCCGGAGGATTTTTGCAGCGCCCAGACCATGGCGTCGAGCGGATTGGTAATGCAGATCACGAAGGCCTTGGGCGCGTATTTCTTGATGCCGGCGCCGACCTGTCCCATCACCTTCAGATTGATTTCCAGCAGATCGTCGCGGCTCATGCCCGGCTTGCGCGGCACGCCGGCGGTGACGATCACCACGTCGGCGCCCTTGATATCCTTATAGTCGTTGGTGCCCTTAAGGTTCGCATCGAACCCTTCGACCGGAGAAGATTGCGCCAGGTCGAGGGCCTTGCCATCCGGCATGCCTTCGGCAATGTCGAAAACAACCACATCGCCGAGGTCCTTCAACCCGGCCAGATGGGCCAGCGTACCGCCAATCATGCCAGCGCCGATAAGCGCAATTTTGTTGCGCGCCATTATGCTGCTCCTTCGAGATTTCGCCCCCGCCGGGGCCCTCGTTGCCTTCCAAGAACTCTAGCCGTGGTTAGCCCGAAACGGAATAGTGTGCAAGCTGCTCGAACGTTTGGCGATCGGACCTCCATTTCATCAGGGATTGAAGCGGATAATTCGCGAATAGTTGCCGTCGCAATGATAGCAGCAGGTCTTGCAGCCCTTGCCGCCACCCTGCCCCGCGCCCCAATAGGTATTTGGCAGCTTGTCGGACCAGGCGCCGAAACAAATATATTCGCTGCGCTGGCAGGTGATATCGTTTGCATACATGACGCCGTCGGGCGGCACCCGCCAGACTTTCCCCTCACCGGGCCAGACTTGAGTGCGCGCCTTCGAATAGAGTTCGACGACGATCATATGCGGCGTCGCGTTCTGAAACCGCCAGGTAAAGGACTCAGCGGCGGCGGCGGCGGGAAACATCACCGCCGCGGCGACGGCAAGGCTGGCTATTTGGGTCCGGGCTTGCGCCACCAATTCCCTCCGGCGAATCGACCGATTCGACCATTCTACGACTATTCCCGGCATCGGGAAGGCAGCACCGCATCGCGGCCGCGCGCAAGCGTGGAACGACGCCCAACAGAGAGTTCGACTCGCCGCGCCTGTGAATATATCATGCCTCTCGCTGACCTAAACTGGTCATCTGTGCGACGGTATCAAGGGTGGGGGCAATTCGAATGTTTCACAGCAGAATCATGACCATGTTCGCGGTGCTTGGTTTCGTTGCCGCCATGTCAGGCGTGAAAACAGGCAACGCGGCGACCATGGGCGACCCGCAGATCAACCCGGGTGCAACGCAATATCTGGTGCTTGCCGCAGCCAAGAAGAAACCGGCGGGCAAAGTGGCGCAATGCAAGGCCCTGAACAAATGCCGCTGGTACTACGCGCACTGCGAGAAGAAGGTTTACGGCGGAATGAAGCCCGGCCCGAAGCGCGATGTCGCGAAAGAGGCGTGCGTCGACAAATACCGCACCTGCATAAAAGAGAATTTCAACGGGACCGATATGCTGTTTATCCGTTGGTTTTGGCCGGGCGAATGCCCTCACTAGAGCGCTTTCAGGAAAAGTGTGGGCGGTTTTCCGCCCGAAAAGCGCGTTAAAACAAATAGATAGAGCATGATCGGCGATTCAGAAATCGTCGAATGTGCTCTAGGCAATAGCGGCACAGGGAGAATACCCAAGATGCGTTTTTTGAAGGCAATGATTTTGACTGCGGTTCTGGCCCTGTATGCGGGCCCGCATGCGGGCGCACTCGCCAACGGCCAGACCGGCTTGCTGATACAGGCCGCGGCCAAAAAGAAGTCCGACTATAAGCTTTGCTTGGCGCTGAGAAAGTGCCGCGGTGTCTATTCCTATTGCTTCGCGCAGCTCGAAAAGAAGTTCAAGCCGCACGAGTGGAGCGCGGAACGCGAAAAATGCGTCGCCACCTACAAGGTCTGCATCGCCAAGACTTTCAAGAGCGGCGAGCTGATGTTCACGCGCTGGTTCGTGCCCGAGGCGAATTGCGACCAATTCCGCTAAGCCGCCGACGCAGCCGGGATTGACGCTTAGCCACCCCGCTCCGCCCGACCCGCCAGATAGGCCTCCGAGCGCATCTCGATGAGGCGGGACGCGGTGCGTTCGAAATGGTCCGCGCCGTCGCCATGCTGGTAGAGTTCATCGGGCTCCGCGCCCGCCGACGCGATCAGCCCGACGCGATTGTCGTAAAGCGTATCGATGAGATTGATGAAACGGCGCGCCTCGTTGCGCTGCGCCTGGCCCATGACCGGAATATTCTCGATCAAAACCGTGTGATAGCTGTGGGCGACCGCCAGATAGTCGTTTGCGCCGAGCGGCTTGCCGCACAAATCGTCGAAATCGAAACGCGCCACGCCCATGCATGCTTCCGGCACGGCCACGGTTCTGCCCTTGACCGCAAGCGTCGTCGATTGGCCGGTGTCGTGCCCCGTCAGCCGTTCGAAGGCGGTGCGCATTGCCTTGGCCGCCTTTTTACCGGCTGGTGTGAAATAAAGCTTGGCGCCCTGCAATTTCTCAAGCCGGTAGTCGGTCGCCGCCTCAAGCTGCAACACCTCCATCTTGTCCTCGACAAGATTGATGAAAGGCTCAAACAGCGGCCGGTTCAAACCGTTTTTATACAGCTCGGCGGGCGCCGCGTTGGAGGTGGCGACAACGACGGTGTGGGCCTCGAACAGATAGGTGAACAGCCGCCCGAGGATCATTGCGTCTGCAATGTCGGTTACATGCAGTTCGTCGAAGCACAAAAGCCGCGCCTCACTGGCGATCGCCTCGGCGGCGGAGGGAATCGGGTCGCCCTCATGTAGGTTGCGGAAGCGGCCGATAAGCTCATGCACCTCGGCCATGAACTCGTGGAAATGAATGCGGCGCTTGGCCTTGAAGGGAACCGTCTCGAAAAACAGATCCATCAGCATGGTCTTGCCGCGGCCAACGCCCCCGAACATATAGAGGCCCTCCGGTACGGCGCCGCCCTTGCGGGTGAAAAAGGAGAAAAAGTCCGTTTTGTCGGGCGGCGCATACTGCGCCAGCCGGTTTGCCAGCAGCTGCAGCTTCTCCACCGCGACAACCTGTGCCGGGTCGGGCTGAAGCTCGCCGGCCGCAACCATGTCCCGGTAGCTCTGTAATGGTCCGCCGTCCATTGGCGCCCCCTCGCAAAAGACGGTTTTGGGCTAACTGGTAGCGTGGGCCGGGTCAAGCAGCCTTTTTGCGAGGCGGCCGGCCCATTGTCAGGCGTCGGATTCCGCCTGCCGGCCAATGTCGTCGAGCCGCTTGCGCAGCGCCTCAGTATCGAGCGTCTCGACGGGCAGATCACAGAATTTTCCAATGCGCCGCGTCAGCTCGTCCAGCGTATCGGCAAAGGCGAGACGCGTTTCAGCCTCGCTGCCCGTCACCGCGGCGGGATCGGGCAGGCCCCAATGGGCGGTCACCGGCTGGCCCGGCCACAGGGGGCATGTTTCCCCGGCCGCATTGTCGCAAACGGTGAAGACAAAATCGATTTCCGGCGCGTTCTGGCCGGAGAATTCATCCCAGCTCTTCGACCGCAGTCCGGACAAATCGTAATTTTCCGCGCGCAGCAATTCCAGCGCATGAGGGTTGACCGCCCCGGCCGGCCAGCTGCCTGCGCTATAGGCCACGAAACGCCCTTCGCCAAGCCGGTTCAGGACGCATTCGGCAAGGATCGAGCGCGCTGAGTTTCCGGTGCACAGGAACAGCACATTGATCTTCCTGTCACTCATCACGACTTCGCCCTCTTGCCTGTTCCACAAGTCAAAACCCGACAATAGCTCACCCTGTATAACGGCTTTGCGACAGGTTGTGCATACTAGCGCCGCTTGCGTGTCGTCAGGTCCGGGCCGTGCGCCAACAACCCCTCGGCTTCCGCCACCATCCGCTCGAGCACAACGCCGGCCGGTTCGATATCGCGAATCAGGCCGACATTTTCGCCGACGATAACCGCGTAATTGTCGGTGTCACCCGCAGCGGCAGCCCTCTCATAGGCTGCGCCTTCCGCATCGGCGCGGGCTCTCATTTCCTCTTCGCGTCCCTGCCAGCGGCCGGTCAGCGCATTTTCGATCACCCTGATTTTGAAGCGCTCCGGCCAGTCGCGTTTCCGCGCAATATCGACGACGCTGGTTTGCATCGTCGCATCCCCGTCGGCGGCGGTCAGCGCCTCATGCCAGCCGGGGAAAACAAGCGCCTCCTCGCAGGCGGAAAAACGCGAGCCGACCAGCACGCCGTCGGCCCCGAGCATAAGCGCCGCCGCAAGGCCGCGACCGTCGGCGACACCGCCGGCGGCGCAAAGTATCGTCTCCGGCGAGCGCGCGGCCAGCAGATCGGCGGTCTCCGGCACCAGTGGAAATGTGGCGCGGGTGCCGGCGTGGCCGCCAGCTTCCGCGCCTTGCGCCACGATGATCGCCGCGCCCGCGTCAAGGGCGGCCTTCGCGTCGGCGATCGTCTGCGCCTGACAGATCAGCGGAACGCCCGCATCGGCGATTTTGTCACCGAAGGGCCGCGGATCGCCGAAGGAGAGAAACACAGCCGCCGGCTTGCGCGCCAGAGCCTCGTCGAGAAGATGCGGGGCCTGCG
>JAJFHO010000111.1 GCA_021775575.1 Hyphomicrobiales bacterium
CGCGTGAATGGGTAGTCGAACGGTCGTATCGTTTTGCAGACGAGCCAGAACCAATGCATGAGGCTCTCCCGTCTCGGCGTCCTTAGCCTCGTCAATGTGGAAGACTTCGGTAATAGCTGAGGTGTCTTTGATGTCGTCAGCCATTATGCGTCCTTTCTGCGGAGCGCAAATGGGCAAACGCGCTTCGAAAGAAGGCGCTGTCCTCTTTGACCCGCCGGCGTAATGACGCGAGTTCCGTGGCTGTCAGATAAGGAACATACACCCGCTGCCATGTTTTACGGTCGGCACCGACGAAGAGTTCGGACTCTTCCGGCGTCAGCGCACATGCCGCCGCGACCGGGCAACTTGGCCAGTCCTCATCGCGTGCGATCTTGCCGCGAGCAAGGAACGATCTGGTGCGCGAGCGCAGAACCGCCCGGCGAGCGTCACCGGACACCAGTGAATTCGCTACTCGCCGCAGGTGCTGGGCGATAGCCAGATGTTGGTCTGCACTGAATCTCATAAATGTTAGGTATCACAAAGGAGGCAATTCGGACCATGCCTAATGCCTCGTCTCATTCTCGCGGTCAGAGCGATTGTCCGCCAGAAACTGAGCCAGAGTCTCAAGTGTCTCTGCGGCCTCCCACGGCAGCGGAACAAAAACGGCTTGTTCGGTCCCTGCTACTTCCAGTCGAAGTAAAAACTGATCGTCCTCGGTCAAAACCTGGACATTCCCGCTGCATCCTGGAAGTTCGAATGGACCCGGCCCGCTCAGTTGCAGAAGCTGAAAGCCTGATGCAGGAGCTTCGGCGGGCCGACTTGCGGGTTTGTCTCGGGGATCGTCCGGCATGATTAAGCTCTCCAATTCCTATGGTGTCGCACTATGCGACAGGGATGCTACAATGCGGGCATGGCCAGCAGAAAGTACGAAGTCAAAATGAAACTCGTTATGCCAGCCGACGAGGCTTTGGAGCGGTTCATCGCGACCGATCCAAAGGAAATGCACGCCAACATCGACAAGGCGAAAAAGAAAAAGCCGCCGGGCAGCAAGAAGGCCAAGCCGTCCGACGGCGATAGCGTAGGCGACAATGTCGCCTCATTGGCTCAGCGTCGCGTTAGGAAACGCAATACAGGCCGTTGACCTTGCGGCGCGGGTAGCGGCGGAAGTGGCCGCGAACGTGCTGCAGCTTTCCATCCACAAGACGATAGTAGGGATCAACCCAAAGCTTCATGGGCATATCTCCTATTGTCTGGGCGGCCCCGTGGTGCCGCCGACGCTGCTCCGGTCAGGAGAATAACAGCATCGGTTGCCTGCGGGGCCGCAGGTTGATGTCAGCTTGGCTTTGTGGATGGCCTCAGCAGAAGACTCGTAGCGGCGATCCAAAACCAAGCACGAAGTTACTCGCCTCTTTTGATCGAGACGGTTATTTCCGTAGGTCTTGTCTCTGCTCGCTTCGCCTTCTGATCAGCAAAGAGTGCAGGTCAATTAAATCGCGCCGTCTCCGTAAAATTCAGCGCGATTCGGGGGATTAGATCATGCCGGGATTAGTGGGTCAAGAACGTATATAGGTCCCAACAGATTGTACAGTCGGCGGCCAGGATACTCGTCAGCTTACTGCAGGCAGCTGTCGCCTCCTATTGGCTTGTGCAACGCCCGAATAGAAGACAAGCGCGGCCTGCGTCATGGCTTGCCAGCCGTGGGCCTGCAAAAAGTGACCGTTCCGATAGCGATCTCAAGTCCGCTCTGAACCCCATGATGCGGGCGCCAAATCCCATTCTCTCCGATTAGGTTCCGCGATTCGTCCGGTCTTCTGGAAACTAAACAAAAAGGCCAAAGGGACGTCAGGAGTTCATGCGTAGAAACCAAACTTCTGTACATGCCGGACGCAAGACTGAAGGGACCCAAGCCGGCCCCGCTATCGTGAAAAATCTCACAGATCTTTGCGGCGCCGGCCGGTTTGCTGCCGCAGAGAAGAAGGCAAAAAAGCTTTAAAAAAATATCCAAACGCGATCATTATTCACAATGTTCTTGGGGCAGCGCTGGCCGGTCAAGGCAAATTTGACGCAGCCGCTTCCTGTCACAGGCGAGTCCTGAAGATTGTGCCGAACTACTTAAAACCCAGGACACCTCGTCCCGAAAGAAACCAAACTAGGCCGTGTACTCGTAAATGGGCATCGGCAGGACCGTTGTAGTACTTCCGCTTAGCACTCCTAAGCGGTCGAGCTGTCAAAGCATGTGGGGGGTTCGGAAAGTGCCACAAGCGGACTCGTACCCAACAGCGACAAAAAATGTATCGGATTGTAATCTAACCTCTCCTCGGGCTGGAGGGCATCAACGAGCCCCAGGAGTTGGACGATGTTGAACAAATACAGCCAGACGCTTGCTCAGCCTGTGCTACGCAAGGCACTTCCGCCAAGAAAATCGCCTTACAACCATAATATCGAAGTAGGACGGAGTCTTGGCTATTACAAACCTCGGCCCGGAGCCGGATATTGGTCGGGCTGTATCAGGCACGGCCACCACAAGGGCCTTCGAAAAACACACACCTTTGCATTCGCCGACGATCTGCAGGAGGCTGACGGCCAGGATGTGCTGACATTCAATCAGGCACTGGAAAAAGCGCGCGAATGGTGTGGACGCATTGATCAGTCCAGCCTTTTGTCGCCATCACGATTCCATGGCCTACAGGAAGAGATGCTCGTTTGCCCCTATGGCCCGGTTTACACAGTCGGCCACGCCCTGGCTGAATATTTGGAACGGAAGCGAAATCACGGAGCAAGACAAAGCTTTCTTTCAACGCTCTCCATGATCAACTACTACGTCTTTCCGCTCCTCGGTACCATCGCTGTCGCGGAGCTGACGCCGCAGCATTTTTATGACCTGTTGCGCGCAATCGAGTCGACCCCGACGCAACGGTTCCAAAAAGACAAAGGGCAGCAAATTGACCCTGAGACACTGGACCCCGAGGCCCGCCGCAAACGGCGGGTAACGGCCAACCATGTGTTGTGCAGCGTGCGTGGTGCGCTGAACAGGGCTTGGGAGGAAGGCAAAGTCGGCGACAGCCGTCCGTGGCAACGCGTGCAGCTATTCAGAGGCGTCCAGAAGCCACGGGCCGACATTATGACACTGCAGGAATGCCGCCTCTTGCTTCGAGCATGCGAGCCTGATCTTTTTAGGCTTGTTCTTGCCGCCCTCTATACCGGTTGTCGTGTCACCGAGCTTGCCAGCATTCGGGCAGAGGATCTGAGCCAGGATCGCATGGCTGTCTACATCAGACCCTTGAAAGTGTATCGCTGCCGCCATGTGGCACTTCCCGAGGAAGGCTACGCATTCTTCAAAAGCCTTACGCTCGGGAAGGGGCGAAGCGAGTTGCTTTTTCTCCAATCGCATGGCCGGCCCTGGAAGGGTAGTCGTCCTTCTATTCGGTTGAATACGGCTTTGGAACGCGCCGGTCTGCGGGACACATTGGTGTTTCATTCACTGCGCCATACCTACGCGTCTCTCCTTATTCAAAACGGCGTCTCGCCGATAGCGGTCGCACGCCAACTTGGTCACCAGGGTATCGCTACGGTGATGCAGACATATGCCCATTGCGCAGACGATTTCATCGACCGGGAGATACGGGAGAAATTCGAACCGATTATTGCAAGCGATGCTGAGCTTGCGGAGATTGTCGCTGGACAGACGCGAGCCGGGTTTGACGAATATGGTTCCTGTGGAGCAAGTCGGACGGCCCCGCACCTGCAGGTAGTCTAACGGCCAATGCGTCGCCAGATCACATAAGGCGGTTTTGGTCAGCGGACTCCGTAACGGCCTTGTACCGGACAATACCGTGATACGTCTCCCGGAGCTTGTCGTGGCGGGCTTCGGAGAATTCATGGTGCAGGTTGACTAGGTGATGATTGTCGACGGCGATAGGCGCGGTCTTCAGCGCCGCTCGGATCGTCTCGATTATCTCACGGGTCTCTTTTTTGCCGCCGGCGCGCGACCAGACATGCAACGTCACCGTGTGTTCGGAGCTGTCCTCGGTGCCGGTGCTCCAGTCGCGCTCGACAGATTGGCCGAAGGTCAGATAGGGAAAGGCCGCGTTTTGAGGCGCATCGTCGAAGATATTCACGCCGCCCAACAGGCCGGTCACTTGCCGGTCTCCAGCCAGCGCCTGATAGATGCCCTGCTGTAACG
>JAJFHO010000112.1 GCA_021775575.1 Hyphomicrobiales bacterium
GCTGGAGCAGAGCCTGGAAGCCCGGCTCGAGCGCGCGGATGCTCCGGGCGAAGGCGCGCAAAGCGTCCATGTGGCGGCCCGCGCCCGCTCGGAGGCGGACTTTTTCGCACTCTTCAATCACTTTGCCGAAGACCGGTCCAACCCGGTGTTCCTGCCAAAGGGCGCGATCAACGAGGCTGAGCACACGCAAGCGATCAAACAGCTGAACCCGAATCTTGTGGCCGCATTCGGTTGCTCGTTGATCAAGGAACCGCTGATTTCAGCCTTGCCAAGACGATTCCTAAATGTTCATCTTGGCCTTTCGCCCTATTACCGCGGATCGGGCACCAACTTTTTTCCACTGGTTGACGGGCGACCGGAATTTGTCGGGGCAACCTTCATGTATCTGGACGCAGGGATCGATACCGGAGAGATCATCCATCAGATCAGGGCGCGGGTGTATCCAGGCGACACACCTCATCAGATCGGCAATCGACTGATCGGCGACGTGGCGGTCGTCTACGCCCGTCTTCTGGAGCGGTTCGACGCGCTTGATCCGATGGACCAGCCGGACATCCCCGCCGATGCGCGTCTGTGCCGGCGCGATGATTTCACCGAGAGCGCGACCACCCGGCTCTACACCCAGTTCGAAGATGGACTGGTCGAACGCTATCTCGCCGATGAAGCGGCGCGGCGCGCGGCCGTGCCCATCGTCACGCATCCGAAGCTCGCAGGCACGCTACCATGAAGGCCGTAATGTACCATTACGTGCGGTCGGAGCCGGACGACCTGCCCTATTTCCGCTATCTGCATCTTGAAGACTTCAGAAGACAGCTCGACTGGCTTGAAGAGACATACGGACTGGTCTCGCGGAACGATTTTGAAAACGCGATGGCGACCCGCGAGCCCGTGCCCGGTGCCGTCCTGACGTTCGACGACGGCGTACACGATCATTACCACCACGTCTTTCCCGAGCTGAAGCGCAGGGGGCTTTGGGGGATTTTCTATGTGCCCACCGGGATCTACCAGACACGCACCCTGCTCGATGTGCACAGCATCCATCTGCTGATCGGGCGTCACGGTGGGGTGCGGGCGCTCGATGCCCTCATGGCCGTTGTGAAGGACCATATGCTGGTCGACAAGGACAACGCGGCGTTTCGCTCTAAAACCTATCGGGGTCAGGACAATGACGAGGCCACCACCGAGGTGAAGCGGATTCTCAACTACTACATTTCCTACGAACACCGCAGCAGCGTCCTGACAGAGCTTCTGACAACGCTTAACGGACATCGTGGCATCGGGTTTGACGGGTTCTATTTGAACCTGGAACAGATTCAGGAAATGGCGAATGATGGAATGGTGATCGGCAGCCACAGCGTAAGTCACCCTGTCTTCAGCAAACTTGAGGTGGATGACCAATGGCGCGAGATCGACCAGTCTTTCTCCTTTCTGGAAGAGGTCCTCGCCGAACCGGTGAGCACGTTCTGCTATCCCTATGGCGGGTTTCACAATTTTACCGACGACACCAGGCGGCTCCTGAAGAAGCGCGGCTGCCGGTTCGCCTTCAATGTCGAGCCACGCGACATCGCGGCGCAGGACCTCGCCAAACATCCGATGGCGCTGCCGCGTTATGACTGCAACATGCTGCGGTTCGGGCACGCCAGCATGGGCGCGGAGCGGCCAATGGAGAGTGCGCCGTTGTGACCATTGAGCGGTGGGGTCTTGTCAGGTATCAAGGAGCCCCAGTGCCCGCTTGGAGCGGTGATCCGATTGCCATAGGTTCATGTCAAAACCACCCTTTCTGATCCCTGTCGAGAACCAGGTGCGCGAGCTTGATGCCAAGCTGCTCCTCGCCTGTTTCGCGGCAGATCGCGGACACCCCTCATATATCGGTTACAAGGCCGCCATTGACGGACACATCAATTCGTTTCCCCGTGGAACCTACTTTGCCAAGTCAGTCACCGAGCGCAGCGTCAAGATTCTTCGTATCGCGCATATGCTCGGCCACAGAAACGTGGCCTGGGACGAGGAGGCGCTTGTCCACTACCCGCCGGAAATCTACTACAAGCGCCGGCTCAGCGCGGACGCGCTGGTTGAGACCGATCAGCTGCTGGCGTGGGGCCAGGACAACAAGACCCTGTTTGAAGACCATTACGGATTTCCCGGCACGCCGATCAAGGTCGTCGGCAATCCGCGCATCGATCTGCTGCGCCCCGAATTCCAACCGTTCTACGATGACGAAGTGAGCGCGCTCCGGGAACGGTTCGGTGACTACATTCTCTTCAACACCAATTTCGGCAGCGTCAACGGATTCTATCCCGAATTGAATGTCTGCTACGAGAATGCGGACGCGCCGGACGGCCTTGAACTCGGCCGCAGCGCTATCGGTCTGTCGCGGGACTATGCGCTGGCGATGTTCGAATTCCGCAAGAACAACTTCGAGACAATGAAGGATCTTGTTTCGAACGTCGCCCGGAGCTTCCCCGACAAGACCATTGTGCTGCGTCCGCACCCGGCGGAAAACCGTGACGTGTGGCGTGAGCACGTCGCAGCCTTCGACAATGTAGAAGTCAATGCCGAAGGCAATGTGGTGCCGTGGCTGCTGGCGGCATCGGTACTCATTCACAACGCCTGCACCACAGCGATCGAATCCTACATCCTGGACCGCCCGGTCGTTGCCTACGTGCCGGAACCCGGCGCGGGTCTCTACGGCTCAGACCTGCCGAATGTCATCAGCCACATTGCAACGACGCGGCAAGACGCGATCGATTTGATCGGACAGGCCACCAATGGGGCCGGATTGCCAGCCCGTGATGCCGGCAGATCGACGGTTCTCGGCGAGTTTCTTGAAGCCTTGGACGGGCCGTTCGCCGCCGAGCGCATTGTCGGTTCCATCGAAGAAGCACCCGCCCCACCCGCCCCGGCGATAGTCCGCAGGGCACTGGGCGACGTTCACGCCCGCAAGAGACGCTTCAACAAATGGCTTCAGACACGCAATGATAGTGGACGCTACGGTCGGACCTTCAAGCGGCAACGCTTTCCCGACCTCTCGCCCGCGGTCCTGAAGGCCAAGGCGGACCGACTATGCCGACTTGCCGGGCTGGAAACGCCGGTCCAGATTGCCGAGGTCCGCACCGACATCTTCGAAGTAACACCCGGCGCAGGGACCTGATTTGAGACGATCTTGCCCCGCCCCCGCTATGCCGCTTGTCTTTGAACCGACCACGCGCTAACAAACGGCACATTCAACAGAGCATACAGTTGCCCTATGCGGAGACCGGTCGAAGCCGCTGGTTTGGGAACAGAATTATCAGAGGGACGATGTCACGGC
>JAJFHO010000113.1 GCA_021775575.1 Hyphomicrobiales bacterium
CCAAAATCTGGCCCTACCGAATTTGCTTGCTCATGTGTTCAATGAGACAATCCGAGGTGCGGGCGGGCCTGGATTGATTGAGTGCCGGGATCACATTACCGATGGCTGCGTCGCCAATACGCCGGATCATGAATTCACTGGTCCCGAGCAGGCAACCGATGCCTGAGGATGCAGTCCCAAAGGAGGTGGTTTTCCATCTCCGATATAAAAACCGTAGGGAAGGAGTTGCCGCAAGTGCGCAAGATTGATCATTACGTTTCTGGAAAACGGGTCGCCGGCAAAAACGGGAATTACGCTGACGTCACCAATCCCGCTACGGGCGAAGTCATCGCAGCGACGCCGCTCGCCTCCGCTGATGAAGTGCGCGACGTGATCGCCGCCGCCAATGCGGCGCTGCCGGCTTGGGCGGCTACGCCGCCGGCCCAGCGAGCGGAGGTGTTCTATACCTTCCGCGATCTGCTGAAATCACACGCTGCGGAGCTTGCGCCGATGTTGTCGGACGAGCACGGCAAGACCAACCCGGATGCGCTGGGAGAGATCGCCCGGGGGATCGAGGTGGTTGAGTTCGCCTGCGGCATTCCCCATCTCCTCAAGGGCGAATATTCCGAGGCGGTGTCCACCGGCGTCGACAGCTACACGCTGCGCAAGCCGGTCGGTGTCTGCGCCGGCATCACACCATTCAACTTTCCGGCCATGGTGCCGATGTGGATGTATCCGGTGGCCATCGCCTGCGGCAACACCTTCATCCTGAAGCCGTCGGAAAAGGACCCCTCGGTTACCGTGCGCATTGCGGAACTTTTCTCCCAAGCCGGTCTTCCGGACGGTGTTCTGAATGTCGTGCATGGCGACAAGATCGCCGTGGACACGCTTCTTGCCGATCCTGGTGTCGACGCCGTCAGCTTTGTCGGATCGACGGCCATCGGGAGTTATGTCTATACAACCGGCGCGGCGCACGGCAAACGGGTGCAGGCGCTATGCGGCGCCAAGAACCATCTGATTGTCATGCCGGACGCGGATATGGACCAGACCGTCGATGCCCTCATCGGTTCTGGCTATGGCTCGGCGGGGGAACGCTGCATGGCGGTCTCGGTGGCGGTGCCGGTGGGCGAGGCAACCGCCGACCGGCTGGTTGAGAAACTCAAGCCACGCATCGAATCGCTGAAAATCGGCCCGCACACGGACTCCCAGGCGGAAATGGGACCGGTCATCAGCAAGGAAAGCCTGGACCGGATCAATCGCTATATCGCGGGCGGCATCGAGGCGGGCGCCGAACTTGTCGTGGATGGACGGGATTTCTCGCTGCAGGGTTATGAAAACGGTTTCTTCCTGGGCGGATGCCTGTTCGACCGGGTAACGACGGACATGGACATTTACCGCGATGAGATTTTCGGGCCGGTCCTGTCCGTGGTGCGCGCCAAGAGCTATGACGAGGCCGCGCAGATGGTTGACGACCATGAATATGGCAACGGCGCGGCCATCTTTACCCGCGACGGAGACGCCGCCCGCGACTTCACATCGCGTGTGAAGATCGGCATGGTCGGCGTCAATGTGCCCATCCCCGTGCCGGTCGCCTATCACAGTTTCGGCGGGTGGAAGCGTTCTTTGTTCGGCGACCACCACATCCATGGCATGGAAGGCGTTCGCTTCTATACGCGGCTCAAGACCATGACGACCCGTTGGCCCTCCGGTATTCGCACCGGCGCTGAATTCAATTTCCGGCGCGGTTCGGAAGTTTGACCCAACGACTGTCAGGCGCCGGTAATGTGCATCGCCTCAAGAATGCGTGCCGCGACACGGGGAGATGATCTCATGGACGGGTACGAGCGTTTTTTCAACAGGCAGGGCTAGCAATCTTCCGGCATGTCCCTGCCGATTATTGGGGGCTTGCTCGGACACAGCCAGCCGCAGACGACGCAGCGTTGCGCCCATCTGAGTGCCGATCCTCTCATGGCGGCGAGCGATACGATCGGTGAACGTATTGCGGCAGCAATGGAGCCGAAGCCCCAATCTGATTCAGCGGTGCCCTTGAAACCGTAGTCAGCGCAATGTCTGCTTTCGGGTGCAAAGCAGCCGTCAAACATGGCTATGCCGCATGTCTGCTTATGACCCAAAGCGGACATAAAAGTCTCTCCTGATAGACTTCTTCTTTCAAAGATAGAACGGCAGCCATATCGTTTTCTCTTGCTATTGGCTTCCCTAGCCTCCATATGAAGGCTACCGGCGCGCCGAGATTTTGGATACGCGCGCCCTCTCAAGCTATCAGGTTAGACGACCTCCATTTTTGGACTGCCGACCTTTCCCGACAACTTAGAGAACTTTGCAGGACGTGGCGCCGAATGGTGCTGCGTCACCCGAATATCCAATGCATACTGACGGGAAAGGAAATCCCCATGGCCACGAATGGCACTGTAAAATTTTTCAATCACTCACGCGGCTTCGGCTTTGTTACGCCGGAAGATGGAAGCAAGGACGTTTTTGTCCATGCGACCGCACTTGAGGCAGCTGGTATTCCGAGCATCGACGAAGGCGACAAGATTACCTTCGACATCGAAGACGACCAGCGCGGCCGCGGCAAGCAGGCAACGAACGTTCAGCTTGCTCAATAATCTCTTCCATTAGAGTTTGAGATTTCAAACCGTCGGGGCTACGGCCCTGGCGGTTTGGACAACGGAAAATTTGTTTTAAAATGCTCTCCAGACCCGAACAACGAGACGCGCCGCTGCAGGATGACAATTCTGCGGAACCTGCTGTTGAGCGCGAGGAAGAGCCAAAGACCAGGAAGTGTCTGGTTTGCCAGTCACCATTTCCAAGTGCGTGGGCTGGCGAACGCATTTGCCGACGGTGCAAATCCTCATCATCGTGGCGGAGCGG
>JAJFHO010000114.1 GCA_021775575.1 Hyphomicrobiales bacterium
TGAGGACGAACCGGCGATCATCGGCATTCGCGTCGGTATGATCGCATCGGCGAAGCTGGTAATGAGCGATCGCCTTGTGAAGGCGTTGCTGGCCGGCAAGGCTCCGGGCAACAAGACCGGGGCCGGCAGGGCCGTACAGGAAAAGTAGGATATCGAAGGTGGAGACACGTTCATGACCCAGGCAGGCGTTAGCGCGAACAGGCTTGAATTGCTGCAGATTGCGGATGCGGTCGCGCGCGAGAAATCGATCGACCGCGAAATCGTCATTGCGGCGATGGAGGATGCAATCCAGAAAGCGGCAAAATCGCGCTATGGCAGCGAGAACGAGATTCGCGCTGAAATTAATCCGGCGACCGGGGAAATCCAGCTTTCCCGTCTGCTTGAGGTGGTCAAGGACGTGTCGATGGAAGCGACGGAGATTTCGCTGAAAGAAGCGAAAGGCCGCAACCCGGCAGCCGAGGTGGGCGACTTTATCGCCGAAGACCTTCCGCCGCTGGATTTCGGCCGGGTCGCCGCGCAAAACGCGAAGCAGGTGATCGTGCAGAAGGTACGCGAGGCCGAGCGTGAGCGCCAATATGACGAGTATAAGGACCGGACCAGCGAGATCGTCAACGGCATCGTCAAGCGCGTCGAATATGGCAATATCGTCGTCGATTTGGGACGTGCGGAAGCCATTGTGCGGCGTGATGAATCGCTGCCGCGCGAGAATTTCAAATATGGCGACCGGATACGCGCCTATATTTACGATGTGCGCCGGGAGCAGCGCGGGCCGCAGATTTTCCTGTCCCGCACGCATCCCGATTATATGGCGAAACTGTTCGCTCAGGAGGTCCCGGAGATCTATGACAATATCGTCGAGATCAAGTCCGTGGCCCGCGATCCCGGCAGCCGCGCCAAGATCGCGGTGCTGTCACAGGACTCCTCGATCGATCCGGTCGGCGCCTGTGTCGGCATGCGGGGCAGCCGGGTTCAGGCTGTCGTCAACGAGCTGCAGGGCGAGAAGATAGACATCATCCAATGGTCGCCCGATGCCGCGACTTTCATCGTCAACGCCCTGGCGCCGGCGGAGGTCGTCAAGGTCGTGCTCGATGAAGACGCCGAGCGGATCGAGGTCGTGGTTCCCGACAGCCAGCTGTCGCTGGCAATCGGGCGGCGCGGGCAGAATGTCCGGCTGGCCTCGCAGTTGACCGGCTGGGACATCGACATTTTGACGGAAGCGGAAGAATCGGAGCGCCGCCAGGCCGAGTTTGCCGAGCGCACGCAGATGTTCATGGAAGCTCTCGACGTCGATGAATTCATCGCGCAGCTTCTGACGTCGGAGGGCTTTAGCTCAATAGAAGAGGCCGCTTATGTGGATATTGGCGAAATCGTCAATATTGAAGGTTTCGATGAGAACACGGCTTCCGAAATCCAGACCCGTGCGCGCGAATATCTGGAGCGCAAGGAATCCGAACTCGATGCCCGCCGCAAGGAATTGGGCGTTGCCGACGATCTGGGCGAACTCGAAGGCATAACCACTGCAATAATGGTTGTGCTCGGCGAGAATGGCGTCAAATCGCTGGAGGATTTCGCCGAATGCGCGACCGACGATCTTACGGGCTGGCATGAGAAGGTCGATGGCGATGCGGTCCGCCATGCAGGATTTCTCGATGATTTCGATGTCTCGCGCGCCGATGCCGACAATCTCATAGTGGCGGCCAGGATCAAGGCCGGCTGGTTTACCGAAGAGGATCTGCGCAACGACGAGAAAGCTGCGCAAGGCGAAGCGGATGGCGAAGGTGACGAAGCCCAAAGTGACGAAGCCCAAGGTGACGAAGCCGAAGCGGAGGCAGCCGGGCAACCGGCCGAAGCCGACGCCGATGCAAAGTCGCAATGAGCGGTTTCGCGGCAGAAGACGGGACTAGGACGAAGAGGCAATTGTGCTGGCAGCGGCATTGCAGATGGAAGAAAGCGAACCGGTTCGCCAATGCGCCCTTACGCGCGTCCGCCGCCCGGCGAGCGAGCTGATCCGTTTTTGCCTCGATCCGGAAGGCCGGGTTGTTCCTGATCTGAAGAATTGCTTGCCCGGACGCGGTGTGTGGCTTACAGCGGAACGCTCTGCGGTTGCGGAGGCGGCGAAAAAGGGCATTTTTTCGCGCGGGTTTTCCGCCGCCGCCAGGGCCGATGCGAATCTCGCGGACATTGTGGATGCCTTGTTGGAAAAGGCCGCTCTCGCGCGTCTTTCTCTCGCCAATAAGGCGGGACTTGTGACGTCCGGCTTCACCAAGGTCTGCGAGGCGCTGGATCGCGGAGACGCGGTTTTGCTCTTGCACGCGGCCGATGCTTCATCCTCGGGATGCCAAAAGCTGGATGGCAAGGCGGCAAAGGCGCGGGTTGTTACGGTTCACTGTCTTAACTCTGGCCAATTGAGTTTGGCATTGGGCCGGTCAAATGTGGTACATGCAGCATTGAGAGAAGGCGGTGCGTGCGAAAGTTTCCTGCGCGCAGTGGCCCGCCTCGACAGATACAGAACTCAGGGCGCTGCCCTAAAGGCGGCCTCAGAGCCGGTTACGGATACGGAATGAGTGAAACCAAAGAAACAGACGGAAAGACCATTCGCGGATCGGGGCGGATGACCCTCAATCTGAAGCGAACGGTAGAATCCGGCCATGTGCGCCAGAATTTCAGCCATGGCAGGTCCAAGGCCGTCATTGTCGAAAAGAAGAAAAGGCGGACGATCTCGTCGCCTGACGCGGCGAAGCCGGAGGCGGGCCCGGAGGATTCCGAAGCTGCCGTAGCTGCGCCGGACAAGGCGGAGCGCAAGGAGGCCCAGGCGACCGGCGGGCTGTCCGCGCAGGAGATGGATGCACGTGCCAAGGCTCTGACGGAGGCGAAGGAACGCGAGGAAAGCGAGCGCGCCGAGGCCGAGGCGGAAACGAAGCGCCGGGCGGAAGAGGCGGCCCGCGCCCCCAAGGAACCCGAGCCCGAAAAGCCGCGCACCCGTGCCAAGGACGATGCCGCGCCCGCAAGGCGAAGCGCTGGAGCGCCGCCTGCCGCCGCCGACGCCGACGCGAAGCCCAAGCAGCCGGCACGCGCGGCGCGCGGCAAGAAGGACCGTGGCGAATTGGAGCGCGCGGCATCGGAGCGGCGCAACAAGCAGAACCGGGACAGGGTCCGGGGCAAGCTGACGATCAACAATGCGCTCGACGATAGTCAGCGGCAGCGCTCTCTTGCATCTCTGCGCCGGCATCAGAAGCGGCAGAAGAAGCCGGCCGGTGAGAGTCTCGAACCGCAGAAGAAATTTTCGCGCGAGATCGTCGTCCCCGAAGCGATCACGATTCAGGAGCTTGCCAACCGGATGGCCGAGCGTGGCGTCGATGTCATCAAGTTTTTGATGAGCCAGGGTCAGATGCTCAAGATCAATGACGTGATCGACGCGGATTCCGCGCAACTTGTCGCCGAGGAATTCGGCCATGCGGTAAAGCGCGTTTCCGAAGCCGACGTCGAAGAAGGATTCATCGGCGAGGAGGATGCAGGCGAAGATCTCAAGTCGCGCTCTCCGATTGTGACGGTGATGGGCCATGTCGATCATGGCAAGACGTCGCTGCTCGACGCTTTGCGCGAGGCCAATGTCGTCTCGGGCGAAGCCGGAGGCATCACCCAGCATATCGGCGCCTATCAGGTCGTAGTCGGCGGTCACAAGGTTACATTCATCGATACGCCGGGCCATGAGGCCTTCACGGCGATGCGCGCGCGCGGAGCGAAGGTGACCGATCTTGTGATTTTGGTTGTTGCCGCGGATGACGGTGTCAAACCGCAGACGGTCGAGGCGATCAATCACGCCAAGGCCGCCGGCGTGCCGATGATTGTCGCGATCAACAAGATCGACAAACCCAATGCCGATCCGACCCGGGTCCGTACCGACCTGCTTCAGCATGAGGTCGTCGTTGAAAGTATGGGCGGCGATGTGCTGGAAATCGAGGTCTCGGCGACCGAGAAGACCAATCTCGACAAGCTGCTGGACGCGATTCTGCTGCAATCGGAAATTCTCGAGCTCAGGGCCAATCCCGATCGTGCGGCGGAAGGCGTGGTCGTCGAGGCCAAGCTGGAACGCGGACGCGGTCCGGTCGGCACGGTGCTCGTGCAGCGCGGGACGTTGCGCGTTGGCGACATTGTCGTCGCCGGCGGCGCGTGGGGCCGGGTGCGTGCGCTGATCGATGACCATGGAACCAATGTTCAGGAGGCCGGCCCTGCCGTTCCGGTGGAAGTTCTGGGCTTCGATGGCGCTCCGGAAGCGGGCGATCAGCTCGCCGTGGTCGAGAGCGAGGGCCGTGCCCGCGAGATCACCGGCTACAGGCAGCGCAAGCGGCGCAACGTCATGGCCGG
>JAJFHO010000115.1 GCA_021775575.1 Hyphomicrobiales bacterium
TCCGCCGAGCAGCGCGGAGCGAAACCGGACCCTCGTTACCGCCGCATCCATCTCGCGCTTGAATGCCGGCGGATTGTCCGGTTTGACGCGCAGGACGACAAAAGCCGTCCCGTTGTTTTGCCGCAGCATACGCGCGCCCGACGCCAGCTCTTCCTCCGACTGGACGGTGCAGGTCGCATTGAGGCCGGCGCCCTTCGCCATACCCTCTAGATCGACGCCGAGACTGGTGTGGCTCTTTTGGTAGCCGGTCTCGCCATAATGGCCGTTGTCGACACATATGATGGAAAGGTTGGGAGGGTTGATTACGGCGATGGTGGCGAGCGCGCCGATATTCATCAGCAGCTCGCCGTCGCCGGTTACGACGAGCACTTGTCTTTCCGGCCGGGCAAGCGCCAGGCCCAGCCCGACCATCGTCGAGGCGCCCATGGCGCCGGCCATTGTAAAGGCGTGCGGCCCGTCCTGCGTCAGCGCGGCGATATCCTTCGACGATCCGGCCAGACCGCAAACGAACAGAAAATCCTCGTGATTGCCGATCAGCCTGGGAACCGCTTCGCAGCGATCAAGCTCGAATGCCGGTTGCGTGCCGGTCTGGTCTTGGTTGCTCATTGGCCGCGCTCTCTCAAAACGGCTTTGCGCCGATTAATTTCTGGGTGAGAAGCACGGCCACGCCATTGCCGGCCTTGAACGCCATTGTTGCCGCCGCCTCGACAGTGGCGGCGACGTCGCCGGGGTCGTCCACGGCGAGGCAGATCACGCCCATCGCCTCCAAGACCGGGCGAACAGCCTGGCCCATCGCCATCTGCCACGGGTTACCCTCGCCATACTCGCCCCGCATACTGATCAGCGTGAGCAGGGGAAACTTGCCGCCCTTGACCAGGGACAGGAAGTTGACGCAGTTGCCGACGCCGCTGCTTTGCATCATCAGCACCGCGCGCGCTCCTCCCAGATGCGCGCCTGCGGCAAGGGCGACACCTTCTTCCTCGGTGGTCAGCGCTATAGACTGCACCTCGTCGTCCGCGAGCGAAAGATCGATCAGCTCGGCATGCCCGGCGTCGGGCACATAGGCGAATTGGGTGACGTCGTGGCGGCGCAACGCCTGATAGATCTGATGTTGCCAGCCCGATGGCTTTGCGCTGCCCATTTGCCCTTCTCCAGGTCCTGTTGACAGGCCCTAGCTCCTGTTCATCCGGCGCGCCTGTTCGCCCGCCTTGGTGCGTTCGCGCTTCTTCTGTTTCCGGCGCGCCCTGTGGTTGCGGTGGGACACGACGAAGCCGTGGCTCAGGCGGTAGGCAAGCCAGCCGCACAGGATGCCCCAGGGAATCCACCCCACCGCGAGGGGCAGGCCGATATTGGAGATCAGGCTCTCAAACCAGATGACGACCGCGTCCCAGAAGCTTGCCTCCTCGGCGGCCAGCATTTGCGAGGCGATGGTGTCGAACCCTTCGCCGGCCTCCTGGCCAGTGGTAAACCGGCCGAGCATCGCCTGTCCGGTCAGGAAGAACAGATAATAGGCGGGGATGACGGTGAAGACGTTGGTGGTCCAGGTCCAGGCGAGGGCGTTAATAAGCGAGAAATCCCAGTTGAAAAGCCTGCGGGACACCAGCCAGGTCAGGAAGGCCCCCGTCATATGCAGCCCGAAAAACGGCGTGCAGGCCCATACCGTCCCGACCATGACGCCGCGCGCCACATGCTCGGGCGTCTTGCGGCTGCGCATTATGGGTATCTGCAACCGGTAGCGCGCAATGCGCGCTAGGCCGCTGAACCAGCCGTTGCGGTTCTTGCCTGGCGGCGATGTCGCTTGTGTCGTCATACCTTTGCAGTTGTCTTCTGGCCGGTCTTTGCGGGCGGTAAACGAGGCCCGGTCCGCCGAGCGTGTCGGTTCCTTATATGGCATACTTATTGCCGCAGTTGGCCGACCGCAACTTTCACCATGCCGCAATCATACATGGTTGGGTTAACGGATATCCAAAGGGCGCGCCCAATACTCACAGGAAAGCCATATTCTGTGCTAGTCTCCGCGTCGATCAGCCGGTTCGAGACCGGCTCGTATTTTGTGATGGATCGGGGTGCAATGCGACGCTATTTAGCAACCGTTGGTGCGCTGGTTGCCGGCCTGCTGGCGGCATCCGTGCTCGCCGGCATCGATGCCGGGAGCGTGGCGGCGGCGGAGAAGCGTGCCAGGCATCTTTTCGGCCACAAGAAAAAGCCCGCGGCGCTGCAGGCCCGCTCAATCGGTTTCTATTCACGCGGCTGCCTTTCGGGCGGCATTATGTTGCCCGTGGACGGCCCCGCCTGGCAAGCGATGCGGCTGTCGCGCAACCGCAATTGGGGCCATCCTCAGCTGGTCGGACTTGTCGAGCGTCTGGCTGTCGAATCGAGGGAAATGGACGGCTGGCCGGGCCTGCTGGTCGGCGATCTGGCGCAGCCGCGCGGCGGGCCGATGCTGACCGGCCATCGCAGCCATCAGGTCGGGCTGGATGCGGATATCTGGCTGATGCCGATGCCGGACCGCACGCTCACCCGCCAGGAGCGGGAGAAAATCTCTGCCATTTCGATGATCAAGAGCCCCTTCGAGATCAACAAGAAGCATTGGCGCCCCGGCCATGTGACCTTGCTGAAACGGGCCGCCGGCTACAAGGAGGTGGAGCGTATATTCGTCCACCCCGCGATCAAGAAGGCGCTGTGCGAAGCGGCCGGGCCGGATGCACGCTGGCTCAGCAAGGTCAGGCCCTATTGGGGGCATCACTATCATTTCCACATCCGGATAAAATGTCCGCGCGGCAGCGCCAACTGCAAGAGCCAGAAACCACCCTCGCGCGAAGCCGGCTGCGGCAAGCCGCTGGACGACTGGTTTGCTCTGTTCCGCCGCCCGAAGAAGCCGGCCAAGCCCGGCGCCAAGCCCAAAAAGCGCAGGGAAATCATGATCACCGACTTGCCGAATGAGTGCCGCGCGGTGCTGGCGGCCGATGATGCGACACCGGCGCAATATGCCAGCAAGACCGAGATAGCGGTCACGCGGGCGCCCGCCGCAACGCCGCCGGCAAAGCCCAAGGCCGCAGCCGATGCGCCGCCGCGCCCGCCCGCGGCCATTCCCCTGCCGGGCACAAAACCCGCCCCCCCGCCACCGGCAAAGGCCAAGGCTGCGCCGGCGAGCGTTCCGCCCCCCGCAGCGAAGCCGGAGCCGCCGGCAACGCGGCAGGCCCAGTCCGCGCCGGCACGGCCGAAATCCAGCCCCAGCCTGCCCTGGCTGCGCGGATTGGCGACGCCGGGGCCGCCATTGCCCGACCGGAAGCCGAAATGAGATCCCCGTCATGAGCCTCGACCAGGAATTCGAAGAGCAGCACAACGTTTTCGGCGAGCCGCTGGAGACCTGCTCGATGCGCCCAATCACCGGTTTCTACCGGTCGGGATGCTGCCAAACGGGCCCCGAGGATGTCGGCATCCACACGGTTTGCATCGAAGTATCGGAAGACTTTCTCGCCTTCTCGAAAGCGCGCGGAAACGATCTTTCGACACCGATGCCTGAATTCGGGTTCCCCGGTCTCGAGCCCGGCGACCGTTGGTGTTTGTGCGCGGCGCGCTGGAAGGAGGCGCTGGCGGCGGGAATGGCGCCGCGCGTCGTTCTCACCGCCACCCATGAGCGAACGCTCGAGGTCGTTTCGCTGGCGGAGTTGAAGCCCTACGCGCTCGATCTCGCCTGAGCGGGACGCTGCCGGTCAGGTTTCCAAGGTCACGCCGGTTGCCACCGGGCAGGACACGCCAGTGCCGCCGAGGCCGCAATAACCGCCCGGGTTCTTCGCCAGATATTGCTGATGATGCTCCTCGGCGAAATAGAAATCTCCGGCATCAAGTATCTCGGTCGTGACGGGGCCTTTGCCATAGTCTGCCAGGGCCCGCGCATATGCCTCCTTGGAGGTTTCCGCCGCCGCGCGCTGATCGGCGTCATAGACGTATATTCCGGAACGGTATTGCGTACCGACGTCATTGCCCTGGCGCATGCCCTGGGTCGGGTTGTGGCCTTCCCAGAATAGCTTCAGCAGCCGTTCGAAAGAGACCGTCTCCGGGTCGTAGACGACGAGCACAACCTCGTTATGGCCGGTCAGGCCGGTACAGACTTCTTCATAGGTCGGGTTGGGTGTCGCGCCGGCTGCGTAACCGGCGGCGGTCACATGGACGCCGGGGAGGCTCCAGAAAGCTTTTTCCGCGCCCCAGAAACAGCCCATGCCGAACAGAATCTGCCTGGTTCCCGTGGGATAGGGTCCCTTGAGCGGACTGGCGTTCACAAAATGCGTGCTGGCGGTCGCGATCGGCTCGTCGCGGCCGGGAAGGGCTTCGCCGGCAGCCGGGATCGAGAGGGGGTTGGTGGACAAGAACATGGCCTTAGCTTTCGTCTGACCGCCCGGCGGAGTCTTTTCCAGGTCATGGCCTAGTTGATGAAGACGTCCCGGCGCCTCCGGTGGCGCCCGATCCAGTATAGCAGCAGGCCAAGCCCGGTGAAAAAAATCCAGCTTGGCACCTGCAGCACGGATACGATCAGCGGGTCCCAAAGAACAGGGTAAACATGGCGCTCCACCGCTGCCTGAAAGGTGTTCAGGCTGGCGGCATTTATGCGGAACCAGTGTTCGCCGAGCGTTGTAAAGACGACATGGCCCTGGCCGGCAAGCGACTTGGTGCCGTCGATCGTCAGCGCGACCATGGCCGCCAGCAGGGACCATATCCCCAAGACACGCACAAACCACATTTATAGAATCCGGTGATTGTTTTGCCGCATACGAAATACTCAACGAGTAGATAAGGCTTTCGGTGCGCCGGTTCAATCGCTTATGCGCCAAAGGGTTCAGCGCCGGCCTTGCACCGGCCGGGCGCATGGTATAGTCCGGTCCCGCTGGCAAAACACCGGCCCGATTGAGGTGGTCGAGTGGTCGAAGGCGCTCCGGCATATGGTGCCGCCATATGCCTCTGCTGCAAGAGACGTGCGTCTGTCTTCGACCGCCCCGAGGCTCTTCGGGACGTGCACAGGTTTAGGAGAGGTGGCCGAGTGGTCGAAGGCGCACGCCTGGAACGCGTGTAGGCGGGCAACCGTCTCGTGGGTTCGAATCCCACCCTCTCCGCCAGCAAGTCTGCCGTTTCCCACGCGGAAAAATACTCTCCGGAAAGTGTGCGAGTTATCCGAGGGTTAGCCCGTGAGATGCCGGAAGAACCGGGTCGTGAGAGTGTAATAGCGGACCTGAGAGGGCATTTGTGGGGCGGTTTTCTCAGAATGCCATTTTGGACGTCCGGTTGTTTGGGGTCGTCTTCAAAGCCAATCAATTTGGCATTTGGCATCTTGCGTTGCATATGTCCGCAAGTGCCGACATTTCGTCAGATTGCCGTGGCATCGATTGGACAATAGGGCACGGCTGGGTCCCGAAAAAACATATTGGCAATACGTTTGCCGTTGTCGGCAACCGCCTGCTCAGCTGCGGGCACAAGCTCGACGGATGCGCGCCGCCAGTCATCCATGCGAACCTTTGGCTCGAAATCAGGCGGGTCCATTCGCATCACCGACGGCGGGCCAAGCAAGAGCCGGGCCTGATTGGTGGCTGCGAGCGATTGAAGGACATGGGACTATCGAAGAAGCACGATTTCGGAGGCAGGAAGAACAATCGGGCAGAGAATTCGCATCTTCCGGTTCGACAACGCGAACGAAGAATGCAACGGTTCAAGTCACCGAAATCAGCACAACGTTTCCTCTCCACCCACGCCGCCGTTTACAACAGCTTCTACACACAGCGCCATCTGATCTCCCGCCGCACACTCCGTCAGTTCCGCGCCGAAGCTACGGAGCGATGGCGGCAGGTGACCGCTGCGGCATAAACCACAATGTCCGATGACCAGAGGCTCATGCGGTGCCGGTTAATGTGACAATGCCTTTCCGCGTACGGCGGCGGATGTCCTTGATCGCGTGTTCAGCGGCACCCTGATGCCGTTCTGATTTCTGTCTCATCGTTCGCTCCTGAATGGTGACGATGAGCCAAAAACACTCCCCTACACAAATGCCTCAATCTGTCCCATGGGCGCTGATGTCGGACACTTTTTTTGAAGCTGAGCGGCTCGCGATGTCTGCTGTTTGGGGTCGAGCAGACGCCAATGGGGGAGCAGCGCCCCACGTCTGCTTATGACCCTGAGATTCACGGATCGACCGCTTTCTCGGCGAATGATCGTTTTAGAATGATTGGGCTGAGAACGGTGGTCACGACAGCCATCATCACCACTGAGGAGAACAGGTGATTTACGATCGTTGGCGCACCATCCCCGGTGACAAATAAGCCCGCCTTGAGTGCGATCCCGGCAATAACAAGCTCAACGGCACCGCGTGGACTCATGCCCACGCCGATATTGGCGGCGTCCCGCCCCGAGAAGCCAGCCAGGCGCGCAGCCCCGCCTGCACCAGCGATCTTTCCAAGGAAGGCAATCAGAATGAGGATGGTGACGAAAACCGGCGCCTCGGTAAGGGCTGAAAATTCGAGGTGGAAGCCAATTGAGGCGAAAAAGATCGGCGCAAGGAAACCAAATGTCATCGCCGAGATTGAATTTTTGACGCGGTTGTAGCTTTTAAGATCGATGGTCTTCTGTCCGAAATAGAGACCGGCCATAAACGCCCCAACGATGAAATGCATTGCGAGTAGTTCAGCCAGAACGGCGAAAAAAAATGCTCCGACCAGGACCATGCTGATTTCCAGTTCCTGCGCCTTGAGGACGTGCATAAAGCGGCCTCCCCAGGGAAAGACATACAGGCCGATGACTCCTGTGATTGCGAAGAACAGCACAACCTTGCCAATCAACAGGGCCAGGTCAGCGATGCTTGGCGGCTCGCCAAATAAAATGAGGCCAGTGAGCAGAGCCAGAAAAAGCAGACTGAAAATGTCGTCAAAAACCGCTGCCGAGACGATTGTTTGTCCTACTGCTGAATCAAATTGTCCAAGATCCATCAGTATCCGTACAGTCGCGGGAACAGCGGTGATGGCGAGAGCAGTGCCAAGAAACAGACTTTGCGCGGTCTGGAGCGGAGTTTCCGGGAGGAATAAGTAGCCAAGCCCGATACCCAGCGCAAAAGGCAACAACATCCCGCCAACAGCGACAATGAATGCGCCGCGAGAATAACGCAGTATCTTGTGCGGCTGCATTTCTATGCCCGCAAACAGCATAAGGAAGAACATTCCGAGGTCGGTTAGCGATGCAAAAACGCGGTTGTCCTCGAGCCCAACCATATCGGGAAAGATGCTGGGATACTTCGCAACGACCGAACCCAGAGTGATCCCCGCGATGAGTTCACCTACCAGCGACGGCTGGCCGAGGTGCTCGGCAATCTCACCGAAGGCCCGTGTTGCGACCAGGAGAATCAAAAGGACGTAAAAGAGGTCCACTGGAGAATTCCATTCCTCTGACAAAAATGCGTAGGCGCCAATGACAACCGCATCATACTCTCGATGTTGTTTGATACCATGGGGGCAACCTCGTTGGGCAATCGTTTCACGATGTGGATTTCAATCGGTTCTTCGGTATTTAAGCCGTTTGCCTTCGGGAAGGTCCTTGCATCGGCGGCACCCAAGCAGGCGATTTCGGCATCCACTGTCTCAAGGAAAGCAACCACGATGTCCCCCGTATGGCATCGCATCTGTTCCGACCGTGCCGAAGGTGCGCACACCAGCATTAAGGCGACGCCGAACAGCGCAAAGAACAGTCGATGTCGCATGCATCGCTCATGGGACAATTTGCTCCCTGAATTCCGCAAGGTACGGGTTCCTCTTTGTCGGCATTCGGACGCTCTCCTATGAATGTCAAAATGTGTCCGTCAAACCGGGAGAACTCCAACTCCACACAGACATAGAGGTCCGTATGTCGACAGGTCTGGAAAGTGCCTTTTCCGGAAGTTCGCGATGCCGCAGGCGGAAGCCGCCCATTGCATGCTCGCTACGTCACCGTTCAGCGGGCCACCAAGCGAATTCATCACGGTCACACCGAGTTGAAGTGTGCCTTCCGCCGTTGCCGGCACGGTAGCGGTCACGCCTTCGGCTGCAAATCTCCGAAGATGTTTCATGTCCCGTGTACGGACGCGAATCCGCAAGTCCGGATAATGCTTTTGGCAGTTCTGTGACGATCTGGTTCACGACCCTGATCCGATCGAGTATAATCGCGACGGCAGCGGCATTCTCCGCGCCCGCAATACTTTCGATCGAGTCGTGTTTCAAAATTCCAGAATCCATGTCTGCAAAATACTCGAAAATCAATGGTGAATCCTCGCGTGATGACGCGATCTGAAACAGGTTGCCTAATCGTGTATCAGGAGGGCGTTGGCGGTCTATTCCTGCTCTTTTTTCCGTTCCGCATCGGCGCGGGCGAAACGGACGGTCATGTCGCGCAGCGAGACGAAGCCGACCATCTGGCCTAACTCAGTGACGAGGGCGCGGGATAGGGAGAATTTCGTCAACAGGCGGATAGCGTATTTGATGTCCATGGTGCTGGAGACGGTCAGCACTGGTTTTTCCATGACCTCATAGACGTTGGAGCGTTCCAGCGATTTGTTCTCGCCGATGATCCTGCGGGCGATGTCCGACACGCTGATCAGGCCGTATTCATCGCCTTCATGACGCCGGTCGATCACCAGCGCGTTGACCCCGTTTTTTTCCATAAGGTTTAGAGCGTCCTGAATAGTTGCGAGGCCGTCAATCACCACGGGTGACGGGGTCATGACATCAGCGACGGAAACAAAATTGGAATTATTGCTCATAGCTCTTTCTCGATTTCCTGTTCGATGGTCTTGATCTGGCCGCCAAGGCCGATCACATCCTCAATATCGAGCGCTATGGCAATGCCTGTGCCGGGTTCTTCTTCAAACCGCGCCGCCTTGCTCAAGGACTCCAGAATATCCCGGCTTAGATGCGTTTCCACCAGCATCAGGATGACATCGCGCTGACCCTCGACGGTCAGGCCCATGAAGGTCTTGGCTGGCTTCAGGCCCTCGCCGCGGGCGCTGGTGATGACCGTGCATCCAGTCGCGCCATGTTCGCGCGCCGCATTGATGACAAGATCGCTTTTCTCATCCTGCACAATGGCGATGATCATTTTGAACTTCATGCCGCATCTCCTCCCCGTATCATGTCTCATCCTCCTCCGATGATTGCTCCCGTTTAGCCATCCATTCACTGATCTGTGCGTAGCCCATGACAGTGATCATCGGAAACAGACTCGCGAGCGCGATCAGCCCAAACCCGTCAAGCAGAGGGCTGCGTCCAGGTATCGTCGAGGCTAGCCCAAGACCCAACGCCGCCACCAGCGGTACCGTTACGGTCGATGTCGTTACACCGCCGGAATCATATGCGAGGGGCACGATCATGCGCGGCGCCCGCATGGTCTGCAATATGACGATCACATAGCCGATGACCATATAAACATAGAGCGGTGTGCCGGTGACGATGCGGAAGGTGCCGACCGCCAGGCTAATGGCAACACCGAGCGCCACCGCGATGCGCAGCCCCCACGCACCGATCGCGCCGCCGGAAACCTCTTTGGCCTTAAGAGCCACCGCAATCAGCGATGGTTCGGCGAGAGTCGTCGCAAATCCGATACAGAAGGCAAAAATATAGACCCAGTAATATTTCAGCCAGAAAATATCCGTGTCGCCGCCGGCGCGTTCGATAAACTCCGGCGCGGTGAGTTGGCGCGCCATTTCCTTTCCCAACGGAAACAGCGCTCGCTCAAGGCCGACCAGAAACAGCGACAGACCGAGCAGTATATAGCTTGCGCCAATAATCATGCGCTTCAGATTGGCGATGGGCTCGCGCAGCACGACAAGTTGAAAAAAAATAAGAACGACTGCGATCGGCAGGATGTCGAACACGGTAGAGGTTATTGTGACGCTGATTGTGGTGATCCAATCGTTCATCATGACTGGATCACAATCCCGAAGACCAGCACGAAGATGATCGGGCTGAGACTGGCGAATGCGATCAAGCCAAAACCATCAATCATCGGGTTGCGCCCGCCAATAGACGAAGCCAGGCCAATACCGAGCGCGGTCACCAGGGGCACGGTGATAGTCGACGTGGTCACGCCACCCGAGTCATAGGCA
>JAJFHO010000116.1 GCA_021775575.1 Hyphomicrobiales bacterium
GCTTCTTGCTCAAGTCATCCGCGCGCCGCACGACATCGGGACCGAAGCGCTGCGTCAGCGCATCGATTGCCGTCTCCAGACGCCGCTGGGGTGCGCTGGCTTCAAACAGGTTCATCTGCGTGTCATCGCGCGCGGGCGTCAGGTCGTAAGCGGCCATGCCGATCAGGCGGAAGGGTCCGGGATGGTCGAATTTGTCGAGAATGGCGCTTGCTTCCTTGTAGAGTTCTTCGGCGACATCGGTTGGCTGGCCGCGGCGATGCTGACGGGTCAGGAGCTGAAACACTGCCGTCTTGAGTTTTACCTGCACGCCAAAGGCGGTCACCCGTTTGCGCCGCAGGCGCTTGGCAACATCTTCCGCCGAGCGGCGCAGATGCCGCTTGATTTCGTCTCTGTCGCTGATATCGCGCGCCAGCGTACGCTCCGAGCCGATGCTCTTGGCTGATCTTCGCCCTTCGACGTCGCGGGGGTCGCGCGCATGGGCAAGGGAATGAAAATGGCGTCCCGCCTTGCCCAGCTTTTCAGAAAGCCAGTCCGGATCGGCCGCCGCGACGTCGGCGATGGTGAAAAGGCGCAGCGCATGAAGCCGTTCTTCGGTTTTGGGGCCGCAGCCCCAAAGGCGTGATACGGGCAGCGGGGCAAGCCAGGCTATCGCTTGCTCGGGCGCGACGATCGTCAGCCCGTCGGGCTTTTGGAAATCGCTCGCGACTTTCGCGACATATTTGGTTGCCGAAATCCCCACCGAAACCGTGAGGCCACCCGTGGCTTCCCGGACGGCCTCCTTGAGTGCCGTGCCAACTTTGCGCGGCTCTCCCAGAAGCTGGCTGCTGCCGGTGAGATCGATAAAGGCTTCATCGAGACTGATCGCTTCCACATCCGGTGAAAAATCCGAAAACACGCTCATGATCATTTGGGAGATTTCGGTGTAGCGGTTAAAGCGCGGCGGAACGACGACAGCGTCGGGGCACAGGCGGCGCGCCCTGGCCATCGGCATGGCGCTTCCCACCTTGTAGGGCCGGGCCTCGTAACTGGCCGTCAGAACGACGCCGCGTGGGCCCGGCGAGCCGACAAGCACCGGCTTGCCGCGCAAGCCGGGATCATCCAGCTGTTCGACGGCTGCGTAAAACGCATCCATGTCGGCATGGGCGACAATGCGCGGCCAGGGTGATTCGAAGGGTGCCATCTCGGCCCCAGCTTAGACCCCCGTCGAGGCAATCGGTCATTTTTCACGCAATGCGTGGCCCCGAGGTTTCGGGACGATGCGCCGGCGCCGTAACGCCGACGGTCAACAGGCTCTAGGAAATCGCGTCGTTGATCCAGTCGACAAGCTTGCCTTTGGACTGCGCGCCCATCTGCGTGGACGCGACTTCGCCATCCTTGAACAGGATAAGCGTCGGGATCGCACGAATGCCGTATTTTCCCGGTGTCGAAGGATTCTCGTCGACATTGATCTTGGTGACCTTGATCTTGTCGCCCATCTCAGCCGCGATCTCTTCCAGCGCCGGGGCAATCTGTTTGCACGGTCCGCACCATTCGGCCCAGAAATCCACAATCACCGGGGTCGATGACTTCAGAACTTCATCCTCGAATGTGTCATCGGAAACCTGTGAAGTCGTCATTCGGCTTCTCCTTGTTCATTCCCCCGGCCGTGTTTTGCGGGCCGTTCTCGGGGTCGGTGGGAAAAGTAGGTGCGCGGCCTGCCTTGGTCAAGGGGACGGTGCGAAGGCACGGATTTTTGCATCGGCCGCGTCGAGCAGTGCCCGCGGTATTTCCATCAGATGCGGGCCATCGGTCCACAACAGCGCCGCGCGTATGGTTTTGCCCGGGAAAATCTCGCGAATCGCGGCCCGATAGGCCGCGAGTTGGGCCAGGTAGCCCGGCGCCACATCCTCCGGGCGGACCGGCGGCGGGCGGTTGGTTTTATAGTCGACGATCAAAACCGCGTTATCGAGCGCCACAAGCCGGTCGATCTGGCCGGCGATATCGAATGCCGGTCCGGACTCGCCGGCGCGCGCGATGCGCCCGACAAGGGGCACTTCGGCAAGACTGTCAGGTCCGAACAGGGGCGCGAAATCGGAATCGTTGAGGATACGCAGGGTCTCCTCCACGATTGCGCGCCGCGCCATCTCGTCCAGCTCACTGCCGCGTGCCTTGACGTAGCGCGATGCGGTCTCTGCCCACGCCGCGTCTCCCAGCGCCGGGAGATGCTGCAGCAGGGCATGGACAATCTGCCCGCGCAGGAATCGCGACTGGTCGGCCAGGCGGTCGGGCGGATCGGCATCCTGCTCGGGAAGGGGCGCGCCGGCCGGGGTTGCGGCATGGTCCAGAATTGAAGACGGGGCGACAGGCAGCGTCGCGGGCGATTCCTCAGGCGCGCCGGCCAGCGCCCAATCGGGCAGAGGCCGAGGCTCGGGCGGCAGCTGCGGCTGCCCGGCATCCTCCGTCGTCTCTTGGCCCTGTTCGGTTTCATAGCGCCAGACGGTTCCGCCATCGGCATCCATCGTCTCGCGCGCCAGCCCTTGCAGGCCATCGAAGACCAGATCGTACCAGCAGCCTGCCTCCCGGCCTCTCTTGGTCTCCCAGCCGCAGATATAGAGCCGGTCCCTCGCCCGTGTCATCGCCACATAGAGCAGCCGGTGATATTCCTCGCGCGCGGCGCGGTCCCGCCCGGCTTTCGCATCCTGCACCGGCTTAAGCTCAGCCGTGCCGGGTGGCGCCCAGACCAGATGATCGGGCAGACCCGGGAGAGCCGCCGCGCGTGCGGCGTCGAGTATGGTCGCCCCGCCGCGCCCGCCCGGCATGATGCATGTGTCGGGCAGGAAAACGATTTCCGCTTCCAGCCCCTTGGCGCCATAAACGGTCATGACGCGTACCTCGTCGCGGCCCTGTTCCATGTCGCGCTTTATCTCGGCGTTGGCGCTCCGCACATGGTGCAGAAAGCCCTGCAGCGAAGGCGGCTGGTCGCTTTCCCATGCCAGGGCAAGCGCCAGAAACTCGTCGATCGCATCGCCGGCGTCCGCCCCCAGCCGCGCAATCAGGGCATGGCGCATCGCCATCTGGTTTTCCTCAAGCAGCCCGGCAAAAAATTCATAAGGAGGCATGGTGTCGGCGCGGGCGAAATAGACGCCAAGGCGCTCCGCGGCTTCCGCGAAATCGGGCCGTTCGCCGGACTTGCCCTGAAGCGCGCGCCACAGCGATCCGCCACGGCCATGGGCCAGTGCGAACAGATCATCGTCGTCGAAACCGAACAGCGGACTCTTGAGCACGGTGGCGAGCGCAAGGTCGTCCTCGCGCATCAGAAGAAATTCGGCCAGCGCCATCAGATCCTGAACCGCGAGCTGCTCGGCAAGCCTGATCCTGTCGGCGCCCGCGACCGCGATTTTGTTCAGTTTCAATTCCCGGATCATCGCGCGCGTAAACGCCCCCCGGCGCGGCACGAGGATCAGAATGTCGCCGGGCCGGATGGCGCGGCCCTGCGATATCAATTCTGTTCCCTCATCGAGCCAGCCGCGGATCGTCCCGGCAATCCGCTTGGCCAATGCGTCGGCCGGCGCCGGACTGGCTGCCGTCTCCAGGTGCGGCTGGAATGCGTCAACGCCGTCATGCGCCTCCGGCTTCATCGTCGGCCAGATCTCGACCAGCCCGGCCTCGCCGGCGCGCACCGCCTGATGCGGCTGATAATCTCCCTCGAATGTCAGTCCGCCGGCGGCCTCGTCCCGGCTGAAGACCTTGTCGGCCGCGTCGAGCACGGCAGCGGTGGAGCGGAAGGATACGGTCAGCGGAACCCGCTTCCATCCCGCTTCCGCATCGCCCGCCAGCCGGGCGAAATGGCGGCCCTGCTTGGCGAATTCCGCCGGCCGCGCGCCCTGGAATGAATAGATGGACTGTTTTTCGTCACCGACGGCGAACACCGTCCGGTTGACCTGCCGCGCCGTCGCTCCGGCAAAAAACTCATCGCTGAGCGCGTCGACGACGCGCCATTGCGCCGGGCTCGTGTCCTGCGCCTCGTCCACAAGAATATGGCTGATGCCATAGTCGAGTTTGTAAAGCACCCACGCCGCCGCCGAGACGCCTTGCAGAAGCTGACCGGTTTTCTCGATCAGGTCGTCATAGTCCAATGCGCCGCGGATGCGTTTGCGCGCTTCATAGTCGTTGATAATCGCATCGGCGAGGGCGAGCAGCGCGCCGCTGCTTGAAGCTACGCGCAAACCGGCCTGCATGCTTGCCAATGCGCAAAAGCGGTCATGCGCCGTGAAAAGCCATTCCGCTACGTGCGGGTAATTCTCCTTGACCGCTTTCGTGGCGAGTGAAGAAACCGCCTTTGGTTTGATGCCGTCGGAGCGCAAAAATACGGCTTTGAAGGCGCGGGCCCGCTGCACCTCGTCGAGCGCGGTCAGGACATCTCCAAGCGCATCGGCAACACTCTGGTCGCGCGCCGTGCCGCTTCGCAATGCACTGATTGCCTGCTCGATTTCCGCGTCGCCGAGCAGCGCCGCCATATCCGCGACGACGCCGGCCTCATCCGCACCCGCGGGCACGCCCAGCAGCGCCCTCAGGGCGTCGCGCTCGGCATCGTGGAAAGGGGCATCATCATGAAGCTGGATGATCGCGCGCAGCGCCTCGCGCCGGGCCAGAACCGCTTCGATGATCTCGCGGAAGGTTTCCTCGCCCGCCGATGCGACCACTTCCAGGAGCGCCGGGTGCAGCGCGCCGTCCTCATGAACCGCACGCTCCAGCACCGCGTCGATCGACGCGTCGAGCAAAACCCGTTTCCCGGCTTCGTCCAGCACGCGGAACCCTGAGGCCACGTTGGCTTCGAGCGGGAAGCGGTGCAGCAGGCGCTCGCAGAAAGCATGGATCGTGTAGATCTTCAAACCGCCGCGCGTATCCAGCGTGGTGGCGAACAGGTGGCGCGCGCGGGCCCGTTGGCCTGCGTCCGGCGGGCTTGCCAGCAACTCGGTGAGTTCGGTCCCGAGCGCTTCGTCGCCGAGCGTCGACCAGCCGGCAAGACGCGCGAACAGACGATTTTCCATCTCGCCGGCGGCGGCCTTGGTATAGGTCAGGCACAGCACGCTTTCGGGGAGGGTAAAATGACCGGTCGCCTCATCGCGGTGCAAAAGCAGGCGCAGCACCCGGCGCACCAGAACCGTGGTTTTGCCCGTGCCCGCATTGGCCGAAACCCAGGCCGAGACATTTGGATCCGACGCGGCCGACTGGTTGGCGTCGGTCAGGTGGGTGAGGTCGGTGACGCTCATCGGCCTAGTCCTCCGCCTCGCCGGCCAGAGACCACTCCGCCACCCGCGCCAGATGGGCGTAATCGTCATAGCGATACTGCGCGCTGTTCGCGAAGCCGGGCCGGCGCAGGGCCGCATATTCCTGTCCAGGGTCTGCATAGACGTTGACGAGTTCGGTCAACTTGTCGAGCGCGGTGGCGGCGAGTACCGCCGGATCGCCGTCGCCGACATCGGTTTCTATGCCACCGTCGCCGCGCCCCAGCACCCGGATATAGCGCAGCAGCGCGGTCTCGCCGGCCGCATCGGGGCCGAAACCCCGCGCCTGCGCAATCGCCGCCTCGAGCGGAAGTTGCGGCGCGTGGCCGCCGGCAACCTTTTTCTTCGATGGCACGCCGCCTGTCTTGTAATCGTAGATGGCCAGCGCGCCGTCTTCGCGTTCGTCGATCCGGTCGGCGCGGGCGGTAAGCGTGAAGTTGGTCGCACCGAGCAAAAGCTCGCCGGAAATCTCGGAATGGACGCGCGCTACGCCCCGCCGGCGTTCGGGCTCGGTCCCTGCGAACCAGCGCGCGAAATTGACCAGCTGCGGCCACCAGATGGAGCGGATCACCGCATGGGCGCCAAGGCGGTCGAATTCGAAGCGCGCCAGACGCATCAGTTCAGCGGCGATGTCCTGCGGAAGCCGGTCGGGATGGGCCTTGGCGAAAGCGCTCAGCACGTCGTGAACAAGCGTGCCGCGCATCGCCGCGTCCGGGGCGGCGGCGAGGGGATCGAGCTGTTGCAGGTAGAGAATATGGCGCGCATAGATCGCGTAAGGATTGGCGATCCACTCCTCTATCCGCGTCACCGAGAGCCGCCTCGGGCGCGCCTCTGCCGGCGGCCGGGGTTTCGGGCGGGACACTGCCGGCGCCGGTTCGACGGCGTCGCGCGCGACCGCCCAGCTGATCCAGTCGTCGTTGCGGATCTCGTCATTCAGTCCGGCCGCCGTCAGGATCGCATCGAGCCGCAACAGCCAGCGCGAGGGAACGGTGGGCGCGCCGTCGCTCTTTTCCGCGCGCGTCAGATAAACCTCTCCAGCGCCCATAAGCTGTGCAACGTCATGCGCCGCGAGGCCGATCTTGCGCTCGGGAGAGGGCAGGCCGATTTGCTCCAGCATGGGGCGGCTGAGCCACGGTCCGGCATCCTCTATCGCCGGCCAGCTTTCTTCATTGAGGCCGCCGAGGACGACTATATCGGGCCGTTGCAGCCGCGCCTCCAGGGGACCCCAGATAAACAGCCGCGGATGGGCCGGCGCGCGCGGTCGGACCACCTGACCAGCAAGGAGCGCGGCGAACAGTTCGGGATAGTCGGCCGCGCCGATTTCGGGACCGGCCGTCTCCTGACCGAGCAATTCCACGAAGAAAAGCGACAGCGCCTCGCCGGCGTCGCCGCGCCAGAGCAGCGACGCTTCTCCCGTCTCGTCCCGGGCAAGCGCCGTTGCCGTATCGACATGGGCCCGGGCGAAGGCGGCAACATGTCCGCCGTTTCCATTTCCAGCAAATTCAGCGAGCGGCGCGAAGGCTTGCTCCAGATCGCCGATAAGCTTTTGCGCATCGTCCCAGTCCCGCTCCGTGAGGCGGCGATAGACCGCATGGCGCAAATCGTCCTTGCCGTGGGCCGCGCGGGTGCGCGCGAAAGATTCGCTGAGAGCCGCCAGCCCCCGCCCGGCGAAGGGCCGGCGCAATCCGGCCAGCTCAAGCGTTCGCGCGGCGGAGCGCATCTCACCGGCGGTTCGGCCTGCGCGCGTCAGCGGATGTTTCAGCAGCGCGGCCAGCGGCACGGCTGCGAAGCCGCTGGCGAAGGTATCGAGAAGCAGTTCCATGAAAACCCCTTGCGGGGTCAGCGCCAGCGGCGTGCCGGCGGAATCGTCGACGCGCAGATTCCATTTCTCCAGCCGCGCGGAAACGCGCCGCGCCAGCGTCCTGTCGGGCGTCACGAGCGCCGCCGTTCGCGGAGGCTCGCCGGCCACCTTGCGCAGGATAAGCGAGATCGTCTCCGCCTCGTCCTGCGCCGTCGGCGCATCGATCCGGGTCAGCCGCGGGAGCGCCGACGCGGCGCCGGCCGCATCCGCCCGCCCGGCATAGTCGCGCCACTTCTCGGTGCTGCCGGCCGGGCGCATGACTTCCGAAATCAGCCCCGTGCGCGCGCTGTTCACGGCGCTCCCGCCCAGGGGCAGTATATCGTCTCGCCCCAGCCCCATGGCGTCCAGCAGATGCTTCATGCCGAACTGGGGATGCTCGGGATGCGGCTCGGCGGTGATCGATTGCCAGCTTTCCTCATCGAGCGCCAGATCGAGTCCCGGCAGAACGACAGCGCCGTGCGGCAGCCGCGCGATGGTCTCCAGCAGCAAGGCGGTCGCCGGTATCGTGCCGGTCGACCCGGCGGCGATCACGGGGGCATCCGGCGGCGTTGCCGCAAGCCGCTCTATCTCGGCCCGCATCAGCCGGTCGCGGCGCTGATAGGGCGAGAGCAGGCCGCGTTCGCGCAGAAAATCTGGCCAGTGCGCGGTCAATATTTGCAGGAAATCGAGCGTCTGGCGCCAATGTTCGGCATAGTCGCCGCCGACAAGATCCTTGAGCGCCGCGAGGTCCACCGCTTCGGTCTCGGCGGAATCCATCAGCGCTATCAGGTCGCCCGCCCACAGCGCCGCCTGGCCCGGCGTTGCCGCGCGGCTGCCTGGATGCGCCGCCCGGCTCCATTTGAGAACGAGTTCACTTAGCACCAGCCGGCGTTCCAGCGCGCCGATGGCGGGCGGCAGATCGAGCGAGAGCGCGTTCGCCATCGCGGGCGAGGCGGGGCTGGCGAGCAGCGCCGCATCCTCGTCCACGTCGCCAATCGGGCGGATTGCCGGCAACAGCAGCGCCGCACCTCCCGAGACCTTCAGGAAAGCGTCGCGCATCGCACGCACGGCCCTGCGGGTCGGCAGCAGCACCGTCCATCGCGGCAGCTCCAGCGCTCCGGGTGGCGTCCCGCCGGGCACGGGCAAATCCCCGCTGACGATGGCGTGCGCGAGCGTTTCCAGGAAAGGAGCGTCGGGCGCAATTGTGCAGACACGGGGCGCGCCGCCGCCCGAGCCGGACCCCGGTTGCCTATCCTTGGCCATCTCCGCCCTTCAGGAGACTTTCCGCCTCGCTCAGCGCTTGAGGTGTGCCGACATGCATCCAGACCCCCGCATGGCGCAACCCGTAGACCCGCCCGGCGGCGATTCCCCTGTCCCAGGGTCCGTTCAGCGAGAAGGACCCTTGCGCGCATCCCGCAAGCAGCCGCGGATGGGCGATCGAGACTCCGGCAAAGACGAAGGGTGCTGTCTCGCTGTCGCCGCGCCGCGCAAGCCGGCCGCCGCTGTCCATCGCGAAGTCGCCCCGACCGGCATATCCGATCGAACGCTCGACTGGCGCCAGAAGCAGCAGCGCGTCCATCTCCTCTTCGTTCCACCGCGCGCCCATTGCGTCCAGCGCAGGCGTCGCCCCTTCGATCCAGACGGAGTCGGAATTATGCACGAAAAAGCCGCCCGGCCCGAGCTGGTCCAGGGCCTTGAGAACGCCGCCGCCGGTATCGAGGATCTCCTCGCGCTCATCGGAAATGATGATCCGCGGGGCGGTTCGCCCTGCCAGATGGGTTTCGATCTGCTCGGCGCGGTAGTGCACATTGACGACGGCGCGCGCCACACCGGCATGGCCAAGCCGGTCGAGAACATGATCGATGAGAGCCCGCCCGGCCAGTTCGACCAGGGGCTTTGGCACGGCTTCGCTCAGCGGTCGCATCCGTGTGCCGAGCCCCGCGGCCAGCACCATTGCCGAGCTTGGTATGCTCACCGCGCGGCCCCGCTACACGCCCGATATTCGAGTGCGCGCACTCGCGGGAAGATAGGTTTCGAACCAGCCCCGCAATGAGGCGAGTTCGGGGTGCGCCAGATTGCGCTCCAGATAGGCGGAAACGCGCGGGATATGGGCGAGATAGGCATTCTTGCCGTCCCGCGCCGCGAGACGCGCGAATATGCCGAGGATCTTGGTGTTTCGCTGGGCGCCGAGGATTGCATAAGCGGTTTTGAATCGTTCCCGGTCGAAGGAGGGGTCGGTCTTGCCGACCTCGGCACAGTAGTGGCCGAACAAACACGCTTCAAGCGCGTCGGACACGTCGCGGCGCGCATCCTGCGCCAGCGACACCAGATCATAGGCCCGGTGGCCGCGCATCGCGTCCTGAAAGTCGATAACACCGACACGCGCGATACCGGCTCTGCCGGGCAGCCAGATCAGGTTGGGAGAATGATAGTCGCGCAGTATCCACCCGGTGCTCGCTTGGCCAAGACGCTTGAACAGGGACCGCCAGGCCCGCGCGAATTCAGCGCGCACCGTTCCGGGCGCATCCCCGCCGCGCGCCGCCGGCCAGAACCAGTCGAGCAGAAGTTCCGCTTCGATCTCGAAGGCCGGCCAATCGAAGGGCGGCACATGGTCCGGGACGGCGACTCCGCGCAATGTCACAAGCACGTCCACAGCGGCGCGATACAGCTCCTCCGCGTCGCCGCCAGCGGCGATCTCGGCGCCAAAAACCCGATTCCCGAGATCCTCGATTATCAGAAATCCCTGCTCCAGATCCTCGGCAAGGACTTCAGGCGCGCTGATGCCCGCGCCGCGAAGCGCCCGCGCCACGGCTACAAAGGGCGTCACGTCCTCGGCAAGATGGGCGATCGCACTATAGGCCTTGCCGCCACGGATCGGCGGGCCGTCCGCCATCGGCGGCGAATTCATCAAAACGGCCTTTCCCCCCTCACCCTCTAGCCGCGCATAGGCCCGCGTCGAAGCATCGCCCTGGAGAAAAGAGACTTCGGCTTTCCCCCAGCCTGCATGCTCGCAGAACGCCGCCAGTTTTTGCAGCCGGTCGAGACGCGGCGCCCATGAGCCGTGGCCGGTGAGCAAGACCGCCCGCGTGGTTTCGGCCGCGCCATCGGCGATCGCCACGTCGAGGCGGTCGCCGGGAAGGGCAGCCGCAATGCGCTCCGGCCATTCGACCAGCGCCGCGCCGTGCCGCAGGGCGTCGTCAAGCCCGAGTTCTTCCAGTTCGTCCGGCCCGGAGAACCGGTAGCAATCGAAATGGGTAACGGCCAGGCGCCCGCAATCGTAGCTCTGCGCGAGCGCGAATGTGGGGCTGGGAATCTCTTCGTCGCGTCCCGCCATATGGCGGATCACAAAGCGGGCGAAAGTGGTCTTGCCCGCGCCCAGATCGCCGATAAGCGTCACCAGGTCGCCCGGGGCCAGGATCAAGGCCAGAAATGAAGCGATCCTGTCCAGATCGCCCAGCGTGGCATCGCTGACGGCCCAGCGTGCATTCATTCCGCCGCTTCCGGCGCCGCCTGCCGCGCCTGGAGCGGGCCGCCGGCTGGAATGCGAACGCGCACGGTCGTGCCCTGATTGGGCGCCGAGGTAAGCTCGACGCCCCCGCCATGCAGCTTCACGAGGCTCTTGACGATAGCCAGTCCAAGCCCTGCGCCACGGTGGTGCGAACCTTGGGGCTTGCTCTCGAAGCGGTCGAAGACCGTTTTTTGATAGTCTTCGGGAATTCCGCAACCTTCGTCGGCAACGACGAATTCCACAGCGTCGCCGACGCGCCTGCAGGAAATCCCGATCCTGCCGCCCGGCTCCGAAAATCCGATGGCGTTTGACAAAAGGTTGTACAGAACCTGCGTCAAGCGTTTGGAATCGGCCATGAACCGGTCCACCGAGGCGTCTATCTGCGTATCGAGCTTGAGATTGGCGCGGGTTAAACGTTCGCGCACGCCATGGATTGCGGCGTCGACGATTTCCTTCGCCGTCACCGGCGCGACTTTCAGTTCCAGTTCGCCCGCATCGATGGTCGCCATGTCGAGAATATCGGCGATGATCGCATGCAGGGTATGGCTGGAGGAGCTGATATCGGCCAAATATTCCTGCTGTTTTTCATTGAGCGGGCCGATCTGGCTGTTCTGCAGGATTTCGGAAAAGCCGATGATATTGGTGAGCGGCGTCCGCAATTCATAGGAGATGTGACTGATAAAGGCGCTCTTGAGCCGATCGGCCGCGACCAGCGCCTCGTTCCTCTCTATCAGCGCATTCTCCATGCGCTTGGTGTCGGAAATGTCGACATAGGTGAGCAGGGTTGCGCCATCGGGAAGCGGCAGCCCGGCATAAGACAGGAACATGCCATCGAGGCGTTCAAGAGAACCCTCGATGCGTTCGCGCTGGTCGTCAATGCCCGTAACGGCGGCTTTGACCTCGCTCCATGCCAGGTCATCGTCGAACAGCGCCCGGCATCGCGTGGCCACCTCGTCGATATGGGGTTTTTCCTCCAGAGCTCTGGCGTCGAGATTCCAGATCGCGGCGAAAGACGGATTGAACAGTTTCAGCCGCCCGTCGGAGCCGAACACCGCAACGCCCTCGCCCAAATGGTCGAGCGTCTCTTTCTGGACATGCATGAGCGCGTTGTACTGGCTCTTCAGGGCCAATGTCTCGGTCATGTTTTCATACAGATAGGTGGTTATCCCCTCGGCGCCGCGTTCCGCCACGACATGGATGGCGCGGCCATCGGGCAGGTGCCACCAATCCTCGCGCGGCTTGCCGTCGGTATATATATCCAGCCTTTCCTGTTTCCATTCACGGTAATTCGCCTGCTCCTGCAAGCGGTGCTCCTCGCGCAGCTTGTCGAGAATCTCGCCCTCTAGGGGACCGCTCGCGAGCCAGTCCGCGTCCAGCCCCCAGAGGTCGGCAAAGGCGGTGTTGCAATAGGTCAGCCTCTGGTCCGCGGAAAATACCGCAATTCCTCCCGCAATCCGGTCGAGAATGCCGGTGTGCGCACTGAAGTCGGGCACATATGCACCGTCGGCTTTTGCCTCCCGATGCAAGGCGCCGATCGCGATTCCGGCGCTTGTCCGCCCGGTCGGCAGAACGATCGTGTCGAATTCGGTCTGATTGCCGCCGACGGCGAGTTTAAGCCGGCCCTTGAAGGTTTCACCGGCGTTGATGGCGCGCCGGGCGATATCGCGCTCGTTTGCGGGAAGGAAGGCGATTTGTTCGTTATAGACTTGTTGGGCGCCGGAAGCCTCGACCGCGCGCGTGTAGGCGCGGTTTACCCATTTCAGCGAATCGTTCTCGCCATGAAACCAGACCGGCATTGGCAGCGCGTCGAAAAGCGCCCGCATGGCCGCGAGTTCGGTACCCAGCGTGCGATGCTGCTCGCAGATTTCGGCCAGCTCCCGCCGGCGCCCGGCCAGATCCCGGAATTTGAGGATACAGCTGCCGCCCGCAGCTCTGCCGTCGGCTTCGATATGGGAGCCTGTCGCCGATTTCAGCATCAGATTGAAACTCTGCCCCTCGCTCCGCAAGTCGGCGACATGGCTTTCGAGTTCCAGCGCGCAACCGCGTTCCAGCCAGGACCCGAAACGGAGCACTTTGGCGATGTCGCGCGGTATGCCGAGGTCGGCACTGAGCGTATCGGCGACAATTGCCGGCTCGCCGGTTTCCTTCCAATGCACGAGGAATTGCGGCTCGGCGGCGAGCACTGCTTTAAGAAAATCCGCCTTGCGATCATATTCGCTGGCGGTCGAGCGGGCCCGCGCCTCGGCACGCCTCGCACGGCGCGTCGCATGCAGAAAAACCAGCGCCACCATAATCGTGAAGGTGATAATCCCGAGCAGCATGCCAACGATCAGGATAGACCGGGCGTCGACAGGCATACCGATCAGGAAATCCAATGGTGCTGCGCGGGCGTCGGCTGAGGCAAACAGTATCGCTGCCACAAAGAAGACGCCCCCCAAGCTCCGATTGAATGCTTCGTGCCGGCGGCAGGCAAGCATTAACCTCGCTCCCTCACACTCCCCAAGAACCTGCACGCATGAAAACGTAACCCGCACTGACCCGAAGGCGTGCATGAACCGCTCCGTCAAAGCGAATCAGTTCTAGATTAACTGATATAGCGGGGAGATGCCCGCTTCGCGACCGGCATGGGGCCGGCGTGACCGGTATCAGTCGCCAGTCCGCCGAAAACCCGCTGAATCCGGAGGTTGCCCGCAGCCGTCGGCCTTGCGGTTCACGTCCAAGAAAATGCCATGATTACAGACGGATACTACTTAGAGTAGGCAATATTCTATTTACACGTGTTACGTTTGTTTTAACCGAAACAAGGTTAAATATCTGTTTTTCACCAGGTGCCAACGGCGTGGAGCCCCTCATGTTTAAATTTAACTCCTCGAAGAAGACATCTGATGCGCCACCGAGCGGAAAAGGTGCCGGCAAATTGAGCTTGTTCTGGCGGCTGATTCTGCCCGTGCCGATTGCTGTCGCATTTTGTATTGCGGCTATCGCTTTTATTGTCCCCCAGATAATTGCCAACAATGCCAGGGACGAGGCGGTCCGGCAGGGTCAGCAGGTTGCCGACCAGTTCAAGGCCATTCGCGGCTACTACACCCGAAACGTAATTTCCAAGGTTGTTAAATCCGGCGCGCTGAAACCGTCTTTCAATCACAAGACAGAGGATAACGGCGTTCCGCTGCCTGCGACCTTCATCCACGATGTGAGCGCTCTGCTGGCCGAAAAGGATACGACGGTAAATTTGTACAGCGCCTTTCCATTTCCGATTCGCAAAGATCGCCAACCCGACGAATTTCAAAAGCAGGCCTGGGAATTCCTGACCAAGAATCCGGACCAGGTCTTCTCCCGTCAGCAGACTGTGAATGGACAGCAAGTGGTCCGTGTCGCGATCGCCGACAAGATGGTCGCCCAAGGCTGCGTGAACTGCCATAATTCGCACGCCGCGTCGCCGAAGACCGATTGGAAACTCGGCGACGTTCGAGGCGTCCTCGAGGTCGCGCTGTCCATTTCGCCACAGCTCGCCGCCGGCGTTTCGCTGAGCAGGCAATTGATTGCGGGAGCGGTGATCGTCGGACTCTTGCTGAGCCTGATCACATACCTTTCGGCCAGAAGCGTTACCGGCCCGATTTCCGGGATCGCGGGCATCATGAAAAAACTGGCCGCCGGTGATCAAGACGCGACGGTACCTGGTCTTGAACGTCGCGACGAACTCGGTTCGATGGCAAAGGCGCTGCAGGTGCTGAAAGAAGCGGTCGTTGAACGGCAGCGAATGCAGGATCAACAGATAGAAGATCAGCGTATCACCGCCAGGGAACGGAAACAGGTCGCCGAAAAGCTCTCTGATTTTTGCACCAACGTGCTGAAACCCGCAGCCGACAATGTCGCCACCAACGCGACACAACTGTGCGAAACGTCGAAATCACTCTCGACCGTAACCACAGACACCAGCAGCACCGCGGCAACCGTGGCGTCGGCTTCCGAGGAGGCGACATCCAATCTAAGCTCTGTCGCGTCAGCCAGCGAGCAGATTTTCGCTTCCATCGGCGAGATCAATGAGATGATCCAAAAAGCCAGCGGAATCGCGTCGGACGCGGCGAATACCGCCGAGACGGCCGACGAGAAAGTTGCGATTCTTACGGACGCGGCAGCCGATGTCGGCCAGGTAGTCGAAATGATCTCCGCCGTCGCCGAGCAGACCAACCTGCTGGCGCTCAACGCCACCATCGAAGCGGCGCGTGCGGGCGAGGCCGGCAAGGGATTTGCCGTTGTTGCGAACGAGGTCAAGGACCTGGCCCAGCAGACGTCCGATGCAACTCAGGACATCACCATCAAGATTCAACGTATCCAGGAAGCCACATCCGAGGCTCAAACCTCGATCAACGACATTACTGTTTGCATTCAGGAAAGCTCGCAGGTTACCGAATCAATCGCGACGGCTATGCAGGAACAGCACACGTCGGTTGAGCAGATCTCCGGCAGTATCAAGGAGGTCAACGCAGGCACGCAGGAAGTCTCGGAGAACATCGTCGGAATCACCCACGCTTTCGGGCAGGTCGATGACTCCGCAACCAGGATGCTTGAGTCGCTGACCCGGATGACGGTCGACGCAGGTGAATTGAACCAGTCGGTCGACACCTTCCTCGACGATATTGTGAGCTGGCAAATCGAGGACCGGCGCCAGACGATGCGACTGGACGGTGAGTGGAACGCCGTCTGCCGGAAGGGCGCGGACAGCTCTCCCTGCAAAATAGCCAATCTTTCGCCAGACGGCGCACTCGCCGTCGGTGTAGGATTCAGCGTGGCAGCGAAAGACCGCGTGGAGCTCGATATCGACGGATTCGAGGGCGTCTTTTCCGCCGTCGTCATTGATGCGAGCGAACATGGAGTCCACTTGAAACTGGACATTGATGCCGCGGCGCGGGATCGCATACTCAGCGTTATAGCCGGACCGGACGTTGCGGCAGCGTAAAGCTCCGCAACCTTCTGGCCGCCTAGTAGCGGTAGTGCTCCGGCTTGTAGGGGCCGTTAACGTCGACGCCGATATAGTCGGCCTGCTCTGATGAGAGTTCAGTCAGTGTCACGCCAAGTTTTTCTAGGTGGAGGCGGGCAACTTTCTCGTCCAGATGCTTGGGCAGCACATAGACTTCATTTTTGTACTCGTCACCCTTGGTCCACAATTCGATCTGCGCCAGCACCTGGTTGGTGAAGGAAGCACTCATTACGAAACTGGGATGCCCGGTCGCATTGCCGAGATTGAGCAACCGGCCTTCAGAAAGCAGGATCAACCGCTTGCTATCAGGAAACTCGATCATGTCCACTTGCGGCTTGATGTTGGTCCATTTGAGATTCTTGAGCTGGGCCACCTGAATTTCATTGTCGAAATGTCCAATATTACCGACGATGGCCATGTCCTTCATTTCCCGCATATGCTCCAGGCGGATGACATCCTTGTTGCCGGTCGTAGTGATGAAAATATCAGCTGATGGAGCGACCTGCTCAAGCGTGACAACTTCAAAGCCGTCCATGGAGGCCTGCAACGCGCAAATGGGATCAACTTCCGTCACCTTTACACGGGCACCTGCACCCCTGAGTGACAAAGCCGAACCTTTGCCAACGTCTCCATAGCCACAAACGACAGCGACCTTGCCAGCCATCATCGTGTCTGTGGCGCGGCGGATGCCATCCACGAGAGATTCCTTGCAACCATATTTGTTATCAAATTTTGACTTGGTAACGCTGTCATTGACGTTGAATGCCGGGAAGGGAAGCAGACCCTTTTCCACGAGCTGATAGAGACGATGAACACCTGTAGTCGTTTCCTCACTCACGCCTTGTATTTTGTCACGCTGAGTAGTGAACCAGCCCGGGCTGGTGGCCATGCGTTTCTTGATCTGGGCGAAGAAATATTCGTCTTCTTCAGATTGAGGGCTTTCTATAAGATCTGTCTCTCCAGCCTCTACCCGTGCGCCGATGATGATATACATGGTCGCGTCGCCGCCATCGTCGAGGATCATGTTGCAACCGTCCTCAAACAGGAAAATCCGGTCGGCATAGTCCCAGTATTCTTCCAGGGTTTCGCCTTTTACGGCAAAGACCGGCACGCCGGTTTCAGCAATCGCCGCTGCTGCATGGTCCTGGGTTGAAAAGATATTGCATGAGGCCCAACGCACTTCCGCTCCAAGAGTTGTGAGTGTCTCGATCAGGGCAGCAGTCTGGATTGTCATATGGAGAGAGCCTGCAATCCGTGCGCCTTTAAGTGGTTTTGAAGCACCATACTCCTCGCGGATAGACATGAGCCCCGGCATTTCCGTTTCCGCAATGTCGAGTTCCTTGCGGCCAAAATCCGCAAGGGCAATATCCTTCACCTTGTAGTCCATGCCGTATGCCCTCGGATGCTTAGAATTGGTTGGAAATTTGGTGTCGTCCATGCGCTCGTCTGGCGCCTCTCTTAGCCTAGCGTTTCAGGAGACGCAAGAAGGATATAAAGAAATCATTATATCAAACTTGTACTACTTTTGCGCCTCTTTTGGGCGGTTTCTCTAAGAGAATCGAAAAAGGGTTCGGATAGATTTCGCGGTTGCGGGAATGGGCGCTACGTGTTGCCGGCGGTTTTTGGGATTAGTCCGCGCGGTACAGTCGAGGTAGTGCAGATGTATGCCGGCCACATGCCAGCTTTGTCCCTGTTGCGGACCCTTAAAACGCTTTTTTTGCGACTGGACGGGCTCGCCTTCGCTTTTGCCAAGAGCCAAAAACTGAATGAAATACGGTTGGCCAAGGACGCCCTGAGGCGCAGATTCGTTTCCGATTGCGCGGGCTCTGTAGTCTTGCTCTTCGGGCTCACACTTATCCCGCTGATGGGATTTGTCGGCGGCGCGATCGACTATGCCAACGCGTATAATACCAGGTCCAAACTGCAAAGCGCCCTGGACGCCGCCGCGCGGGCCGTTGGCCGGAAGATGGACGAGGGAGCCGGCCAAGACGGCGCCAAGGCTACCGGGATGGACGTGCTCAAGGCCAATCTGGGGGATGATTTCCCGGCGGGCTATAGCGCCGATTTCGACATTCAGCTGGATACGGTAACGGCCACGGGCGGTCTGAATGTCGATACCTATATCCTCGGCGTATTGGGCATCGATCATTTCCCGGTCGCGGTAAGCAGCACCATCAACATCGCCGCCGGCACCTATGAGGTGGCGCTGGTTCTGGACAATTCCGGCTCAATGGCGGGATCGAAAATCGCAGATCTCCGCACCGCCGCTACAAGCCTTACAAACATCCTCTACGCGAACCAGCACTCCAGCGACCATGTCATGATGAGTCTGGTCCCGTTTGCGGCATCGGTAAATGTCGGCACCCAGTACGCAAACGCCTCCTGGATGGACACCATAGGGCGATCGTCGATTCACGCCGAACATTTTGATTCCGCCGTGACGCGGTGGGACATGTTCAATGCGCTCAGCAACGCAAGCTGGCGCGGCTGCGTGGAAGTTCGCCCGGCGCCGCATGACGTGACCGACACGACGCCGACGGCGGGCGATGATAATTCGTATTTTGTGCCGTTGTTTGCGCCCGACGAGCCCGATACCAGCGGCTATCTCAACAGCTACATTAGCGATGAAGAGGGATCATGCGATCCCGATACCTCCGAGGGAGACGGACATGAGCGCCAGAGCCGGACATGTAAATATAGCGGTGAAAACGCCGATACCAGCCTGAACTACGGCACTCGGCGCGGACCCAATCATATGTGCGACTCGCAACCCATACGGCCATTGACCAACAACAGCAGCGCCATTGTCGATGCCATAGAGGATATGAACGCCTATGGCGGCACGAATATTCACGACGCACTTATGTGGGGCTGGCGCACACTTTCGCCCGCCGCGCCCTTTGACGAGGGCAAGCCCTACGATGACTCCGACAACACCAAGATAATGATTCTTATGTCCGACGGCGCGAACTGGCATTCAAGCCGCTCCAACCACAATCAGAGCTGGTATACGGCGTATGGCTACCACACCGAGGACCGTCTTGGTTCACCTTCGGGCGCCACAAGCGCTTTGCGCAGCACGATGAATGTGCGGACGGCGCAAGCTTGCACGAACGCGAAAACAGCGGGAATTTTGATCTACACCGTCGCACTCGAAGTCAGCGACTCCACGACCATAGGTATGCTGCGCGACTGCGCGACCAGCCCGGGACGCTTCTTCGAGCTTGATGACAGCGGTAACCTCGAGGCCGTTTTCGAAGCGATCGCGAATGAAATCAGCAAGCTGAGGATTGCCGACTAGAACTGCTCTGATGCGCGCCTGCCAAAGCGCCCCGACGCTTATTCCGGGTTCTCCAAAAGACAGCCCCGGTTCATCGCCTGCACCGGGCAGGCGCGCCAGCGGCCGGTCAGCTTTCCTCGCCGAACGCTCCTTCGACCAGCGCGATAAGGGCGTCGAGCGCCGCGCGGGCGTCGGTGCCCTTGGTTTCGATCAGGATCGTACTGCCCTGTTCCGCGGCCAGCATCATCAGCCCCATGATCGAGGTGCCGAGGACGGTCTGCCCTTCGCGGATGACATTAACTTCGGCATCGAATTGTTCGGTGCGCTTCACGAACTGAGCCGAGGCGCGCGCATGCAGGCCCTTGCGGTTGCGGATTACCACTTCTGCGAAAAAATGGTCCTGCGGCAACGGTCCGCCAGCGCTATCATTGGTTTTTGCCATGTTCCGGAAACCACCGACGCCAGAGTGACGTGCGGGCTTTATCGTTCGGTCAGTATCTTGCTTGCGACGTTGATGTATTTGCGCCCGGCTTTTTGCGCCTCGACAATTGCATCGTCAAGTTCGGCCTCGCCTCTGATGCTGGCGAGCTTGATCAGCATCGGCAGGTTGACGCCGGCGATGACTTCGACATGCGACTGCTCCATCACGGAGATGGCAAGATTTGACGGGGTGCCGCCGAACATATCGGTGAGAAGGATGGCGCCTTTGCCGCTGTCGACGGCCCCGATAGCCTCGATAATGTCCTGGCGCCGGATATCCATGTCGTCATCCGGCCCGATGGAAATCGTCTGAAGCTGTGTTTGCGGCCCATGGACATGCTCCAGCGCGGACCGGAATTCCCGCGCCAGCTCACCGTGGGTAACGATAACCAGACCAATCATTGCCCTCACTGCCCCCAAGCTGCGGTTGCAGCGCCCGATGGCGCATCCCCAGGCTACTTTGTCCGCGACGGCGGCTCCGCGCAAGACCCGTGCGCGGGCTGGTGCTAATTCGCTTCCGCGACAAATTCGCCGCCAAGCGCAACGCACAACTTCGCGGCCGCCGATGCCTCGAAGGCAAACAGCCTCAGAACCGGCACCGCCATCCCGAGAATCGTCTCGCATGGCAGGGGGTCGGGCGGCATTCGTTCGATATCGTCGGCTGGCGACAGCTCTACGATCATCACCAGTTCGGCCCGCGTCCGCGGGCGCATGGCGACCAAACCGATGCCGCGAATCTCGATAAGCCCGGCGATCTTCTCCGGCGCCGAGACGCTTAAAGAAGAGCCCCGGCGATGCACCAATATCTGGTCATCGGCGACAAGAGCCGCCCCCGCGCCATGAAAAGCGGAGATGAAACGCAAGGCAAGGTCCGACTTGCCCGCCCCCGGCCTGCCTCGTAGTGCCGCCGCCCGGTCGCCGAGCGCAACGCAGGTTCCGTGCATGAGCATTGTTTCGTCCTGTGCGGCCATCGCCCGCCTGCACCAATCACGCCGCCGGCAGCCGGATTACGATACGCGCGCCAGATAGGCTCCGGTCTTTCCCGCTCGGCTTTGCGCCGGTTTTGCCTTTCGCGGCGGGCGCAGGCCTGTTTTCCGCCCAGATCCGTCCGCCATGGGCATTCACGATCTGCTGTGAAATATTCAACCCTAGTCCAGAATTCTGGCCAAAGGACTTCTCGTCCGGCCGGTCGGTATAAAAGCGATCGAAAATACGGGTCAGATTGTCCGGCGGTATCCCGGGGCCCTCGTCTTCGATGGCGATTTCTATTTCATCGCCTATCCGGTTCGCGTGTACCGCAACCTGCTTCCCCCTCGGCGAAAAGGAGATGGCGTTTTCCAGAACATTCGTGATCACCTGGCCCAGCCGGATGTCGTGCCCGATGACGCCATAGCCGCGTGCCGACGAGCTTTCCGGCGCAATGTCGAGAATCACGCGCGGCTTTCGTCCGCGCTGAACGGAATTAACCACCGGCACCAGCGCTTTCAGCAGTTCTGCAATATTGACCGGCTGCGCATCCTCGCGCGCGAGCTCCGCGTCGAGCCGCGAGGCGTTCGAAATATCGCTGAGCAGCCGGTCGAGCCGTTTGACGTCATGCGATATGATGTCGACAAGCTGCTTGCGTTCGGCCTGCCGGGTAACCCGTGGCAGCATCTCCGCCGCGCTCCGCAGCGAGGTCAGCGGATTCTTGAGTTCATGGGAGACATCGGCGGCAAATCTCTCGATCGCGTCGATGCGCCGGTAGAGCGCGGCCGTCATGTCGCGGAGTGCGCCGGACAGATACCCGATCTCGTCGGAACGGTGGGTATAGTCGGGGATCTCCTCGCGCGCCTTTATGCTGCGGCGCACCCGCTCCGCGGCCTTGGAAAGCCGGCGCATGGGCCCTGCGATGGTGCGCGCCATCAGAACAGACAGCAGCATTGTTACCGCCGCCGCCACCATGGCGACGCGCAGGAGCACCCACCGTTCGGCGGAAACGATCGAGTCGATTTCGCCGCCGCGCGTCGACAACAGCAGGACGCCCATTACGGCGCGGATATGCCGGATCGGCACCGCGACCGAAACCACCATCTCTCTCTTCACATTGACCCGAACGATCGGCACCGACGTTCCCGTCAACGCCGTTGCGACTTCCGGATAGGCCTTGCCATTCTCGCCGCCGATGTCCTTGTAGACCGGCAGCTCCTGGCGCCATAGCCACTCCGAGATCCTTTGCCAGAGGCTGGTAATTACGTCGGTCTCGGTTTGCTGGAGCGCGGGCAGCTCATATTTCAACACCTGGCCGCGCGTATAGATCGTGTCGGAATCGAGCATCAGCTCGCCCTCGTGATCATAGATACGCGCCCGCGTGCCTGTCGGCTGGATGAGCTCGACGAAATCGGGAGCGGTGCGTTCCGGGTTGATGACGAACTCGTAGGCGCCAAAGCCGGTTTCACTGTCGAGGGCGGAATTGGGGGGCAAGCCGAAATCAGGCGCTCCCTCGCCGCCGAGCGGCGCGCGATCGGTGCCGACAGCCGCGGTGACGGCAATCGCCTTGGCGATAATTTCGCCTTGAGTGAGCAGACTCTGGACCTTGGTGTCGATCAGTCCGGCGCGGAACTGGTTGAGATAAAGTCCGCCGCTCACCAGGATGGCAAAGCCGAACAGGTTGAGAATGATGATGAGCTGGGTGAGGCTCTTGAAGGGATACAGATTCTCAAATCGGCGAACCTGCGTACGCCAGCCGCGGGCGAGCTTCCGCCAAATCGATTGAACGCCCGCGGTTTTCAGAGACCGGTTCTTGTCATCGGCCATCAGCGGCTGCGCTTATCAGGACTCTTTGAAGCGATAGCCTACGCCATACAGAGTCTCAATTACATCGAATGTCGTGTCCACGGCCTTGAATTTCTTTCTGAGCCGCTTGATGTGGCTATCGATGGTCCGATCGTCCACATAGACCTGGTCGTCATAGGCCGCATCCATGAGCGCATCGCGGCTCTTGACGACACCGGGGCGCAGGGCAAGCGCCTGCAGTATGAGAAACTCGGTTACCGTCAATGTAACCGACTTGCCGTCCCAAAGACAGGTATGACGCTCGGGGTCCATGGCAAGCTTGCCCCGCTCCAGCACTTTTACCGAAGCCGAGGTCTCGGTCGAGGCGTCGCGCGGTTGCTGTGCCCGGCGCAGCACCGCCTTGACCCGTTCGACAAGAAGACGCTGCGAGAAGGGCTTGGCGATGTAATCGTCGGCTCCCATCTTGAGGCCGAAGAGTTCGTCGATCTCTTCGTCCTTGGAGGTGAGAAAAATCACCGGCAATTCGGTTTTCTGCCGCAACCGGCGCAGCAACTCCATGCCGTCCATACGCGGCATCTTGATATCGAGAATAGCGAGGTCCGGCGGTTCGCCGGTCAGGCCGTCCAGCGCCGAGGCGCCGTCGTTATAACTCCGCGTCTTGTAACCTTCCGCCTCCAGAACCATACGCAAGGAGGTCAGTATGTTTCGGTCGTCATCCACGAGGGCAATGGTCGGCATTTTTTTGTCTTCCTTTGCGGCAGACTATCGCATCTGCGCCGATCTATGGTCACAACTCGTGTGCAAATTGTGGCAAGATTAATATAGGCGCTATCAACACCGATTGTTACCGAAATGCAACAGTATGGATAACATGCAGAAACAGCGGAACCCCAGCGACGGTGAGCGAGCCGAAGTTGCGCAGGAGGCGCGCGGCCTCATAAGACGGGGTCTGAAGGGCGCACTGGCGACAATCAGCAGGGGCGCGGGGCATCCCAGCGCATCGCTGATTACGCTCGCGACGCAGCCCGATGGCGCACCCTTATTCCTGATTTCCACGCTCGCGCAGCATACGCAAAACATAGCCGCGGACGCCCGCGCGGCGGTGCTTTTCGATGGTACCGACGGGTATGGCGACCCTCTCGAGGGCGGGCGCGTATCGGTTTTTGGCGCGGTTGAAAAAGCCGAAAGCGATCAATCGCGAAGCCGGTTTCTCGCGCGGCATCCCAATGCTGAAATGTATGTGGACTTCAGCGACTTCGCTTTTTGCAGGTTGCGCCTGGAGGGCGCGCATTTTGTTGGCGGTTTCGGCCGTATTTATGATTTTGAGCCAGGCGAGCTTCTGACCGAGCTGAAGGGCGCGGAGACGCTAGTCGCAGCGGAGGCGGAAATTGTCGAGCATATGAATAGCGATCATGCCGAGGCCGTCGAGCTCTATGCGACGCGGTTCCTGGGCGCTTCCGCGGGGCCTTGGCGCTTTACCGGCTGCGACCCGGAGGGGTGCGATCTTGTTCTCGGGCAAGCCGCGTTGCGTCTCGTATTTCCAGAGCGCGTTACTTCGCCACAAGCCATGCGGGAAACCCTTGCAAATCTGGCGCGCCAGGCGCGCGGTTAACCATGGCGCCGGACAATCTTCAGGCTTAAGAGACAAAATTGTTGATTCCGCCGGTGCGATATAGACCAATGACGATATTGCCCGCTGCGGGGCGCTGAAATAGCGTCCTGCGCTCTCCCAGGATCTCGTATCTTGGCGGCTGCCCTGGGTACGATGGAGAGGCGGCAAACCGTTGAATTGAGCGAGCGGAGTGGAGAAATGGCGGGCATTGGAAATGATGCGGCCGGCAACGTATTGTTCCCACTGAGGAATCCGGGAAGGATCTATCGCAACAGCACGGCTGCCGAGTTGCTAGAGCAATCTCTGAGCCGTAACGAGGGCGTGCTGACGAATGGCGGCGCGCTGACGGTTGAAACGGGCCTGCATACCGGCCGGTCGGCGTTGGACAAATTTACAGTCCGTGATGCCACGACGGAAGATGCGCTGTGGTGGGATAACAACCGTTCGATAACGCCCGCTCAGTTCGAAGCGCTGCTGGAAGATTTTCTGACGCACGCCGAGGGGCGGGATATCTTTATTCAGGAACTTCATGCCGGCGCCGACGCCACGCACAGATTGCGCGCGCGGGTCTATCTTGAAAATGCCTGGCACGCGCTGTTCATCGGCTATCTGCTGCGCCGGCCCGAGCCGTCGGAACTTGAAGACTTCTCGCCGGAATTCACGGTGGTCAATCTACCGAGTTTCAGGGCCGATCCGGAACGCTACGGAACCAATTCCGAGACGGTCATCGCATGCGACTTTACCCGCAAGCTGGTGTTGATCGGCGGCACATCCTATGCCGGCGAAACCAAGAAGTCGGTTTTCGGCTATCTCAATTTCCTGCTCCCCGAAAAAGGCGTGATGCCGATGCACTGCTCGGCCAACGAGGCCAGGGGGGGCGGCGATTCCGCCATCTTCTTCGGGCTGTCCGGCACGGGCAAGACGACATTGTCGGCGGATCCGAAACGCACGCTTCTCGGCGACGACGAGCATGGCTGGTCGGAGAATGGTCTCTTCAATTTCGAAGGCGGCTGCTATGCCAAGACGATCAGGCTGTCGCGTGAAGCCGAGCCGGAAATCTATGACGCATCAATCCGCTCCGGCGCGCTGCTGGAAAATGTGGTGCTCAAAGCGGACGGCTCGCCCGACTTCGACGATGGCGCGCTGACGGAAAATGCCCGCTCCGCCTATCCGCTGGAGTTCATCCCCAATGCCAGCGCGACCGGCACGTCGGGGCATCCGAAGAATATCGTCATGCTGACCGCGGACGCGTTCGGTGTTCTGCCGCCGATCGCCAAGCTTACGCCGAGCCAGGCGATGTATCATTTCCTGTCCGGTTACACCGCGAAAGTGGCCGGCACCGAGAAGGGGCTGAAGGGCGTCGAGGCGACCTTCTCGACCTGCTTCGGCGCGCCCTTCATGCCGCGCCACCCGAGCGTTTACGGCAATTTGCTGCGCCAGTTGATCGCGGAGCATGATGTCGATTGCTGGCTGGTCAACACCGGCTGGACGAGCGGCAAATATGGCGAGGGCCACCGCATGCCGATCAAGGCGACCCGGGCACTGCTGAACGGCGCGCTCGACGGCAGCCTGGCGGATGCGGAAATGCGTACCGACCCGGTATTCGGTTTCAAGGTCCCGGTGGCGATGGAGGGCATCGACGCCGCCATCCTCAATCCGCGCGAGACCTGGGCCGACAAGGGCGCCTATGACGTGCAGGCCCAGGCGCTGGTGCAGATGTTTATCGATAATTTCGAGAAGTTCGAAGGCCATGTCGGCCCCGACGTTCTCGACGCCGCGCCGGCGGTATGGCAAGCGGCCGAGTAGCCAGGCGCCGGTCAATCTGGAAATTCAAAGGGGGCTCCTTTTTCTGCCGTCATCGCGGCTCACCCCAGCGGCGCCACGATGCCGGAGATGAGCGCGGCGAACACGCCGAGCGCCACCAGCACCAGAAACAGCCGTAGGATTAATCTGGGCAGCGGCAGCGGCCCGGCTTTCGCCGTCGGGGCCGCGCGTTCTGCCGCCTCCGCGCGCGCAGGCATACTCATGTCCGACGGCGGCCGCGCCTTGCCGTCACGGAGCCGATCGTAGATATCGCGCACCAGGAAATAGACCCCGAGCATGGCGAACAGCGCCGGGATGCCCGTGAATACGGTCGCCAGCATGACGCCGATCGCGTATTGCGCGATCAACGTATAGAGCGGCGTCGCACAGGCGATGCCGCCCTCGTTCAGGCTGGAGCAGACGCCTATCAGCGACAGGATGATCAGTGCGCCGAACGCGGTGATAACCACCAGCAGCGCCGCGTAGCTGATCCATCTGACAATTTGAAGCAGTCCCTGCACCTCGGTTCCCCGGTTTCTCCGCGCCTCCCGGGCCAGGTATTGTGGCGTAACGCCGGGTTGCGGGATGCTGCCGGAAAACCGCGCCTGTTTCAAATTTTTTAAGAGTTTTTTTGGCGCTGAAATTCGCGTGCCGTCGGGTGCGGCCTACCGGTCCGCGATTGCGCCGCACCGCGGCCGCCTGATATGACTGGCGTCCATGAAAAAGGCCAAAAAGGGCAAACGCAGACCTGCCAAACGCAAGGGCCGCGCGACGCAGAAACAGATTGCATCCGCAAGCAAACGCCCCGCGGCAGGCGTGGCGGTGGCGGACGCGCCGCGCGCGTTGCCTTATTCCAGCCCGTTCGATTTTACCGGCCCCGCCGCCTCTGCGCCCGATCTGGTGGCGCGTGCACGCCGGGAACTGCAGGCGGGTCACTCCCGCGAGGCGCTCGGCCTCGCACGCGACGCCCTTGAGGCAAATCCGACCGACGCCGACGCCTTCAATCTGGCGGGCATCGCCGCCTTTCGCTCGGGGTTGGCCGATGAGGCGCTGGACATGCTTCGGACCGCTCTCGCCTTTCTGCCTGAACATGCCGAAGCGCGCACCAATCTCGGCAATGTCCTTGCCGCTACCGGCCAGGCGAAAGAAGCGGAGGACGCGTATGAAGAAGCGATCCGCGCCGACCCGCGCTACGCGGAGGCTCATTTCAACCGGGCTATTCTTCTCGAGGCGACGGGACGTTTTGGCGAGGCGCTCGCCGGTTATGAACGCACATTCGCGCTTTCGCCCATCCATACCGGCGCGCGGGCCGGCCGGGCCAGCGCGCTGAATGGATTGCGGCGGCTGGACGAGGCGAAGGCGGCGTACGAGGACGTGCTGCGGCGCGATTCCGGCCTGGCGATGGCGCGGATCAACCTGGCGGCTATCCTGCAGGAGCTGGGCGATTTCGAAGCGGCGGAGAAACAGTGCCGTCTGGTTCTGGCAGCCAACCCCGGTCTCTGGGAAGCGCATTATAATCTCGGGATTGCCTTGCAGGAGCTCGGCCAATATGAGGAAGCAATCGCCGCCTATGAGAGAGTGCTGGAGCGCGAACCGGTACATGCGGCAGCCGCGCTCAATATCGGCTATGGCCTGCAGCAGCTCGGGCGGCTGGACGAGGCCGCTTCGGCCTTTGAGCGCACGCTCGCCATAGACCCCGGTTTCGCCAAGGCGCATGTGAATCTCGCCGATGTCCGGTTGCAACAGGGCAATCCGCAAGCAGCCCTCGCGGATTGCGACGCCTTCCTCGCCCGGCATCCCGGAGAAGCGAATGCGCTTGCCGCCAAAGCGCTCGCCCTGGCCGATCTCGGCGAGGAAATGAAAGCGGCGGAACTGATCGACTTCGACCGCTTCCTGCGCCGCGTTCACATCGGCGTGCCGCCGGGCTATGACGACCTCGACGCCTTCAATGCCGCGCTGTCGGGCCATGTGGAGAGCCATCCCACGCTCACCCTCGCGCCGCAAAGCCACGCGACGCGCAAGGGCCGGCATTCGGGGGAACTGCTGCACGAACCGAAAGGTCCGATCGCCGATCTGGAAACGGCGATAATGCAGGCCGCGCGGGCCTATCGCGAAAAAATCGGCATCGACCCGGACCATCCCTTCCTCGCCGCGCCGCCGGAAAAACTGCGGCTTTCCGTCTGGGGCGTCGTGATGCAGGCGGCGGGACACCAGATCCCGCATATCCATCCGGCCGCCTGGCTGAGCGGCGTCTATTACGCCAAGGTGCCCGATATCGCCACCCGCGCCGACGGCGGGCATGAAGGGTGGATCGAGTTCGGCCGGCCGCCGGACCATTTCCACAATCATGTCGCGCCCGCGACACGAGCCGTGCAGCCCGAGCCCGGCCTGATGGTGCTGTTCCCGTCC
>JAJFHO010000117.1 GCA_021775575.1 Hyphomicrobiales bacterium
CACGTAGCCCGCTTGCGGCCGCGGTTTATTTCAGTCCGCCAGCCGCGCCACCGCCTCGACCTCGATACGAAATTCGGGCTTCACCAGCCGGTCGACAATGAGCAGCGTATTGGGAGGATAGATTTCTTCGCTGAACAGGCGCGGGAAGATTTTTTCCCGCTGTTTCATAAAGGCTCCTATATCATCTGAATCAATCAGATAGGTCGTAAACTTCGCAATTGAATCGAAGTCGGTTCCCAGATCGCCCAATATGGCGCCGATCTGTTTGAAGACGCTCCCAAACTGCTCCTCGAATGTCCCTGGCGCAAGCTGCCCGGCAATGAACACGAGTTCACCGGGCTGGACCCGCGCCACTTGCGAATAGAGGCCGAGCGGCGTGCCCGAGCTTGGCGGATTGGCATAGGCAACTTTCTTGGTCATGGCGACGCCTTTCTGATCCACACATGCGTGTCGTGAAAAACAGCGCCTCCCCGGGGCGCGGGCTGATCGGCGCCGGTCAGCGTGTTCAAGCCGTCGCCGCGCTCGAATTTATTGTTGGCGGGTATAGCCTCAACGATGACGACACCTCGCCGCACACCGTCAAAGGCTGTTGCCGCCAGCCCGATTTGGCCGCGTCCGTTGCCCATCGCAATTTTGTCGCCCTCCGCTATCGCGAGCGTGGCCAAATCGTCGGGATGGATCATCGCTTTTGGCGCGCCTTCGCGCTTTTGCGATGTCGGCGTTTCGGTGAAGGTGGTGTTGAGATAGTTTCGCGCCGGCGCCGTCACCAGCCGGAAGGGATGCGCCGCGTCGGCTTCTTCCGTCACGGCCCAATGGTCCGGCATCGGCGGCATGTCGCCGACCGGCCCGAGCGGCAGGGCGATGTGAATGGGGATTGTGTCCCAGTCCGGCCTGAAGCGGAATTTGCCGTCCGGCCATGCAAAGCCGTTCAAGTAGTGGGCGGTCTCAAAGTCCGGCTGGCAATCGATCCATTTGTTGGCCTCCAGATTTGCAAGATCGCCCCAGCCCGAGGCCTGCAACGTCCAGTCGATCAATTCGCGCGCCGACATGGCAAAGCCCGGATGTGCCGCCCCCAGGCGCTTGGACAGCGCGCAGATCACATCATGGTTGGAGCGGCATTCGCCGGGCGCTTCGACGAGTTTCGGTCCCAGCAGAATATGCTGGTGTCCGCCACCCTGATAAAGATCGTCATGCTCCAGGAACATGGTGGCGGGGAGGACAATATCCGCCCATTTCGCAGTTTCCGTCATGAACTGCTCATGGACGCAGGTGAACAGATCCTCGCGCGCGAAGCCCTGCTTCACCTTGCGCTGCTCCGGTGCGACGGTGACGGGGTTCATATTCTGAATGAACAGGCCGGTGACCGGCGGTCCGTCACCGATATCAAAGGCGTCACCGGTCAGAACCGGCCCGATGCGCGATTGATCCAGATTACGGACCGCGGGATCGGCGACATCCAGCCCCTCGATCATCGTCTTGTCCCAGTGATAGATGCCGCCGCTGTTGAAAAATGCGCCGCCGCCCTCATGCGCCCACGCCCCCGTAACGGTCGGAATACAGGTCACGGCGTGCATGTTCACCGCGCCGTTGCGCGAGCGGGTGAAGCCGTAGCCGCAGCGGAAATAGCTTTTCGGAGTCTGACCTATCAGTTTGGCGAATGCCTCAATCTCGCCTGCGGGCAGACCGGTGATCGCGGCGGCCCATTCCGGTGTCTTGTCGTTCAGATGAGACTCGAAACTATCCGGACAATCCGCGAATTTTCCTAGATATTCCCGATTTGCATGGCCATCGCGAAACAGCACATGCATGATCGCACAAGCCAGCGCGCCATCGCTGCCGGGACGGATCAGCAGCGCAATATCCGCCTGCTCCATGGTAGCGTTGCGATAAACATCCACCACGGCAATCTTCGCGCCGCGCTCCTTGCGCGCGCGCGTCGCGTGGGTCATGACATTGACCTGCGTGGCGACCGGATTAGTGCCCCAGATCACGACCAGATCGGACTTCGCCAGTTCGCGCGGATCCGGTCCCATAAGCTTGCCCGCACCGGCGACAAAACCGGATTGCGCCAGCGGGGTGCAGATCGTGTTCAAGATACCGGAATATTTCTTGGCGTGGCGCAGCCGGTTAATCCCGTCGCGCATCAACAGGCCCATGGTTCCGGCGAAATAATAAGGCCAAACCGCCTCGGGCCCATATGAGTCTTCGGCGTTGAGAAAGGCTTCCGCGGTAATATCGAGCGCGTCATCCCAGCTTATCGGCTCGAAATTCCCGCTGCCCTTTTCGCCCACCCGGCGCAACGGCGTCAAAACCCGGTCGGGATGGTGAATGCGTTCGCCATAGCGCGCGACCTTGGCGCAGATAACGCCGGCGGTGTAGCTGTTGTCCTTGGCCCCCCTCACCCTGCCGATGCGCTTCGCGTCGAGCAGCTCGACATCGAGCGCGCATGTCGAGGGGCAGTCATGCGGACAGGCCGAGTGGCCTATGGGGATTGGCGCATCCATGTCTTGCTCCGTCTCTGGCCGGGCAAGATAGCCTCACTCGGGCGCAGAGCGCCAGCGCATTACGTCGAACGCCAGGCGCATACCGCCGTCAACCCAAGGACAAGTCAAGCCAGTCGCGCAAGCCCGCCCGTCCCGCCTTGGTAAGGGTGACGGTGCGGCCGTCGCTGGGTTTGGTCACCCAGCATCGCGATTCCAGCTCCCGGAAAAGCGCCGCGCCCAGCGCGCCGCCGATATGTGGCGTGCGCTCGCTCCAGTCGAGGCAACGGCTGGCAAAGATCCGTCGGCCTTTCCTGGCCGCGGCAATGTCGAGACCGAAGCCCGCCAACTGCGCCTCCCCTTCACGCGTCATATGAAACGCATCACCGTTTTGCTCCAGATAGCGCTTCTCGATGAGCGCCTGGGTCAGTCCGACACCCAGCCTCCCGGCCAAATGATCATAACAGGTGCGGGCAAAGCGCATCGCTTCGTCGCGCGGTCCCGTTGGCCGGTGGCGGCGCGCGCCTTTCACCGCCAGCACCATCAGCGCTTCAAGCGCCCGCGCTACTTCCTCGTTGGCCAGACGGTAATAGCGGTGCCGGCCCTGGCGCTCCACGGCGATCATGCGCCCTTGCGCCAGTTTCGCCAGATGCGCGCTCGCGGTTTGCGGCGAGACACCCGCTACATAAGCGAGTTCGCTGGCCGTGTGCGCGCGCCCGTCCAGCATCGCGGAAAGCATATTGGCCCGCGCCGGATCGCCCATCAGCGCTGCTGCCTCGGCGATATAGGGTCCGTCATTCATACTTCGATCATAAACGAAGTATCGACGCTCGACAAGGCCGCCACACTTCGATTATCAACGAAGTATGAGCGCGAATCAACGCCGCCGGATCGAACCCCTTATGACACGAAAGCCAACGCCATGACCCTCCAGCAACAAACGTCTCCGCACATTATTTCAGTGCCGCGTATTGCGCCGTCCTATCGCAAAGAGCGCGTTTTCGCCCTGTCCGGCATGTTTCAAAGGACGATGACCGCGCTTCGCCTGTGGCGGGAGCGCTCCGCTCAACGCCGCGCGCTCGGCAAGCTCGACGACCGGCTGCTAAAGGACATCGGGCTCACGCGCGAGCAGGCCCGGCGCGAGACGTTGAAATTATTTTGGCAGGACTGAGCCGCGGACAAGTCCTTTCGAGCCAATGGCAAGCACTGACCGAAGCGACCCGCACCGGAGTATTTTTACGGCATTAAAGGCAGGTCGGTCGTCGGCGTCTTCACGCCAAACTGCGTAAGCATGCAGTGAACCTGCCCGCGATGGTGTGTCTGATGATTGAATAATTGGGTGACGAGCAACCATTTGGGCTTTTCGATTTCGCGCCCTGCCGAGCCCGAATACCATGTCAGATTACCCTCGAGCGACGCGGCATCGAGGCTGGCCGCCCAGTCTTCGAGGCTTTGGTCGAATGCAGCGCGCTCGCGCGTCAATTCCTCAAAAGATGCATGCTGACTAACCGACTCCGCAATTCCGGCCGCGGCCGGCGCCGGCATTCCAGCGAGCCGGTGCATCCAGATCTGGTCGGCCCACAGCAAATGATTCAGCGTC
>JAJFHO010000118.1 GCA_021775575.1 Hyphomicrobiales bacterium
GAACCAGCCGTCATATCTCCCCTTTGGGTCGCCCAGTCGCTGCCCCAGCGGAACGCAGCCAAGATGCGTGCAGATGCCGACAAGAACAAGCCATTCCGGCTGCTGCACGCGTGCTGAGTCGAGAGCCGGGTCGATCAAATCCGGATTGCCATCATCCGCCCTGACCTTGGCTATTGTTTCCGGCGAACGGCGAACAATGAAGACCGGTCGTCCTCGCCATTGTACCGTGATCCTCTGACCCATTTGGATTGGCGCGAGATCGACCTCGATGGCCGCGAGCGCACGCACGTCGGCCGAGGGGTTCATGTTGTCGATGAATGGCCAGAGCGCAGCAGCTGCACCAACAGCCGCGAACGCTCCCGCTGTGATCTCCATGAAGTCCCGCCGGCTGGCCTCATCGAGCGACGGGCGATTCGTATTCATCTGAGCTTGTGACATCGTCTCTCTCAACTCGCAAATACTGTCTCCAGGCGCGGAACGAAACCGGGTACACGCATCCGATATGTCTCATATTCACTGCCGAAGGCTTCAAGCGCCTCGCGCTCCTCGGCCCGGGCCAGACGCACATACATCCAGACCAAAACCGGGAACATTGCCAGCGTCAGCAAAGTCGGCCACTGGAACAGGAAACCGAGCATGACCAGGATAAAGCCGGCATATTGCGGGTGCCGTACATAGGCGTAAGGACCGGTCGTCGCGAGGCGCCCCAGGCGTTGGGCTTCATACAGGACCCGCCACGCCGCGGAAATAAGAAGAAAACCTGCGCCAATGAGTACGAAACTCGCGACGTGAAACGGACCGAAATGCGGGTTCGACTTCCAACCGAACAACATCTCCGGCAGGTGCCCCGCGTCATGGGAAAGCCAGTCGATATTGGGATAAGCGCTCTGAAGCCAGCCCGACAACAGATAAATCGTCAGTGGAAAGCCATACATCTCGGTAAACAGGGCAACGAGAAAGGCGCTGAAGGCACCAAAGGAGCGCCAGTCTCGTTCGGTCTTCGGCTTGAAGAAGCTGAATGCGAACAGAATAAAGATCGCTGAATTGACGACAACCAGGATCCAGAGACCGTAGGCTGGTGACGCTTGGCCCATCACTTCTCTCCATCGTCATGTTTGCCGCCATGACCCCCGTGCCCGCCATGCATGAACAGATGCATCACGATGCAGGCGCCGAGAAGGAATGCTATCGCCAGGTAACTAATGATATGCGCCTCATGCTCCTGCCACAGGAAGTACCCGGCGACGGCAAGGAAGACGGCCAAACCCAAGCCGTATCTGAACCGCAGGGAGTTGAAAAATCCAGGATCGCTCGTTTCTTCAGGCATTCAAACCTCCTTTTTTGATGATCGGCCAACTTCGTAACATGCCGATGGTAGGCGGTAGTGCACGCGCCAAGATTGCTAGTGCGAGTCGTTCTTCCGAGTTCACCCCTTTCAAATCCCTGCTCCGCGCAATCGCAACGAGTTCAGGACCACCGACAAAGAGGAGGCGCTCATCGCAAACGCTGCGAAGATTGGACTGATCAGGACGCCGATAAAGGGGTAAAGAATTCCGGCCGCGACCGGCACGCCCGCCGCGTTATAGACCAGTGCGAAGAAAAGGTTCTGCCTGATGTTGCGCATGGTCGCGCGCGCCAAACGCCTGGCCCGTACGATGCCATCGAGATTTCCCTTAACAAGCGTGAAACCTGCGCTCTCGATCGCCACATCGGCGCCGGTGCCCATGGCGATGCCGACATCGGCCTGCGCCAGCGCCGGGGCATCGTTGACGCCGTCGCCAGCCATTGCCACATTGCGGCCCTGCTCCTGTAGCTCCTGGATGATCCGGGCCTTGTCTTCGGGCAGAACGTCGGCCCGAATCTCGTCGATACCCAGCCGTCCCGCAACCGCCTTGGCTGTGCGCTCATTATCGCCCGTCGCCATGATGATGCGGAAGCCCAGCTCGTGCAACGCCTTCAGCGCATTTGGCGTAGTCTCCTTCACCGGGTCGGCGACACTGACGAGGCCCGCGATGGCGCCATCGAGCACCACGAACATGACTGTCTCGCCTTCGTCGCGGCGGGCGTTCGCAGTCTCAGCCAGCCGGCCGCCATCAAGGCCCAATTCGGCCATCAGCTTGGCGTTGCCAAGCGCCACCGCTTTGCCGCTGACGACGCCCTTCACGCCCATGCCGGTGACCGCCTCGAAGTCCCTGGTCTTGGCAAACTTGACGCCGCGCTCCTCCGCTCCAGCGACGATCGCCTCGGCCAGCGGATGCTCGGAGCCGCGCTCAAGGCTGGCGGCGTGGCGAAGTACTTCGGCCTCCTTATGACCCTTTTCCGGAAGCACGGCAACCAGCCTGGGTTTGCCCTCAGTCAACGTCCCGGTCTTGTCGACGATCAGAGTGTCGACCTTGGCGAAGCGCTCCAGCGCCTCGGCGTTCTTGATCAGTACACCGACTTGGGCTCCGCGCCCAGTGGCGGTCATGATCGACATCGGCGTGGCTAGACCCAGCGCACAGGGACAGGCGATAATCAAAACCGCAACCGCCGAGACCAGCGCATAGGCGTACGCCGGTGCCGGTCCCCAGATCGCCCAAGCAATGAAGGAAAGGATAGCGATCGCAATCACCGCGGGGACGAACTTTCCGGCCACCATGTCAGCGAATTTCTGGATCGGGGCGCGGCTGCGCTGGGCGTTCGCCACCATCTCGACGATCTGACTGAGCATTGTATCGGCGCCGACGCGCCTGGCCTCCATCACCAGGCTGCCGGTGCCGTTTATGGTCGCACCGGTAACCTTGTCGCCGGCGACCTTCTCGACCGGTATCGGTTCGCCGGAAATCATGGATTCATCGATGGAGGAACGGCCCTCCACGACGACGCCGTCCACCGGTACTTTGTCGCCGGGGCGGACACGCAAACGGTCCCCGACCACCACTTTCT
>JAJFHO010000119.1 GCA_021775575.1 Hyphomicrobiales bacterium
ACCACCGGGCCGCTCGGCCAGGGCATCGCCAACGGTGTCGGCATGGCCGTGGCCGAGCGGCTGCTCAACGCACGCCACGGCGACGATATTTGCGATCACTTCACCTATGTGATTGCCGGCGACGGCTGCCTGATGGAGGGCATCAGCCACGAGGCGATTTCCTTTGCCGGGCATCTGAAGCTCGGGCGTCTGATCGTGTTGTTCGACGACAACCATATTTCCATCGACGGGTCGACGGCTCTGTCCGTCTCCGACGATCAGCTGCAGCGTTTCGCGGCAAGCGGCTGGCATGTGGGGCGCGCCGACGGGCACGACCCGCAGTCGATTGCGGTCGCAATCGAGAATGCGCGCTCCGTCACCGATCTCCCCTCGATAATCGCCTGCCGCACCATCATCGGCTATGGCGCGCCGAACAAGCAGGGGAGCTCGTCGACGCATGGTGCGCCGCTTGGCGATGAAGAGATTGCCGCGGCGCGCGACGAACTTGGCTGGCCGCATGAGCCATTTGTCGTGCCGGAGGATATTCTCTCCGGCTGGCGTGCCGCCGGCGCCAGGGGCAAGGAATCCCGCGAAGCCTGGGAGGCCGCCGCCGCGAAGCTCGACAAGGGCGAACGTGACCGGCTGAGTGATCCGGTCGACCCGGCAACGGCAACGGCCATCGCCGGAGCGGTCTCGCAGATCAAGGCGGAATTCGCGGATCAGGAGCCCAAGCTCGCGACCCGCGTCTCGTCGCAGAAGGTACTGGAGAATCTGGTGCCGGTCATTCCCTCCATTGTCGGCGGTTCAGCGGATCTCACCGGCTCCAACGGCACGCTGACCAGCCACCATACATTCGTGGAGCCCGGGAGTTTTGCCGGAAACTATATCCATTACGGCGTGCGTGAGCATGGCATGGCGGCGGCGATGAACGGCATGGCGCTGCATGGCGGCGTCCTGCCCTATGGCGCCACCTTCCTCGTCTTCACCGATTATTGCCGCCCTTCGATCCGCCTGTCCGCATTGATGGAGCAGCGGGTTATCTATGTGATGACGCATGACTCGATCGGTCTCGGCGAGGACGGCCCGACGCATCAGCCGGTCGAGCATCTGGCGAGCCTGCGCGCGATACCGAATGTCAATGTGTTCCGCCCTGCCGACGCCATCGAATGCGCCGAATGCTGGGAGCTGGCGCTGGGCGCGGCGAAGACTCCGTCCATCCTGTCGCTGACGCGCCAGGGGCTGCCGACGCTGCGTGCGGGCGACGCAGCTGAAAATCGCACAGCAAAAGGCGCTTATATACTGCGCGAGGCTGACGGCGCGCGGGACGTGACCCTGCTTGCTACCGGATCGGAAGTCGAGATCGCCAGCAATGCGGCGGATGCGCTCGCAGGCGAGGGCGTCAAGGCGGCCGTCGTTTCGATGCCCTGCTGGGAGCTGTTCGAGGCGCAGGATGATGCTTATCGCTCCACGGTCCTGGGCACGGCGCCGCGCGTTGGCGTCGAGGCGGCGGTTCGGCTCGGCTGGGACAAATGGCTGGGCGAGGGCGGCACTTTCGTCGGCATGTCGAGCTTTGGCGCTTCCGCACCGGCGGGCGAGCTGTATGAGCATTTCGGCGTTACCGCCAAGGCGGTCGCGGCCGCCGCCAAGAAGCTCGCCGGCAAATAGGCCGCCGGAGCATCGGGGGCATGAGCCAGGCCGCATTCCGCTCGATTGAGGATGCCGAGGTTTCGGGGAGGCGGGTGCTTGTGCGCGTCGATCTGAATGTGCCGATGCGCGAGGGCGTTGTCACCGATACCACGCGCATCGACCGGGTCCTGCCGACGATCCGCTCACTTGCCGCGCGCGGCGCCAAAGTCATCCTCCTTGCCCATTTCGGCCGCCCCAAAGGCACGCGTATGCCGGAGATGTCGCTTGCCCCCGTCGCGGACGCCGTGGCGGGGATGCTGGAAGGCGGCACTGTGCATTTCGCCGACGATTGTATCGGACCGGCGGCCGAAGCGGCGGTTCGCGCGCTGGGGCCCGGCGAGGTGCTGCTGCTGGAAAATCTGCGCTTCCACCCGGGCGAGGAGGCAAATGACGCCGCCTTCGTAGGCGAGCTGGCGAAACTCGGAGAACTCTATGTAAACGAAGCCTTTTCCGCATCTCACCGGGCGCATGCCTCAACGGATGGCCTGGCCCGTTCATTGCCCGCTTATGCCGGCGCGCTGATGGCGGCGGAGATTGCGGCGCTGTCCGCCGCGCTTGAACATCCCGAGCGCCCGGTCGCCGCTGTTGTCGGTGGCGCGAAGGTCTCGACCAAGATTTCGCTGCTTGAAAATCTCGCGCGTAAATTCGATTGCCTGATCATTGGCGGCGGCATGGCCAACACCTTCCTGCACGCGCAAGGCATCGATGTTGGCAATTCGCTCTGCGAGGCGGATTTGGCCAACACGGCGCGGGCGATTTTGAAGGCCGCCGACACGTCGGGATGTGAAATTCTGCTGCCGCTCGATGCGATGGTGGCGAAAGAATTCAAGGCCGGCGCGCAGAGCGCGGTGTGCGCGCTCGATAGCATTCCGCCGGACGGGATGATCCTCGATGTGGGGCCGCAATCGGTGAAGGCGCTGACCGCGAAACTCGCCTCCCTCAAGACACTTTTGTGGAACGGTCCGCTCGGTGCTTTTGAAATCGAACCCTTTGGCGAGGGAACCTTCGCCTTGGCGCGCGAGGCGGCGCGGGCGACGAAGGCCGGCACATTGATCACGGTTGCCGGCGGAGGCGACACCGTCGCCGCGCTCAATGCCGCGGGCGTGACAGACGATTTCACCTATGTCTCGACGGCGGGCGGCGCCTTCCTGGAATGGCTCGAGGGCAAGGAGCTGCCGGGGGTGGCGGCGCTCAAGGTCTGAGCTCGCCGGTGTCATTCGGGCTGGCTATCCACGTCTGAAACCGGCTTTATCCGCCTCGCCAGCGCCATAACTTTCTCCTGCTCCGGCAAATCCGCTTTTCCACTTTCCGCCCGTTTTTTCCCGAACCAGCTTGTGCGCGGCAGGCTCTCACAGTAGGAGAGGGGCAACCCGCCCACGGAGCACACCCATGCCGTCTGACATCCTCATCGCACCCTCGATTCTCTCGGCCGACTTTGCCAGGCTCGGCGAAGAGGTGCGCGCCATCGATGAAGCCGGGTGCGACTGGGTGCATGTGGATGTGATGG
>JAJFHO010000120.1 GCA_021775575.1 Hyphomicrobiales bacterium
GAAGCTACCCGGTCACGTAGAGACATTCCCGAACACAGCAATGTTCCGGTAGGATTCGGCGCTTGATTTGGCCAGATCCGGGCCGAGCGCGAGGTGATGATCCATAGCGCGGATTGCACCCTCCTTGGCTCCGGAGATCATATTGTTGGTGATGAAGCCGTAACCGGCGTCGCCATCGACGGAAATACCGATCCCGATCCTGGGATTGCGGATGATATTCGCGGTTGCCGTCACGTCGCGCATCGAGGCGCCCCAGCCTATCGCGATGCCAATGCCAGGGGCGTTTTCGATCACATTGTTGGCGACAACGCCGTCGGCTTCGATGGCGATGCCGAAACCACGCGCGTCCTCGCTGTCTTTTTTCAAAGACAGGTTACGGATCAAATTGCCCTGCGCGATCGCGAGGCGGCCGCCATGATCCTTGAAATTGGTGATCGAGATACCGGCCGCCGCCTGATCGATGAGGTTGTTGGCGATGATTGCGCCCTCGAAGCCAAACTCCGCATAGAGGGCGACTTCTCCAAGGCGCGTACATGAATTTGCGATCATCTGGACATTCGATGCGGCATTGGCGCGGATTGCGGAGTACGCACAGTCGTTGATCCGGTTGCCCTGGATGATGACGGAGCCGGCGCGATACAGCGCGATGCCGTTGCCGTTCTGACCCGAACCGCCGCTGTCGGCGCGGATCCGCTCAATCCGGTTGTGAGCGACGATGGTGGCGTCCTCGCCCTTGGACGTCCGCCACACCTGAATACCGTTATCGCCGCAGCCCTCGATCCGGTTGTGGCTGATGTCCAGGCCCCTGGCGTCCGTGCTGAAAAGGGCTGTTCCACGAATATCGCTGAACAGGCAATCAGTGACGGTGCCGGAGCAGCGCCGCAGCAGTGCGCCCTCCGCACTGCTGGCGGCAAACTCGCATTGGGCCAGGCTTATATGCTGACAATCCTCCGCCAGGATCAGGGCGCGGGACGCTTCCTCGCTGCCAAGCGGCCGCTGGCCGCCATCGAACACCAGCCCTGTCAGCCTGACATTGTCGGCGACGCGCGCGCTCACGAAGGGCCCTTTGCCTTCATGGATTAGAACCGAACGCTTGTGGACGCCCGTCAGATGTGTATCGGGTTTCATTGCCAGCGTTGTGACGCGGTATGCGCCAGCGGGTAGAAACAGCGGTGTGCGCGAGGCCGCCGCGGTATCGATGGCCCTTTGCAGCGCGGCTGTCTGGTCACCGCCAGAGTCGGGCCGGACGCCGAAGGCGGTGACCGGTGTCAGGGCATTTTCCTGATTGACGGCGGCCTGTGCGGGACGGGGACCCGAGGTCGCCGCTGTGGCGGCGGTGGCGCCAAGTCCCGCAATCATCAGGTTTCGCCTGTCGATACCGGTCATTATCGTTCCTTTTCAGGCCTTTCTTTTGCTGTCCTAATATTAGAGCAAGAGCAATGCCAACTATCCGTATAGCCGCCCGCGTCGCCTGCCGACGCCCGACCGGGCATGATCACAGCAGGTTCGGATGATCGCTTCCGCACCTGAAAACAGTTCCTTTTCACCGGCAAAGGAAGACAAATGCGGAATGTGGACAAACAAGGCGCTGCCGGGAGCGGTGGCCTGCTGCCCCGAGCAAAGTGACAGGTAAAACAGCTTGTTGCAGAGATAGCTTCCGGCATTGTCGGAAAGACTAGCGGGCAAGCCCAGCGCGCGGAGCCGAAGCATGATGCGCACCGTGGGCAGTGAACTGCGGAAGCGGGAAGGCCCTCGGCGTTGGATGTATGGCCGGCGCGGGAGGTCGCCATCGGCATCGGGCACGCGTTCGGTCTGGTTGCGCGCCTGCCTTTCGATACGATAGCCGCGGGTTTGCTCCGCAACGCCGAAATGCAGCGCGATGTCGGGGCGGTGGCCGGCGTGGATGCGCGAGATCGCATCGGGGACTTTGCTCCAGCTTGTCGGCAAAATCGCGGTTGTTACGGAAATTCCATGCGGAATTCTGATTTGACCCTGCTCGATGGAGTGAATGAGATATTCGGACGGATTGTCCGGTGTGCCCGGAAAGGGGCCAAATCCTGTCACCAGTATCGTCGGTCTCGGCCGCATTTTCGCTAGGCGCTTCTCCGCAAAGGTTTGACGTTCAGTCCAGCGCCATCAGCCCGGCGATCTCTCTCACCGCGAGCGCTGGTGTCGTGCGTCCGGCCCGAACCGCGTCTTCCAGTTCCGACAATCGTTTGGCGACCTTCGGATTGGCCTTGAGTGCGGCGCGCAGCCGATCCTCCAGCATGTCATACATCCATTTGACTGCCTGAGTCTGCCGGCGCTCCTGGAATTCGCCGGTCCCGGTGAGCGTGCCGTGATGCTCCTCAATTTTGCTCCACAGCGTGTCCAGGCCGGTATTCGTCTTGCCGGAAATTGTCACGACCGGCGGCGACCAGTTTGCACTCGCCGGCGTGAGGATATGCAGCGCCGAGCGGTATTCACTGGCCGCCCGGGTTGCGCGTTCGACATTGTCGCCATCGGCCTTGTTGACGGCGATCATGTCGGCAATCTCGATGACCCCCTTTTTTATGCCCTGCAATTCGTCGCCGGCGCCGGGCAGCATCAGGACGAGGAAGAAATCCACCATTTGGGAAACGGCGGTTTCCGATTGCCCTACGCCTACGGTCTCGACCAGGATGATATCGAACCCGGCCGCTTCGCAGAGCGCCATCGTCTCACGCGTTTTTCGCGTGACGCCGCCAAGTGTTCCAGATGTGGGGGAGGGGCGGATAAAGGCGCCGTCATCCTGTGCGAGGCGCGGCATGCGCGTCTTGTCGCCGAGGATCGAACCGCCGGAGCGGCTGGAAGTCGGGTCGACGGCCAGAACCGCTACCGTGTGACCGGCCCCGGTCAGGTTGGTGCCGAGCTGGTCGATCATGGTCGATTTGCCGACGCCGGGCACGCCGGTAATGCCGACTCGGTAGGCGTTGCCGGTGAGCGGAAGCAGCTCCTTGAGCAATTGTTGCGCTTGCTCCTGATGCTCGCGCTTGCTGCTTTCAACCAGCGTGATCGCGCGCGCCAGCATCGGCCGGTCGCCCGCGCGGACGCCTTGCGCGTAATCGTCGAGGCTCAAATCGCTACGATTGCGTCGGGCAGCACTCATGCAAGCGGGTTAGGCGGAAATGCGCCATATGGCAAGTATCGAAGACGTGCCAGGGTTTCCGGGGAGAGGGGGTCAATCATAAGGACACAGAATATTTTAACCCTAATAGGCTACTAATCAGGCTCCGGAAGCGTGCAGGGCGTTTGTTGCGTTAAGAGGCGAGTATGACGAAACGATCCATCAGTGTGTTGGCGGTCTTCATTCTGGCTTTTACCTGCTCATCGGATCCGGCAGACGCTACCGGGCGCTGGCGGCAGGAGGTGAACCCGCACAAGCATGGCCATGTGCAGGGCCATCATCACCACTATTTCAACAATCGTATCTACACCTACAATTACCGGCCCTATATACCGGGCCCGCGCAGCTATTACCGCCCCTGGTACAACCATCATCTGACGATGGAATATTCCTACCCCTACGGTTATCCGCCGGTCTATGGATATCCGCCGGCATACGCGAACACGCCCACACAGAATTACGCGCCGGGCGACGGGTCTTCTGCGACCTACAAATAGGGTTGAGGCTGGGCCACAGGGCGTTATGGCGCCGCCAAGGCGAAATTCTACTCCGCCGCTTCGCTCACCTTGAAACCGAGCTGCTCCGACAGTTTTTCGACCAGATCGGCCGCCGCGTCGGCAATGACCGTGCCGGGCCCGAAGATCGCTTTGGCGCCGGCCTCATACAGCGCATCATAGTCCTGCGGCGGGATCACGCCGCCGACGACGATCATTATGTCGCCGCGCCCCTGCGCTTCGAGGGCTTTTCTCAACTCCGGCACCAGCGTCAGATGACTGGCCGCGAGTGACGATACACCGACAATATGGACGTCGTTTTCCACCGACTGGCGCGCCGCCTCGTCGGGCGTCTGGAACAGCGCGCCGATATCCACATCGAAGCCGAGATCGGCGAAGGCGGACGCAATCACCTTCTGCCCCCGGTCATGGCCGTCCTGGCCAACCTTCGCGATCAGTATGCGCGGCCGTCGCCCCTCATGGGCCTCGAAGGCCTCGATAAGCGATTTCATTCTGCTAAGCGCTTTCTTCATGTCGGCCATTTCCGCCTTGTAAACGCCGGAGATCGAGGTGATCTCGGCTTGGTGCCGGCCGAAAACCTTCTCCATCGCCATGGATATTTCACCCACGGTCGCCATGGCGCGCGCAGCATCGATGCAAGCGCCAAGCATGTTTCCTTTCCCTGTTTCGGCGCATTGGCCAAGTGCGTCAAGCGCGCTCTGGCATGCAGCTTCGTCACGTTCCTCGCGAAGACGCTTGAGCTTGTCCGCCTGGCTCTGGCGCACCGCCAAATTGTCGACCTTGAGGATGTCGATATCGTCCTCATCCTCAAGGCGGAATTTGTTGACGCCGACGATGGTCTGGCGCCCAGAGTCGATGCGTCCCTGGGTGCGGGCCGCAGCCTCCTCGATCTTCAGCTTCGGCACGCCGGCCTCGATGGCTTTAGCCATGCCGCCCATCTGTTCCACTTCCTGGATATGTTCCCAGGCGCGCGCCGCCAGATCGTGAGTCAGCCGCTCCACATAATAGCTGCCGCCCCAGGGGTCGATGACGCGCGTCGTGCCTGATTCCTGCTGCAGGAATAGCTGCGTGTTACGGGCAATGCGGGCGGAAAAATCCGATGGCAGGGCAAGCGCCTCGTCGAGCGCATTGGTGTGCAGCGACTGCGTGTGGCCCTGTGTTGCAGCCATGGCCTCAACACAGGTGCGGGTGACGTTGTTGTAGACATCCTGCGCAGTCAGCGACCAGCCGCTTGTCTGCGAGTGGGTTCGTAGTGACGACGACTTCGCGTTCTGTGGATCGAACTCCTTCATCAGCTTGGCCCACAACAACCGGGCTGCCCGGAGCTTGGCG
>JAJFHO010000013.1 GCA_021775575.1 Hyphomicrobiales bacterium
GATCGCGGAGACCCAGCGCCCGGCGCTGATCCTCGCGCCGAACAAGACGCTGGCGGCGCAGCTTTACGGCGAGTTCAAAAATTTCTTCCCCGACAACGCGGTGGAATATTTCGTGTCCTATTATGACTATTATCAACCAGAGGCATACGTCCCCCGGACAGATACCTATATCGAGAAAGAATCTAGCGTAAACGAGCAGATCGACCGGATGCGCCACGCCGCCACCCGCTCGCTGCTGGAGCGCGACGACGTGATCATCGTGGCGTCGGTGTCGTGCATTTACGGCATCGGCTCGGTCGAGACCTATACGGCGATGACCTTTGCGCTGCAGGTGGGCGACACCATCTCGCAGCGCCAGTTGCTGGCCGACCTGGTGGCGCTGCAATACCGGCGCAACGATATGGGCTTCGAGCGCGGCAATTTCCGCGTGCGCGGCGACACCATCGAGCTGTTCCCGGCGCATCTGGAAGACCGGGCCTGGCGGATTTCGCTGTTCGGCGACGAGATTGAATCGATCACCGAATTCGATCCGCTGACGGGGCAGAAGAGCCAGCAGCTGAAGCTGGTCAAGGTCTACGCCAACTCGCATTATGTGATCCCCAAGCCGACCCAGCAGCAGGCGCTGAAGTCGATCAAGGCGGAGCTGAAGCAGCGGCTCATCGAGATGAACAATGCCGGCCGGCTGCTGGAAGCGCAGCGGCTGGAGCAGCGCACCACCTTCGATCTGGAAATGATCGCGGCGACCGGCTCCTGCGCGGGCATCGAGAATTATTCGCGCTATCTGACGGGCCGCGCGCCGGGCGAGCCGCCGCCGACATTATTCGAGTATCTCCCCGACAATGCGCTGGTTTTCGTGGACGAGAGCCATGTGACGGTGCCGCAGATCGGCGCCATGTTCAAAGGCGACTACCGGCGCAAGGCGACGCTGGCTGAATATGGCTTCCGCCTGCCCTCCTGCCTCGACAACCGGCCGCTGCGCTTTGAGGAGTGGGACGCGATGCGCCCGCAGAGCATGTATGTCTCGGCGACACCCAGCAACTGGGAGCTGGAGCGCACCGGCGGCGTGTTCACCGAACAGGTGATCCGCCCGACCGGGCTGACCGACCCGCCGGTGGAGATACGCCCCGCCGGCACCCAGGTGGACGATCTGCTCGATGAATGCCACGCCATCGCCAGGGCCGGCTACCGGGCGCTGGTCACCACGCTGACCAAGCGGATGGCGGAAGACCTCACCGAATATCTGCATGAGCAGGGCGTGCGCGTGCGTTACATGCACAGCGACATCGATACGCTGGAGCGTATTGAAATCATTCGCGATCTGCGGCTCGGCGCGTTCGACGTGCTGATCGGCATCAACCTGCTGCGCGAGGGGCTGGATATCCCGGAATGCGCGCTGGTCGCCATCCTCGACGCCGACAAGGAGGGCTTCCTGCGTTCCGAAACCTCACTGGTGCAGACCATCGGCCGCGCCGCGCGCAATGTCGACGGGCGGGTGATCCTCTATGCCGACAGGATCACCGGCTCGATGGAGCGGGCCATGGCCGAGACCGATCGCCGGCGCGAGAAGCAGACCGCCTATAACGAGGCCAACGGCATTACACCGGAAAGCATCAAGAAGAATATCGGCGACATCATGGAAAGCGTTTATGAGCGCGACCATGTGCTGGTCGATGCGGGCGCGGGCTTCGCCGAGGGCGAACAAACGCCCATCGGCCACAATCTGGAAGCGGTCATCGATGGATTAGAGAAACGCATGCGCGCGGCGGCCGCCGATCTTGAATTCGAGGAAGCCGCCCGGCTGCGCGACGAGGTCAAACGCCTCAAGGAAACGCAGCTCGCCGTGGCGGACGATCCCCTGGCCCGGCAGCAGGCGATCGAGGGCCGGGCGCGCTCAGGCCGCGCGAACAAACAAGAGGCGAGGAGCGGCGGAGCCGCGACAGGGAAGCAAAAAAGCCCTTCCCGACCCCACAAGCCTTCTCTCGACGAAATGACCGTGCGGCGGACCGAGGTTCCTGCCGGGCAAGAGGCGAGGAGCGGCGGAGGCGCGACCGGGATCAAAAAAGCGCAACCCCACTCCTCCGGCGGTAAGCCGGGCACCCGGACGCATAAGAGAAAAACGGGTAAGGTCAGGCGGACGTAAATCAAACAATCGGAGATGCCCCATGACATCCCCAGCTGACAAATTGCGCGACACCTCCTGGCTGGCGGGCGCGGGCGCCCTGCTTTCTCTCACCGCCTGTTACGGAACGCTCGGCCTCATCGCGCTCCTTTCGGTGATGGGCGTAACCCTCGCCCTGAATGTACACATCTGGGCCGCCGTCATCGTCGCCTTCGCGTTGCTGGCGGTGCTCGGCGTCACCCATGGCTACCGGCGGCACCGCAACGCCAACCCGGTGCGGCTGGCCGCAATTGGCGCGGCGCTGGTCACCTGGGCCATGTATGGCACGGAAAGTATCCGGTCCCTGCTCGGTATGCCGGGTTTCGTCGTCGAGTTCGCGGGTTTCGCGGCGCTGGTCGCGGCGGCTTTCTGGGATTGGCGGCTGAAGCGCTGAAGGGGCCTCGCCAGGGAAAAAAGAAAGCATGGTCGGACGGCGGTGAGGGGAGGCGCGCGGATAGGCCTGATTGCGCTGGTGCTGCTTGCCACCCCTGCCCTTGCCGGCCTCCCCGACAGGATGACTCAAAAAACCGGCCAGGCCACCCGACTCGGCAAACGCGTTGCGCCGTTGAATTCGCACCGGGCCGACCCGCCCCCCGCCGCCCACTGGCAGGCGGTGAAGGACGTCATCGACGGATCGGACGCGAGAGCGGATGCACGCGCCGACGCGGCGGCCGGCCAGGCGGGCTTCATGACCCATGCCAACGACGCAATCGCCGAGCGGCCCCATGCGCCGGGACTGCGATGTTACATCCGGAGCGAACCCAGCCGGCGGGCGGTGTTCCTGTTCGGCTATGGCGCCGGCCTGACGCGCGAGGCCGGCCAGGCGCTGCTCGCGTTCGACGGCTATGCGCGGCTGTACAATGTCGAAATTCTCAAAAGCGGCGCGCTCGGCGAGACCAGCTGCGCGGCGAGCGGCGAGTGACAGCGAGGCGCGAATACGCGTCTGCGGTCATGGTCCGGCACGCGTGATATCGGGAAACCGCGCCGCGCTCACACCATCGGCGTGATCGGCACGCACTCGCCGGTTTGCACCGAACGGATATAGCCGTCGGGACAGGTGTTCGGGCAGCCCTCCTGCGCCAGCGCCGGCGCAAGGGCGCCGGCCTCGATCAGCAGGGCAAGGATGAGGGCGCAAGTCTTCATCCGGTACATGGGTGCGCAGTCTACCAGTTTGCGGCCCGGCGCGCAGCACCTCCGGTCGTTGCCCGGTTCCTCCCCCTCCGGACCGCTCAACGCGCAATCAAAGGCAGAACTTCGGGCGGCGAAGGTGATCTGAAAGCGCAGGGTATTTATGTACAAAGGAAGGGCTTTGATAATATTTTTCTCTTTTCATATAAAGATACTCAGTATAAGTAAGTGGACTTAAAATATATTCTTCGCCTAATCCTCTTGTTGAGAAATAAGAACAATGCCAACTTTGTATCTCGTACCCGACTATATCCGCGAAGCTTATCTGGTCAAAGAATGGCGTAACGCCGCGGGCATTCTGGCAACGGCTTGTCCTGTAGAGTGGATGCATATTCTGGAGGTCCTGGAGTCTTTTCGCCTGCTGCGCTCCGATATCGAAGCCCCTGGCAAAAACCGGTCTCCCATCTCGCAGCAGATTGATAACGCCTTCCATCGCCGCGGCTGGGCCGAGAAAAAATTCTCCACATCGATCAAGCTCGACGATGAGGAATATGAGAGCCCCACGCACTCGGTGGATTGCTTCAAGGGCCGGGTTGCGCTGGAAATCGAATGGAACAACAAGGATCCCTTCTTTGACCGCGATTTGAACAATTTTCGCTTGCTGTTCGAGCTTCGGGCCATCGATGTCGGGGTGATCATTACGCGCAGCAGCCAACTGCAGAAAATATTCAACAATCTTGGGAAGGGCCCCTCATATGGCACCTCCACCACCCATCATGCGAAACTCTGGCCGCGGCTCGATGGCGGCGGCGGCGGCGGATGCCCCGTGCTTACATTCGCGATGACTCCGCATTTGTACGTCGACGATGCCTAGCTGCCCCGCCGCCAAACGGCTATTCGGCGGCCACCGGAGTGTCCGATGAATTATGCCGGTAGGTAGACCATGACGGTTCGTAGGCTTCACCGGCCTCATCGCCCCAAACCGTCCAGCCGGGACGCTTGCCGCGCGCGAAAAGCTCCAGATACGGCCCCGGCGAGCAGGACTCGATGATTTCATATTGCTCGTCCGGCTTGCGGCTGTGCTCGCGCTTGCGTGTCGCCAGATAGTTCACCTGTCTTCTGCCGGGAGCCAGCGTCCGCGCATTCTTGCCGCGGACGCCGAACAGGATCATCTCGGTCACGTTGCGGAAATAGAAGCCGACGCCTCTGCCGTCGGATCCGCCATCCTTTCGGATCTTGTGCCAAATGAGGTTGGACTTGTACTTAAATCCCCAGGCTTCCATGACGGCAAGGCCATCGGGCAGCAGAGCATTCGGACACCACAGATACAGGTGAGCCGTATCGGACGCGATCTGCTTCACTGGCAAAGCCTTGATATCACTCAGGACCAGCGTCGAATAGCGGGCCAGCCGGTGATGTTCCGGCGCAATCTTGCCGGTTTTATTCTGGAACCGCCAGGGCGGATCGGCCAATAATGTCGAAAACCGCTGTCCATCCAAACAACGGAGAAACTCATCCGCAACAGTCATTGGCGCCCCTCTTCATCACCATCAACTGCTATCATGATTCGCCTATGATCTTTTTTGAATGAGCCAGATGATATTTATACTTTGTTCTTGGCTTGCGTGAATGCGACCGAAGTTCAATCGCCAGCCCTCCCTCCATGATCGCGCGCTCACCCGGGAGCGCCGGCTGTGCCATGGTCTGCCACCGGCCCACCGGGTAAACTGTCTTTCACACGACTGATTCTCCACGCCTGCGGCGCGGAACGAGGAGGACGACACATGGCGGATTTAGGCTGGCTGCTTTACGTCCTTCTGGCGATCCTGCTCTGGTATTTCTGGACCAGAGTGCGCGGCGCATCCTTCGACGATTTGCTGGAGCGCGCCCATGACGAGCATATCCGCGTGCACAAGGTGCTGCATAAACACCCCGCCGGCGGCACCTTCGAGGAGTACAGGCGCTGGATGCGGGGAAAGGTCTAGACCGGCACCATTTTTTCAGCCGTCGGCTGCGCCGACGGCGCGGCCTGAAGCCGCGGCCGCCTGACCGTGGCGCGCAACTCATGTTGAAAAACGGGAATTTGGTATACATAATACCAAAAAGCGGAACCGCGCGGCGGCCCCTTCGACTGGCGTACCGGCACACCACCGCACCAGACTGGACGCGCACCGGCGCGCAAAACACCCAAGGGGGACCCGATGGCGATCAAGGATTTGCTCGTAGCGTTCAACGATGACGCGGGCGCGCGCAACGCGTTGTACTTCGGCCTGCGGATGGCGAGGAAATACGGTGCGGCGCTGACCGGCATATATGCCTACCAGCCGCAGAGCTATGGCGGCAGTGTCACCCGCTGGATCCCCGACGATGTGCTTGAAAATATGGCGGAGGCGGAGGCCGAAAGCGCCAGGGAAATCGAAAAGGCGTTCCATGTCCAGGTGAAGGCGGCCGGCCACAAGGGCGAGGTGCATTTTCATATCGAACGTGGCCGGGCGGACCTGATGCTGGCGCGCGCGGCGCGCTATCACGATCTGCTGCTGGTCGGCTCCTTTGTCAGCGCGCTGAAGAACAAGGAGCGCAAGGCGATGCAGCCCGAGCAATTGCTCGAACGCGCCGGCAAGCCGATCATCATCGTGCCGGCGGACTATGAAGTCCGCCCCTTCAAGGAAGAGGCGGCGGTCGCCTGGGATGCGAGCCGCTCCGCCGCGCGGGCCCTCACCGACGCCATGCAAATCCTCGAGACCAAGAAGAAGCTGGATATCCTGACCATCAATCCCGACGGCGAGGAAGAGCGCCATGGCGACATGCCCGAGCGCGACATCGTCGCCCATCTGAAGCGCCACGGCATCAAGGCAAACCACGTTCTGCTGGACGCGGCGGCGCATGGGATTGCCCAGGCCATTCTCGGCCATTGCGCCGAGAGCGACCCTGACGTGCTGGTGATGGGCGCCTTCGGCCGCTCGAAAATCGGCGCGGTTCTGTTTGGCGGCGTCACGCTGCATATCCTCGAGAATATGAACGTGCCGGTCTTCATGTCGCATTAGAGGCGCTGTTTTTGCCGCCCGCGAGCGACGCGAGCGGAATAGCCGTGAGCGAAAAACAAAAACACAAAACTTCCTTATCTGAATCACGTTTTTGCCGCAATGCAGCGTAAATTGGTGCGCCGCACAACAAGCCGGATTGATTTCCGCTTGCGACGTGCGTTCCGCGGGCAGCGCGATGCGCCCGCTCCGCCCCTCCGTTTCCCGGATGAGGGCTGGCCTTTCACACAAAACGCAGCAAATGGAGACGTTTCGCATGATAAATATGCGTGCAATATCGATGACTCTTGGCCTGATCGCCCCTCTTGCGGCTGCCGCGCCCGCCGCCCTGGCAGAGACCCAAACCGGCATCGCCTCCTGGTATCAGAAGGGCGCGCGCACGGCGAACGGCGAGGCTTACAACCCGGACGGCTTAACCGCGGCGCACCGCACCCTGCCCTTCGGGACCGTTGTCGAGGTGACCAATCTCGGCAACGGCCGCACCACGCGCCTGCGCATCAACGACCGCGGCCCCTTTGTCGGCGGGCGCATTATCGATGTCAGCCGGGGCGGCGCGCGCCAGCTCGGCCTGATGGGCAGCGGCACGGCGCGGGTGCGCGTCACGTCACTGAGCCGCGCCCCGCATACCCGCGCATTCCGCGGCCGGTCTTCCGACGCCGACTGCATCACCGGTTTCTGCTTCTAGAGCGCTTTCAGGAAAAGTGTGGGCGGTATTCCGCCCGGAAAGCGCGTTAAAACAAATAGATAGATCATGATCGGCGATTCAGAAATCGTCGATCATGCTCTAGAGCCCTTTCGCGGCAACCGCCGTTCAAACGCACAATATGTTGATGGTCATCTAATTCCATGTCGCGGGTGCTTCCCTATACAGTCGGTGTCTGCCTGGACACCGACTGAGAAAGGACGAACGCCGTGGACCATCCCCTGTCGACCGAACTGCGCTATCTGCTTTATTGCGGCATGCTCATGCTGCTGCTCTGGGTGCCCTATATCCTCGCAGAGCTGAACCTTACGGGCGTCGTAAAGGCGCTGGGCTACCCGGACGAGCGCCAACTTCCGCTGTGGGCCAAGCGGCTCAAATCCGCCCACTATAATCTGGTGGAGAATATAGTCCCCTTTGCAATCGCCGTGCTGGCAGGCGAGTGGCTCGGCATCCATACGCCGCTGACCGCCGCTTGCGCGATGATTTTCTTCTGGGCGCGGGTCGCCCACCCTGTTGCCCAGGTCGTCCGGATCTGGGGGTCGCGCACGGCATCCTTCGCCATCGGATTGAGCGCGACGCTGATCTATCTGTACGCGGTGCTGGCTGCTGCCGCCAAATAGAAGATTTCTTTGCGACGGATCGTGTCTTTTGCCGGCGTATCATATCTCATGCGGCTGAATTTCGCCGCACTGGGGTGCCAAACTCTTGCAAGTACCCCGTTGAGAATGGGAGATGCGCGCCGCCCCGATCGCGGCGCCGCACGGGCATCTGGAGGAGACACAGTCCCATGCCGAGATTATCGTTCAAAGCACTGGCCGTTGCGGCCGCCCTCGCGATTGGCGCGCTTGCCATGTCCGAGCCCGCCGAGGCGCGCAGCCGCGCACCGGCGATCATAGCCGGAATCGCCGCCGGCGCGATCATCGCCGGCGCCCTTGCCGGCGAGCATCGCCGCCGCCACTACAACGCTCCCAGGGCCTATTACTATGAGCCGGTGCCACCACCGCGCGTCTACTATGCGCCGCCGCCACGCCACAGCTACGCGCCGCCGCCATGGTCCTCGGAATGGTATGCCTATTGCTCGCAGAGATACCGGTCCTTCGACCCCCGCTCAGGCACTTTCCAGCCCTATCGCGGGCCGCGCCGCTTCTGCCAATAGCGCAAACAACCAAATGGTATTTGGCATACCAGGCCCTCGCTCCGGCGGGGGCCTTTGTCTTTTGGAAACAATGCGAAACCCGGATTTACCGTCCAGGGCTGGAAAATCGCGATCATGCCCCCATATGCAGGCTTCGGGGACCGGAAACATACTGATGGAGAGATATCATGAAATCGACTTTAGCAATTTTCGCCGGTGCCGCGGCCTTATTCATTGCTGGCGTTGCACCGCAGACGGCAGAGGCAAAAATTATTTGCAAGGGCCGTTATCAGATGAGCAGTCATGGACCGATTTCGACGCCCTATTGCGAAGATAACTACCTGGCCGCGATCGCCGGCTACAAGGCCAAGATGATTCGCTACAATCCGAGCGCGAAGGACGAAGCCTGCCAGAAGGTCGGCCATGATCCGCGCGTTTCCGACATTTGCGCCGGTCACGTCGATAGCCCTGATTTCACTCGGTAATTCAGCCGGTTTCGAGCGGCGGCGGACGGCCCTATTGCAGAAAAGGGTTCGTCTGCCGCTCCTCGCCTATCGTGCCGGGCGGTCCATGACCGCACACAAAGGCCATGTCGTCGCCCAGCGGCAGCAGCTTGGTCTTGATCGCATCGATCAGCGCGTCATGGTCGCCATAGGGGAAATCGGTCCGGCCGATCGACCCTTTGAACAGCACATCGCCGACCTGCGATATCCTTAACTCTTCCTGAATGAACACGACATGCCCCGGCGCGTGGCCGGGACAATGGCGGATGGCGAAGGTGAACGGTCCGAAGCTTGCCGTATCGCCTTCCTTGAGCCAACGATCCGGGGTCACGTTGCGGGCCCCCTGAATGCCGTATTCGGCCGCGGTCTCGACCAGTGAATCGAGCAGGAACCGGTCGCCTTCGTGCGGCCCCTCAATGTCCACGCCGAGCTTGTCCTTCAATTCGGCCGCTCCGCCCGCATGGTCGATATGGCCATGGGTCAGCAGGATCTTCTCGACGGTGACGTCGTTCTCGGCCACGGTCGCCAGCACCCGGTCCAGATCGCCGCCCGGATCGACCACGGCGCCCTGCCCGGTTTCTTCGCACCAGACCACGCTGCAGTTCTGTGCAAACGGCGTTACGGGTACGACAGCCGCTTTCATCGATACGCCCACGTCAACCGTCCTCTGTTTCCATGACCCGGGCATAGCAGATAGGAAAGCCTGCCGGCAAACCCGGGCGGGTGCTGGTCGTCAATCGGCCAGCAGGACCTCGCGCAGGGTATCGCCCTCATAGGCGGTCCTGAACCGGCCGCGGGCCTGCAGCTCCGGTATCACGAGGTCGACGAAATCCTCCAGGCTCCCGGGCAACGCATGGGCCCGAAGCATGAAGCCGTCGCCCCCCGATTCCTCGAACGCCTGTTCCAGTCGGTCGGCGACCTGCCGGGCCGAACCAGCGATGCGCAGCCCGCCGACTCCGTTGCCGTAAATGATCGCTGCCTCGCGCAAGGTGATCTCGGGGTCGAAATCCTTCAGCAGCATGGTTGCCATCCCGCCCATGCCCTGCGTTTCGTCGAGGCCGATATTCTTCAGCCGCTCGTCGACCGGGAATTGCGCGAAATCGATGGCGAAATGCTCGGACATCAGGGCCAGTGCCCCATCCAGGCTGACGGCGTCCGCCGCCGCCTTCTCCCGGGCCTTGCCATCCGCTTCGCTCTCGCCAACATAGACCGAGGTGCCCCACATCACGCGAACGCCGGCGGGATCGCGGCCCCGGGC
>JAJFHO010000121.1 GCA_021775575.1 Hyphomicrobiales bacterium
TATCGAGCTTTACCACACCCATTGGACAGCGCGGCGAACGGTGGATTGGCTGGCGGCGCAGGACAATGACAGCGACTGGTTCTGCTGGATGAGTTTTCCTGACCCGCATCATCCCTGGGACGTGCCCAATGAGGCCAAGCAACGGTTCAACTGGCGCGATCTGCCGCTGCCGCCGGGCTATCCGGGCAGCCGGGAGCGCTGCGAAGAGGTCCTGCGGCAAAAACCCTGGCACTGGCTTGCCTGGTTCACTGGCGAGGCCCGGTTGAATTTCGAAGTTCCGCCCGACTATGTGCCCGCGGAGACCACCGCCGATCAGATTCGGGAGGTCAATGCTGTCGTACACGCGAAAAACGAGCTGATCGACGAAGCAATAGGCCTGGTGCTCGGCCATCTCGGGGAACGCGAATGGGACCGCGATACAGATATCTTCTATACCACCGATCACGGCGAGCTGCAGGGCGACTTCGGTATGTTTTTCAAGGGCCCCTACCATGTGAACGCCCTGACCCATGTGCCGCTGATCTGGCGGCCCGCGCCGTCGTCCGGTATCGCGCCAGCGGAAATCAGCGAACCGGTCGGCCATGTCGATATCGCACCGACGATCCTTGCCGCCGCCGGGTTGCCGGTTCCCGAATGGATGCAGGGCAGCGCGCTGCCGCCCGACGCCGGGAAGCCCCCACGCGAGCGCGTGATGACGGAATGGATCGACGGTTATGATGGCAATGACATCATTATGCGCACCATGGTGCGCGATAATTATCTCGTCACCGCTTATGAGAAAACCAATTGCTATCAGGGGTCGGAGGGCGAGCTGTATCTTCTGAATGAAGACCCGCATCAATGGCATAACCTTTGGAACGATGCCGGCTATGCGTCGCTGAAAAAAGACCTTGTTGCGGACATGCGCGATCACCTGCCCGAAGGGAGGAGCGAGCCGCTGGCGAAGGTGGCGCCGGTTTGAGGCGCGGGCGTCTCGCCGGGCACGGACGCCAATGACCCAACCCCCAAAACGTCATTGGAAAGAATACATCTCATGCAGAACGAGAAAATCTACGATCTGACAGGCAGAACCGCCATCGTTGTCGGTGCCGGACAAAGTCCGGGCGAGGGCATGGGAAACGGCCGCGCATCGGCTTTGCTTTATGCGCGTCATGGCGCGCGGGCGCTGGCCGTAGACCGGGATTTCGAGCAGGCGCAGGAGACGGTCCAACAGATCACGGAAGCGGGCGGCATTGCTGAGGCGTGCTGCGCCGACGTTACCGAGGAGGCAAGCCTGGAATCCGCCATCGCCTCTTGTCGGGAACGCTGGGGCAGCGTCGATATCCTGCACAATAATGTGGGCGTTAGTCTTGCCGGCGGCGATGCGCCCGTTACGGAAATCACCGAGGAAGCATTCGACAGGGTTGTCGCCATTAATCTGCGCGGCACGGTCATGGCCTGCAAGCACGCCTTACCGGTCATGCGAGAACAGAAACGCGGCGTAATCATCAATATTTCCTCGATGGCCGCCTGGGTCACTTATCCGCTGGTGGCCTATAAGGCGACGAAGTCGGCGATGATTGCCTTCACCGAACAACTTGCCATTCAAAATGCCGAATATGGCATTCGCGCCAATGTCATTCTGCCGGGCAAGATCAATACGCCCATGGCGGTGGATACGAGAGCCCGCGTCTGGGGCAAAACCCGCGCCGAGGTCGAGGCGGAACGGGATGCTTCTGTGCCTTTGCGCAAGAAAATGGGTACGGCCTGGGATGTTGCCAATGCCGCCTTGTTCCTGGCGTCGGATGAAGCCAATTTCATCACCGGTGTCGCCCTGCCGGTGGATGGCGGCGCCTGTGTGCGGGTGGGGTAGGGGGCGAGGCTCTAGAGCTGCCCTGAAACGCCATGCTTGATAGCGTGTTTTGCAATGTTCAGTTGCTGGATTTGCGACGTGCCCTCAAAGATGCGGAAGACGCGCACGTCGCGGAACAGCCGCGCGATGGGGTGGCTTTCCATATAGCCCATGCCGCCAAGGATTTGCACGGCGCGGTCGGCGATGCGCCAAACGGTTTCCGAGGCAAACATCTTTGCGCAGGCAATGTCGATATGGGGGATCGGGCCGGCATCGAATTTGCGCGCCACCTCCAGGGTCAGGGCGCGGGCCGCGGCCAGTTCCGCGCGGCTCTCGCCAATCATCGTCTGAAGCGCCTGGAAATCGGCAATCGGCTGGCCGAATTGCTCCCGCTCCTTCGCATAGGCGATGGCTTCTGAGAGAATACGCGTGCTCTGGCCGACGCAGGTGGCGGCCACATGGGTGCGGGCATGGTTGATGCCGCGCAACGCCATTTTCAGGCCATTGCCGACCTTGCCGCCGAGCAAGGCATCCTCGCCCACTTCGCAGTCTTCGATGAATATCTCAGACACATGCGAACCGCGCTGGCCCATCATCCGTTCCCGGGGCCCCGGCGTTATTCCGGGCGTACCGGCGTCGATCAGGAATACCGAAATGTCCTTTTTGCCGTTCTCGTCTTCACCGGTTGCAGCCATTACTACGAATAATTCCGCGTCCGGCGCATTCGTGATGTAACGCTTGATGCCGTTGAGTTTGAACCCTTTTGGCGTCCGCGTTGCCGTTGTCTCCAATGACCCGGCATCGGTCCCTGCGTTGCGTTCGGTCAGACAGAAAGCGGCTGTGACCTGCCCGCTCGCCATGCGCGGCAGATAGGTCTCCTTTTGCGCTGGCGTTCCATAATCGAGGATCATCTGCGAGCACAAACCGATGGTGGTGGAGAAGCGCGAACGGTAAACGGCGCTGGCCTGGGTGAATTCGAATGTCAGGCGGACCTGCTGTTCCTGCGTCAGTTCCAGGCCGGACCATTGTTTCGGCAAACTGATTCCAAACAGCCCGATGTCGCGCATTTGATCGACGACATCCGCCGGAATCTCATCGCTCGCCTCGACGACGTCCTCATGGCCAATCAGGACATCGCGCGTGAAGCGCCGTATCTTTTCCAGATAGGCTTCAAATTCGTCTGGCTCCGATCCTGGCTGCCGGGAAGCCGCCTGCGTGTTCATGCCCTGTCCTCCTCAAGTCAATTCTGTACGCTTGCCGGCGGGCTTCAGAACGCAGAAATGTCCGTCTGTGCACGGCCCAGCACAAGCGCATGGATATCGTGAGTTCCCTCAAGCGTATTCACGACTTCCATATTCATCATGTGCCGGATGACGTGAAATTCGTCCGAAATACCGTTACCGCCGTGCATGTCACGGGCTACGCGCGCGATTTCCAGTGCCTTGCCGGCGTTGTTGCGTTTCACCAGCGAGATCATCTCCGGCGTTGCCTTGCCCTCGTCCTGCAGACGGCTCAGCCTGAGGACCGCCTGCAAGCCGAGCGTGATCTCGGTTTGCATGTCGGCAAGCTTTTTCTGGACAAGCTGGTTGGCGGCGAGGGGCCTCCCGAACTGCCTTCGATCCAGCACATATTGACGGGCGGCATGCCAGCAATATTCCGCGGCGCCGAGCGCCCCCCAGCTGATGCCGAAACGGGCACGCGACAGGCATGACAGCGGTGCTTTAAGACCCTTGGCACTCTCCAGACGATTGCCCTCCGGGACAAAGACATCCGCCATGACGATCTCACCGGTTGGCGAGGCGCGCACGCCGAATTTCCCCTCAATCTTGGGCGTCGACAGGCCGTCCATATCGCGCTCCAGAATGAAACCGCCGACATGGCCTTCGTCATCGCGGGCCCAGACGATCAGGACATCGGCGATCGGAGAGTTGGTAATCCACACCTTGCTTCCGTTGAGTGTGTAGCCGCCCGGCGCCGTCCTGGCGCGCGCGCCCATGCCGCTTGGATCGGAGCCGTGATCGGGCTCGGTCAGTCCGAAGCAGCCGATAAGTTCGCCGCGCGCCATGGGTGGAAGAAAGCGTTGTTTCTGCTCCTCGCTGCCGAAGGAAGCTATCGGGCCCATGGCCAGGCCGGATTGTACGCCGACGGCGGAGCGAAAGGCCGTGTCCACCCGCTCCAGCTCGCGCGCCACCAGGCCGTAAGCGACATTACTGAGACCGGGACAGCCATAGCCTTCAATGGTACCACCGAGGAAACCCATCTCGCCAAATTCGAGCATGAGCTCCGGGTCGAACCGCTCATGCCGGTTCCATTCCAGCGCCAGCGGCATGAGCAGGCTTTGAGCGAATTTGCGCGCGTGATCGCGGACCATGCGCTCCTCCTCGCTCAGCTGGTCTTCAAGGAGGAGGGGGTCGTCCCATTGAAATGCGGTGCTGCCCACCAGATCAGACTTTCTCGATAACGATGGCGATTCCCTGTCCCAACCCTATGCACAAGCTGACCAGGGCATAACGCCCGCCGGAGCGTTCAAGTTGCCGCGCGGCGGTGAGCGCGATGCGCGGTCCCGACGCGCCGAGCGGATGCCCGACGGTTATCGCCCCGCCATTGGGGTTCACGCGGCTGTCATTCTGGTCCACGCCGAGACCCTTGAGACAGGCAAGGACCTGGGCGGCGAAGGCCTCGTTGATCTCGATAACATCCATATCCTTGAGCGAAAGCCCGGCGCGCTCCAGTGCTTTCTGGGATGCCGGCACCGGGCCAAAGCCCATGATCCGGGGCGGCACGCCGGCTACCGCGCTGGCCAGGATGCGCGCAAGCGGTTTTTCTCCGGCTTTCTCGCCAGCCTTCGCGCTTGCCATGACGAGCGCGACCGCGCCGTCATTCAGCCCCGATGCATTGCCGGCGGTCGTGACACCGTCCTGGATCAGAGGACGCAGCGCGGCAAGGCCTTCCAGATTGGTTTGCGGGCGCGGGAATTCATCCTCGCTCACCTCGACGTCCGGCTTTCTGCGCCCGCCCGGGACCGTGACGGCGCTGATCTCGCCGTCGAAGAACCCGTCGGCCTTGCCGGCGGCGTATTTCTGCTGTGAGGCAAGGGCGAACTTGTCGCAATCCTCACGCGTGAGCTGATACTCGACAGCCAGATTGTCGGCCGTCTGAGGCATTGTGTCGGAGCCAAATTCCTTCTCGATCGCCGGGTTGGGGAAGCGTGCGCCGAGCGCGCTGTCGAACCAGGCCATCTGCTTGGTATAGGCCTGCTCCGCCTTGCCGACGACGAAGGGCGCCCGGGTCATGCTTTCAACGCCGCCGGCAATGGCGACATCGGCCTCGCCGCAGGTGATGGCATGGGCGGCGGAGATCATGGCATTGAGGCCACTGCCGCAGTTGCGCTGCAACACCGCGCCCGGCACTTCAATGGGCAGCCCTGCGCGCAGAACCGCATGGCGGGCGACGCACCGGCTGTCTTCGCCGGCCTGATTGCCGCAGCCGATCAGCACATCGTCAATGGCGTCTTCCGCGAATTGAGATCGATCGATGACGGCTCGAATGACATCGGCAAGCATGTCGTCCGGACGCACAGTGGCGAGTGCGCCGGAATTTCTGCCGAAGGGTGTTCTAAGACCGCTGTAGATATAGGCATCAAGCATTTTCGTTTTGTCTCCGTTTCCGTCTTGTTATCGAGAGTCCGCTTTCATTGGTGGCAAGCCTTAAGGTCAGCTTTCCGGTGTCAGAAGCGAGATTCCCAATTCCGCGCGCCGGCGCAGCCAGGGTGTCGGCCGGTATCGTGGGTCGCCGGTGAGCTGGTGGATTGCAGTCAGCACTTGCAGGATTTTCGATGGGCCAAGGGCGTCGCCAAAGGCCAGCGGCCCGTAAGGATAGCGGAGTCCGAGCGTGACCGCCTTGTCGATATCTTCCGGTGTAGCGGTCCGCGCCTGGGCGACGGCGCAACCAATATTGACGATCAAGGCGACAATCCGCTGGGTAACAAAGCCCGGACTGTCATGGATGACCGTGACCGGCGTGCCGTCACCGGCAAGCAGGCCGTAGGCGGCATCGGCAAAGTCCGGCGCGGTGAGCGGCGTTTTCATGACGGTCTGCCGGCGAGACAGGCCGAACAGGGTATCCACCGCGACCGTTCGCGTGGGATCAAGTTCTTCATTCAGGCAGGCGGCGGTTGCGTCCAGGCCGAGCGGCGTCACGATGATCAGGGCGTCGTCGCCGGGCGCGGCACCATCGTCTACCGGCGCTCCAAGCTCGCCGATACGGTCTGAGAGCATGCGATATCCGTCGGGCTCCGCCTGACTTATCCAGACCGGCCGGTCATCGTAGCCGGGGGCCGGCGCTTCCTCGGGTACGTCTTGCTGGCCGCTCTCATACGAATAAAATCCCGTTCCGACCTTTCGTCCCAGCAGACCGGCCTCCAGCCTTGTCTTCATCAGCACCGATGGCCTGTAGCGAGGTTCATCGAAATGCTGGCGGTAGGTCAGCTCCGTCGCCGGGTGGGTGACGTCGATCGCGGTCAGATCCATAAGCTCGAAGGGCCCCATGCGGAAGCCTGCGGCATCGCGCATGATCCGGTCGACATCGACAAATTGCGCAATGCCTTCACCGACTAGATGCGCCGCTTCAATCGTGAAACCGCGCCCCACCTGATTGACGAGAAAGCCGGGCGCGTCGGCGACGCGGACCGGTACGCGGCCCATGCGCTTGCCCAGGCCGATCAGAAAATCGGCGATACCGGGGGCCGTGCGCACGCCGTCGATGACTTCCACCAGCTTCATGACGGGCACAGGATTGAAGAAATGAAACCCGGCCACCCGTTCCGGGTGCTGTGTGGCTGAGGCGATGGAAGTCACCGAGAGGGAAGAAGTGTTTGACGCGAGAATAATGTCCTCGCCGACGATAGATTCCAGCTCGGCGAAGACCTTGTGCTTGACGTCGAGATTCTCGACAACCGCCTCGATAACAACGTCGCAGGGCGCAAAGCCGGACAGGGAATCGACAATCTCGATACGTCGCGATGCGGCCTCCGCCTCTTCCTCGCTCATGCGCCCTTTTTCCGCCGCGCGAGCCACCATCGATTGGATGAACTCAACGGCTTCCCGGGCGGTTTCGGACCGGGTGTCATAGAGCTTCACATTGCATCCGCCGGTGGCGGCGACCTGGGCAATGCCCCGTCCCATCGCGCCGGCGCCTGCCACGCCGACGATCAACTCTTCTCCTTGCGGGTCCGGCAGCACGGTCTATCTCCCTTTGAATTCCGGTTTGCGTTTTTCGATGAAGGCTTGCATGCCTTCTTTCTGGTCTTCGGTGTCGAACAGAATGTCGAAGGCCTTGCGCTCAAGCGTCAGTCCGGCGTCGAGCGAACTGTCGGCGCCTGCGAGGACAACTTCCTTGATTTGGCGAATGGCGAGTGGCGGCATTGCCGAGATCTTCCGTGCGACCTCCAGTGACCGCTCCAGAACCTGATCGTCGGGAACGACTTCGCTCGCCAGTCCCATCTCCAGAGCTTCCTTGGCGGACACCGGCTCGCCGGTCAGCATCATCATCATGGCCCGGAATTTCCCGACCGCGCGAACCAGCCTTTGGGTCGCGCCGCCGCCGGGCATGATGCCGACCCGCACTTCCGGCTGCCCGAATTTTGCGTTCTCGCCGGCAACAATGATGTCGGCGTGCATGGCGAGCTCGCAACCGCCGCCAAAGGCGAAGCCATTGACCGCCGCAACGACCGGGTGAGGACAATCGGCAATGACTTTCCACATGCGCCGTGCCCCGGAAAGGGCCATCTCGGCGGTGCTCTTGTCCGCCATCTCCTTCAGGTCGGCACCGGCGACAAATGCTTTTTCATTGCCGGTGATGACGATACAGCGGACGTCCATATCCTCGGCGAGCTGCCGGAAATGGCCGACGAGCTCCACGCGTGTGTCCATATTCAGCGCGTTCAGCGCTTCGGGGCGATTCATCTGCAAAAGAACGATGCCGCCATCCAGACGCTCCGCGATAACCAGTGGCATTGGCTGTTTTCCTTCTCCTCAGGCGATCTTCTGCTCGTCCGGCCGCAGCGCGTTGAGCGATCCGTTATTCGCAAGCATCAGCCAGTCCACAATCACCGCTCCGTCAGGGCCGGCAAAAACAGGGTTGAGGTCCAGTTCCGCGACTTGCGGGTGGGCGAGGGCGAAGTCCGAAAGGTTGCAGAGCAATTGTATAATTGCTTCAAGGTCGACGGGCGGGGCGCCGCGCACGCCATCAAACATCGCGCGCGCCTTTAGCCGACCAAGCATGCGTTTCGCTTCATCCGGCGTGACCGGTGCCCGAGCGAATACCACATCGTCGAGGATCTCGACGAAAATCCCGCCTATACCGGCCATAATGACCGGACCGAAAACAGGGTCCTGCCGCAGCCCAAGCACCAATTGTACGCCGGGTTCCACCATCTTCTGAACCAGCAGGCCATCAACCCTTGCGTCCGGCGCATAGACGCGCGCGGCGCTGAGAATTTCTTCGCCGGACAGCGCAACCGCGTCCTCATCCGCGATGCCAAGGCGGACCCCGCCTGCCTCTGTCTTGTGTGGTAAATCCGCCGACTCGATCTTCAGAGCAACGGGAAACCCCAGTTGAGACGCCAGACGCTTCGCATCGTCCGGTGACTTGGCAAGAGCCGACTCCACAATCGGCAACCCATAAGCCATCAAGGCGGCCGCGGCCGCAAGCGAGTTCACTGGCTCGGCATTTCCGCATGCCTTGGCCTCTTCGACGACGGGCGGAGCAACGGCTGGCTTATGATCCGCATAGCGGCGGCGCATCTCGCCAAAGCGCGCCAGTCCCGCGGCTGCTTCAATGGCTCGTTCAGTCGTCTCCAGCAGGCAGATGCCGGCCTCGTTGAGCGCGTGCACAGCACTCTCGGGCGCGCCGACCCAGCAGATAATGAGTGGTTTGTCGATGCTTTCGCGAAGCTCCTTGAAGAGATCGACGAGCGTAGCGGCGTACTGCCCCATGAGTTGAAGCCACACGACGCAAATGTGAATTTCCGGATCGTCCAGGACGATTTTTATGCTGTCGCTCAGCATGTTCGGGTCGGCGAGAAACTGCCCCGTAACATCGACGGGATTTGCGGTAGCGGCAAAGTGCGGCAGCACGGCGGTGAGCTTGTCTTGGGTCGCCGGAGCCAGGATGGGTACATCGAGTTCGAGCTCATCCGCCCTGTCAGCCATCAGAACGCCGGACCCGCCCGATTGCGTGATGATGGCGACGCCGCGCCCTTCCGGGACCGGACAGCGCGACAATACGGACATCAGGTCGAGCATATGTTCTTCATGGCGGGCCCGAATGACATGATGCTGGCGCAGTACGCCATCGAAAACCCGATCTTCCCCGGCCAGCGAGCCGGTATGCGATTGTGCGGCGCGCGCGCCTGTCTTGTTGCGGCCGACCTTGGTCACAATGAGTGGTTTGCCGGCCTGCATTGCACGGCTTGCAAGATGCACAAGGCTGGCGCCGTCTCCCGGACGAAGCCCTTCGATATAGGCGGAAAGCACCGAAATTCGGCCGTCGTCGACGATTCGCTCCAGCACTTCCATGATGGTTATGTCGGCCTGATTGCCGGTCGTGACAAAATACCCGAAACCGAGATTGCGGCTGCGCGCCAGATAAGCAATGCCGGTTCCCAGCGCGCCCGACTGACTGGCGAAAGCAATCGGCCCGGCCAGCGGGGGCTCGAAGGCATATTGGCTGAATGTTGCGGCCATCCGGTCAAAGGCCGAGATCAGGCCGAGATTATTGGGCCCGCAAATACGAACGCCATGTGCGCGTGCGGTTTCAATAAGCCGTTGTTCCTTTTGCCTTCCCTCCGCCCCGGTCTCGGAGTAGCCGGAGCTCACCACCAATGCGACCGGCGTGCCTCTTTCTCCCAGAGCCATGACGATGTCGTCGACGAGGCGGGCCGATACCATAATGACGGCGAGGTCGGGCGCTTCGGGCAGGGAGGCAATGTCCTTGTAGCAGGGAACTCCGTCGATATTGTCGTATTTCGGATTGACCGGATATATGGCTCCCTCGTAACCGTCGCGCCGCAGATAGTGGAACGGGCGGCCGTTGAGCTTGTTGGGATCGGGGGAGGCTCCAATGAGGGCGACTGAGCGTGGATGCAACAATGCCTGCATCGTATCCGTCATCGCATGTACCCCCAGACAAACCGGTTTCCCGGCATTTTTCTTGGAACCGCTGGCAATTGCCAAATGTTTTGACAAACGAAACAATGTTCCGCATGATAGATATACATTCACCTTCTTGCTCGTATTGTCAAGAAGGTGAACGGCGCCAGTGAGCGAGTAGGAGCAGTAAACTCAATGGGGTTTCGAAAGAACACAGACGTCGCCAAATCGGGCGAAGGCCACAAGAACCGGCAGTTCGTCACAGCGCTTGCCCGGGGCATGACGATATTGAGCGCCTTTCGGGCCGACGACCGCTGGCTGAGCAACGCGGAATTGGCGCGGCGGACCAGCTTGCCCAAGCCGACGGTGTCGCGCCTGACATTCACGCTGATGTCGCTCGGCTATCTGGATCTGGATGAAGAGACCGGCTTCTATCTGCTGCATCCTCATATACTGTCTCTGGGATATCCCGTTCTTCAGCGCCTTTCCATCCGTCAGATCGCGCGCCCCTTTATTCGGGAGCTCGCCAATTCCTGCCAGGGAACTGTTTCCATCGGTTTGCGTGATGGCCTGAATATGATCGTCATCGATCGCGTCCGGCGCAGCTCGATGACCGCGGTGCCGGTCGATATTGGCGCCTGGCGTGAGATGGCCACAAGCGCGATGGGGCGTTCCTACATCGCCGCGGTCAACGCGGAGGAAAGGCAAAAATTATTTGAAGAGATGGAAGCTTCCTATGGAACGCGCTGGCCGAAACTGAAGGCCGCGATTGACAGCGAGCTCGAAGCTTTCGCCGAGAAAGGCTATTGCACTTCGGCCGGTGACTGGATGCCTGAATACAACGCCGTCGGGGCTCCGCTTGCAATGCGGGACGGGACGATCCTGACATTCAACTGCGGTGGATTGAACAACAGAATTCCAGAAAAAGATTTGCCGGGTCTTGGCGTGCGCCTTGTCGAAACCGTGCGGCGGCTTGAGCAAATTCATACGGATACAGGGGGTTAAGGCGTGCCAGTCAAGACGCAACAGGCGTCGTCGTCATGGCTCGTCGTTTGTCTGGAGCGAACAGAAGTCGTACCGAGTGTGTTGCAAATTCAGTCAATTGCCGTTGTCCGCGATATGACCCGCAAACAGGCGCCGGGCGAATGACGAAGCCGATAGGCATGCCGGAGATTGAAAAGGCGGGCCGGGCCGTGTTGGACCGGTTCATGGCGGCCCTGAACATCCATGACGCGGACGCGATGGACGCCTGTATGCATTTCCCCCACATTCGCATGGCGGAATGCTCCGTCGTCGTCTACGAGGCCCCGGGCGACAATCCCATGGATCTCTTTGACCGGCTGAAAGAGCAGGATAACTGGCATCACAGTGCATGGGACGACAGGGAACTGATCCAGAGGAATGATGCGAAAGCGCCATTGGCGGCTCAGCTACACGCGCTACCGGGAAGATGGCGGTGTCATCGGTCGGTATGAGTCCCTCTACATATTGACCATGCTCGACGGCATCTGGGCAATCCAGGTGCGCTCAAGCTTCGGACCCTGAGCGTCACGATTGAAGAGGGGTGGAGCGAAAATATCAAACTATTTCAGCACTGCTACGGCGCGCCGCGCGCTCTAATTCCCAAAATTTGCCCGCGGCATTGGTGCGATCACGGCGATTGGGGATATGTTCACAAAACCAGTGTGTTTCACACAGTGAAACTCTGTTTTGTTTAATTGACAGTCAGAGGTACGATCTGGCACGATGGGTGATAAGGTCAATACCGGCTAATAGAAGGGTCGGTTTTAATCGGCCGTAAAAACGAAGCCGGGATTTAGGAATGCCGGTCAACCATTGGGAGGAACTCTGGTAATGAAATCCTTGAAACTCGTTTTGCTTGGCGGCGTCGCCAGTCTTTTCTTGGCAACGGGCCCGGCAACTCTCACCAGCGGTGCAATGGCCGCCGAGGTCGATGGACCGAAGGTGAAGTGGAAGGTGAATGTCTGGGGCAAGCGCCGGGCCTTCACCGAAGACCTTGAGACATTTGCCAGGGTCGCCAAGGAAAAGACCGGCGGCAATTTCGAGATCAAGATATTTTACGGCGATCAGCTCGGTGGCAAGAAGCAGAATCTTGACAATCTGAAGGCCGGCGTTTTTGACATGTCAAAGGTGTGCTGGGCCTATCATCCGGGCAAGAACCAGTCGTTGACGGTTCTGAATCTGCCCTTCCTTCCAGTCACCAATTTCGATGTGCAGCGCAAGGTCGCCGAAGCGGTCTACAAGCACCCGATCACGTCGAAAGAGCTTGCCGACAAGTGGGGCATTTTCACCTTCTCCAGTTCACAGCTCCCGCAGTATGAATATATGGGCAAGGGCACGCCGCCGAAGGCCATAAAAGACTGGGACGGCATGACCGTGCGCGCGCTCGGCGGGCTGGCGGACGCCATGCGGGCCCTCGGCGCCAATATTTCGACAATGACGGCGACGGAAGTCTATCAGGCGATTGACCGCGGTGCGGTGAACGCCGTGTCCTTCCCCTTCTCCTATGCCCATTCGGCTTACAAAATTGACGAAGTGGCGGAATGGTACACCCTTAATCTCGCACCGGGCACCAATGACTGTCCCAATGTTGTGAGCAAGGCTTCCTGGGACAAGCTGCCGGAGCAGTATCGCAAACTGCTGACCGACGCGAAGGGTCCGGCCTATGATGCGCTAAGGGCTGCGTACAAGAAAAAAGACGACATAAACATCCCGAAATGGCGCAAGACCAAGACGGAAATCAAATATACCGACGCTGAACTCACCAAGTTCCGCGAAGTCGGCGGTCAGCCCGTCTATGACAAGTGGATCGCTGCGAACAAAGGCAAGTTCGACGCCAAGGGCTTGCTGGATTTCGTCATGAAGACGGCGAAAAGCGCCCAATAGGGCAGTCGCTGGAATCACGCCTGGACTTGATGAAGCGCGACTAAACCATACCGGAGCATATTGCTCCGGTATGGCGGCCATTGGGGGGGACTTCCATGACCGTTTCTTCAGGAGCGAGTCTTCTCGCAAAGCTGGACGGTGGGCTGACCAAAATCGAGGACGGCCTCAGCATGGCGGCCGCCTATTTCATTCTGGGATTAATGCTCCTCGGCACCGCCAATGTCGTTGGCCGCAAATTGGGCATGCCTGTTTGGGGATACAATGACCTCGTGACCCTGAGCATGGTCACATTCTCTTTTCTCCCAATTGCCGCAATGCAACGCATTGGTGGACACATCCGCATGGAGCTGCTGGTCCGGCAGCTCTCCGGGCGCACCTTGTGGTTGATGGAATTCCTTGGGGTTCTGCTCGCCGTTTTCATCATGGCGGTTCTGATCTATTTCAGCTTCACGGCATTCCTTCGGGCGTTTGAACTGGGCGATTCGACCATAGACCGGGAGATCTCGACCTGGCCTTCGAAAATATGGGTGCCCGTCGCATTCTCGGTTTTGCTGGCTCGGCTTATTCTCCAGATGTTCGGCTACACTCGGCTCATCATTAACCCCGATGCCACGCCGGTCGCCATTCCGGCAATGCAGGAAGTTGCCGAAATGGCCGACAAGGAAATCCACGACGCATTTGGCGACGATGACGAAGAAACCAGCACCGACCGGGGGAAATGATCTGATGGAGTTGCTGGATTTTATTTTTGGAACGGGGTTCGGCGAGAAGATCGCCTCCGGCGACGAATTTGTGCTGGGCCTCATCGGCGCCGGCATCCTGATTATTCTGGTCGTGCTCGGCGTTCGCGTTGTTTATGCCACCGCCATCGTCGGCCTGCTCGGGCTGGTAACGATGCTGGGCTGGACCGGCGGGGCGGGCAATGCCGGGATGATCCCCTATGCCAAGGGCACCATATACGCGCTCAGCGTGCTGCCGATGTTTATCCTGATCGGCTTCCTTGCCTTCCATGCCGGCATGACGGAAGCGCTGTTTGATGCCGCCAAGAAATGGTTTGGCTGGGTGCCCGGCGGTCTGGCGGTCGCCACTGTATTCGCAACGGCGGGCTTTGCCGCCGTTTCCGGCGCAAGCACCGCGACGGCTGCGGTTTTCGCCCGTGTGGCAATACCGGAGATGTTGAAAAACGACTATGATCCGCGTCTTGCCGCGGGCGTGGTCGCGGCGGGCGGAACGCTCGCATCGCTGATCCCGCCAAGCGCGATCCTGGTCATCTATGCGATCATCGTTGAAGAATCCATCGGCCGGCTGCTCGTTGCCGGCTTCATTCCCGGCATCGTCTCGGCCATCATTTATGCGCTTCTGATTATCTTTATGGCGAAGCGCAATCCGAAACTCGGCCCCCCCGTCACCGGATTCAGCTGGGGCGAGCGCATGAGCTCGGTTCCTGGAACATTTCCCGTTATCGCAGTGATCATCATTATTTTCACCTCGATGTACACCGGCTGGGCAACCCCGACGGAAGCCGGCGCGCTCGGTGCGTTTCTAGTCTTTGTCATGGCCCTCGTCGGCGGCATGAAATGGCCGACGCTGCGCTCTGCGATCCTGTAAACGGCCCGATTGACCGTCATGATCTTCTCGCTCGTCTGGGGCGTGCTGATTTTCGTCCGCTTCCTGGGCTTTGCCGAGTTGCCGTCCGTTTTCGCCGAGTGGGTAACAAGTTTGCCGTTCCCGCCCGTCGTCATCATGATCTGCATTCTGCTGTTTTACATTATTCTCGGCATGTTCATGGATGCGATCGGCATGTTGCTTCTGACGTTGCCGGTGGTTTATCCGGCCGTGATCGGGCTGGGTTATGATCCGATCTGGTTCGGTATCGTCGTCGTCAAGATGTGCGAGGTGTGCCTGATCACGCCGCCGATTGGCCTAAATTGCTACGTCGTCGCCGGGGTGAGACCGGATATATCCTTGCAGGACGTGTTCCGGGGGATCGGTCCGTTCTTCATCGCCGATGTTATTACGCTCGGGGTATTTCTGGCCTTCCCGGCGGTCATTACCTGGCTGCCGAATTTGATGCTTCAGAATTGATTTCACGCCATGAGGCGTCCTGGCCATTCGACCCCGAACCTTTCCTGTCGGGCCGTCTTCGCGGCGGCCGGACCAGACCGATACGACATAATGTGAAGATCGCCCGCATGACCAAGGATCACAAATCTATGCCGCTTTCCGGAATGCGTGTTCTTGATATGTCAACAGTCGTCGCTGCGCCTTTTGCAAGCAGCCTGCTTGCCGATTTCGGAGCCGAGGTCGTGAAGGTCGAACTTCCGGGCGGCAAGGGAGATGCGCTTCGCGCCCTTCCGCCTCACAAGGACGGTGTGCCTTTGTGGTGGAAGGTGACGAACCGCAACAAACGCGGGATCACCCTCGATATTCGTAAAAAGGACGGCAAGGATCTGTTTCGGCGGATGATCGGCAAGTTCGACGTGCTGGTGGAGAATTTCCGGCCGGGAACATTGGAGAAATACGGTTTTTCCCATGAAATGTTGAAGGAGCTGAATCCTAATCTGATTATTCTCCGGGTATCGGGCTATGGCCAAACGGGGCCCTTGGCCAAGCGTCCGGGCTTTGCACGGGTCGCGGAAGCCTATTCCGGTTTTACCGCGCTTTGCGGCGACGCCGACAGACCTCCGCTGCATATCGGCTATCCGATTGCGGATAGCATGACAGGTCTTTTTGGCGTGATTGGCGTTCTGCTGGCCTGGTGCCGCCAGAAAACCGATCCCGAAGCCAGGGGTGAGGAAGTTGACGTCTCGCTCGTCGACTCAATGGTTCGGGTGCTTGAGTTTTCGATTATCGAATATGACCAGCTTGGCGCGATACGCCAACGCTCCGGCAACCGGAGCCAATATGCCGGACCAAGCAATGTCTACCAGACCGGTGACGGAAAATGGTTCGCGCTGAGCGCGTCGTCCCAGTCGATTTATGAACGATTGGCCAAAGCAATCGGGCGGCCCGATTTGATCGACGATCCGTTATTCGCGACCAATCCGGACAGAGTGCGCAACGCCGATGCGCTCGACGATATTCTCAAACCGTGGTTTGCCAGCCAGACACTGGAGGACGTGTTGTCCCTGTTCGAAAAAAACGGCATTTCCGGCGGACCGGTCAACGACTCGCGCGACGTGTATGAGTCGGGCCATCTGCGCGAGCGCGGAATGATCATCGAAGTCCCGGATGGGGAACTTGGAAAGGTAACGATGCAGGGCGTTGTCCCGCGGCTCAGAGAGACGCCAGGGGCTGTGCGATGTACCGGCCCCGCGCCCGGCGAACACACCGACGAAGTGCTCTCCTCACTCCTTGGGCTTGGTGAGGACGAGCTTGAGGCATTGCGAAAAAAGCAGGTGATCTGAGGCGATTTCGTCTCGCTCAGACGATCTGATTGCGCAATGCCGTATCGCCGCTGGACAGCCGGTCGATATTGTCCAGCAGGATGTCGATGACATTGTCCTCATATTTCCGGGTCTCGCCGGCCGTGTGCGGGGTCAGCACAACATTTTCGAAAGTCCACAGCGGGGAGTTTGCGTCAAGCGGTTCGGTCTCGGTCGTGTCAATACCGGCGCCTTCAATTTCACCGGCCTCGAGGGCGGCTATCAGCGCCGCTTCGTCGACGCAGCCGCCACGGGCCACGTTGATGAGGAAGGCTGATCGCTTCATGGCGTCAAGCGCGGCGGCGTCGATGATGTGAGCCGTTTCCGGTGTGAGCGGGCAGCACAGCACGACCACATCGGCGCGCGGGAGAAGCGACGGGAACTCCTCCGGTGGATGCATTTCGTCGACAACATCGACGCGCTCGGACATGTCGCGCCTGACGCCGATGACGCTCATGCCGAATGCCCTCGCCAGTTTCGCGGTCCGCCGGCCGATCTGGCCGAGACCGAAAATCAGCATAGTCTTGCCGGGCAACTCGTCTTCGCGGTGCGCAATATCGGAAATCATGCCGCGCCAGTGTTTCTTTTGCTGATTGTCGCGGCCGATATGGATTTGCCGAGTCAGAGCCAGGGTGAGCGCCAGGGCATGTTCGCTCACGGCGTTCTTGTTGACGCCCGATGAATTTGCCAGGCGCAGACCGGCGGTCTCGATCGCCGCAAGATCGAACTGATCGTAGCCGGCGGCGCAAACCTGAATGAAGCGCAAGTTTTCCGCCGCCGGGATCAGATCGTTGTTCCAAAAGCCCGAGGCGACAAAAATCTCGCCATCGCCAATCCGCGCGCGCGTTTCTTCCGGCGTCCAGCTCTGGAAGCTGCCGATGCCGGTGTCGCGCAGTTGAAAACGCTCATGCAGCCGGTAGGCGGGGTGGGCGAAGTGGATGGTGAGGTCGCTTTTGGGCGGGAATTGTCGCGTGGTCATGGCGGGTGCTATCCGAGTCTGGAGTTACGGTTGGTGGGTTCTTGTTTCTGGCTCGCTGATTGAGTGGCGGGCAGGGGTTACGCCGCCGCCTGTCACGGGTTTATCGGCGGGGCATAGACGAGGATCAGCTCCAGAGGGTCGGGACCCAGGCTTGTGACTTCATGTAGCGTTCCCGGTGGAATCCGGACAATTGACGCGGGACCGCAAACAACCGGCTCTTCTTCCGCCAGAATGACCTCGGCCCGCCCGGACAGCACATACATGGCTTGATAATTGCCATCATGGGCATGCCTGGCCGCATGCCCACCGGGCTCCAGCCGTCCGTGAACCATTTCGAATGCGCGCGCGTCTTCGCTTGATACAAGACGGCGGTTGTTGGTCCCGCTATGCCCCGGAGGTTCATAGGTGGGGATATCGTCCAGCGCCTCTATGAGTTTCCTGTTCATTGACCGTGATCGCCCGTTCAGATTCAGTATATGCAGCGGCCGCAACAATAGCCGGTTTCGCGCTATACTGAATTAAAATCAATTGCCTGCACCGGCACAACAGGCTGGTACGGCCCCTACTGCGAATGAGTCAGCCATGAATGAGTTGCCAAGGCTGCCGTCACAATCGGCATTACCGCAACCCGAGACGAAGGGCCTCAATTTTTTTCACGCCGATCCTTCTCTGAAATCTGTTCTCACGCTCTATCTCGGCGCCGACGAACGCCGTCATATGGAGCCCTTTTTCGAGCGGCTGGGCGATCTGGTCGGCGATGAACTCGATATGCTGGCGGATGAGGCCGACAAGAACCCGCCGGTTCTGAATGCGCGCGACCGCCAGGGCGATGACCGGCAATCGCTCATCAAGCATCCTTCCTACCGGCAGCTCGAACGGATTGCTTACGGGGACTTTGCGCTTGCCGCCATGTCCCACCGCCCGGCGCTGGGGTGGAGCGAGCCACTTTCATCCGTAACCAAATACACATTGATCTATCTTTTTGCTCAATCGGAGTTCGGCCTGCTGTGTCCGGTGAATATGACCGACTCGCTGACCCGCACAATCCGCCGCTATGCCGATCCCTGGATCGTGGACAGATATTTGCCGGGCCTGACCCATGAAAATCCCGACCGCCTGCTTCAGGGCGCCATGTTCATGACGGAGCGTTTCGCCGGGTCCGACGTCGGCGCCACATCGACCCGGGCTGAACGCGAAGGAGACCACTGGCGGCTCCATGGCGAAAAGTGGTTTTGCTCGAATGTGGATGCGGGGCTCGCACTCGTGATGGCCCGGCCGGCAGGTGGCGGCGAGGGCACGCGGGGGTTGGGTCTGTTCCTGATGCCGAGGGAATTGGATGACGGATCGCCGAACCACTACCGGATTGTCCGGCTCAAGGACAAGCTCGGGACCCGCTCCATGGCGTCGGGCGAGATCGTTCTTGAAGGCGCGGTAGCCTATCTTGTCGGTGAGCTTTCCCAGGGCTTCAAACAGATGACCGAGATGGTCAATCAGTCGCGCCTGGCCAATGCTGTGCGCTCCGCCGGGATGATGCGGCGCGCGCTGCATGAAGCCATGGCGGTGGCCCGCGGCCGGACCGCCTTCGGCAAGCGATTGATCGAGTTGCCGCTGGCGCGCCGTCAGCTGGTCAAAATGGCTGTGACCGCGGAGCAGGCCCTTGCCATGGTGTTCTTTACCGGCGAGTGTCTGGACAAGACTGACGGCGGCTGCCAGGAAGCGCGGAAATTACGGCGAATCCTGACCCCGCTTGTCAAATTCCGCACCTGCCGCGATGCGCGCAAAGTGGCCGGAGATGCGATGGAAATGCGCGGCGGGTGCGGGTACATTGAGGATTGGATCGAGTCCCGCCTGGTGCGCGAGTCCCATCTGGGCTCGATCTGGGAAGGCACAAGCAACATCACCGCCTTGGATGTCATGCGGGCAAGCCGCAAGGAGCGCGCGCACGAGCATCTCGCACAGACGCTCAAGCCGATGATAAATGCCGCGCCGGATGACCTTGCGGGAGCACTCACCGAGCGGCTCGACAAGGCAGTAGCACTGGTCGGAACGGTCATCGATGCGGGTGGCAGCCAGGACGTGCTTGCGCGTCAGGCGGCGAGCGCTCTGTATAACGTGACCTCGGCCGCGATCCTGTGCGATGAGGCGGTTCGCCTTGGCGATGACTTGCGGTTTGAATTCGCCCGTCTCGTCCTCACTCATCGCCTGAATGCTAGAGACCCGCTGCTGCCGGATAACGACGAAGATGCAAAGCGCGCCGACCGCGTTATCGACGCGCTTGTCAATGCCGCGTAATTCGGTCACATGGCTGGCATCTGCTCCAGCGGATATGATCGTCAAAGTGTATTTTCGAGGAGTTTCAGCTGACCAGGGAGTCGTAAGATGCGCCTGTTCCTCGTTCTCTTTTTCGCCATTTTCGCTCTTGGCGTCGGCAACGCGCCGCCAACTGCTCTCGGTCACGATGCGACGCAGATCCCCGATCTGGTGGATCGCGTCAGGGCTGCTGTCGTCAATATCTCGACG